>NZ_AWXE01000001.1:0-368077 GCF_000469155.1 Candidatus Micropelagos thuwalensis | reverse complement strand
AGCTTACAGTTGATGGCGTCGAGCGTACTGTTAATTTCCTTCGTCTTGGTCGCGTTTCATGGCTTTATCAAACACTTGACGGCGAAGAGAGTGGTGTGTGGTCACAAGCTGCTAGCGATTGGATTGACCTAGATGGTGACTTTGACGCTGAAATTCGCACCAATTTAAGAATTGCCCGCGAACAAGCCGCGCCAAATCTAATGGTTGTGCCTTTGTTTGGCGCTAATGGGGGTAACTAATCATGTTTCGTAAAACACTTTTAACATTTCTGGTATGCGGTTTTTTCGCTACCAATGTCTTTGCCCAGGACGCTGAAGCAACTGCTAAAGACGAACCACTTACCCTTCAACAATTACTTGAGCGCGTCAAAGAAGGTCGTGTTACTGACAACTCAGCCAATAAAAAACGCGAGCGCCAATTTATTAATGAGCGCAACAAGCGTAAATCTATGCTTGATAATGTTAACCGAAAAATCGGTATCGAAGAGGCTCGAAGCGAGCGTCTCGAAGCAACATTTAACGCGAACGAACTGCAACTTGCTGAACTTGAAGGTTTGTTAAACGAACGCCTTGGTGTTTTTGGTGAACTATTCGGTGTTGTCCGTCAGGTTTCCGGTGAAACCAGCGCACAAGTCGGTTCAAGTATAATCAGTGGTGAGATTATTGGTCGTCTGCCTGCTCTTGATGAGCTTGCAAAGTCTAAAGGTCTTCCAAAGATTAAAGAGCTTGAGGGGCTCTGGTATGCACTCCAGCAAGAAATGACAGCACAAGGTGAAGTCAAAACATTTACCGGTAAGATTGTCGGCTCTGATGGTATCGCTGGTCCGGCAGAAATTACCCGTGTTGGCCCATTTACAGCCATTAGTGATAATCGTTTCCTCCGCTATGCAGGTGACGGTAAATTTGTTGAACTGGGTCGTCAACCACCAGCACGCTTCATGGATGGTGCGGACGATTTGCTTGATGCGGATCCAGGTGAGTTGACTGCAGGTGTTGTTGATCCGTCTCGCGGGGCAATTTTGGATCTTTTCCTGCAGACGCCAAATCTTAGTGAGCGTATCGGGCAGGGTGGTCTTGTCGGTTACATCATTATCCTTCTTGGTATTGCCGGTGTCCTATTGGCATTCGAGCGGATTTTCCGTCTGACACTGACAGCTAAATCCATAAATCAACAGCTTGAGTCGGGTCAGCCTGGTGGCGATAATCCACTGGGTCGCGTCTGGGAAGCTTACACCAACAACCGTACGGTTGACGTTGAGACACTCGAATTGAAACTTGATGATGCAATCTTGAAAGAGATGCCAGCGCTTGAGCGTGGCCTAAGCACCATTAAACTGATTTCTGGTGTTGCACCATTGTTGGGCCTATTGGGTACGGTGACAGGTATGATTCTGACCTTCCAGGCGATTACATTGTTTGGTACGGGTGATCCAAAACTCATGGCTGGTGGTATTTCACAAGCTCTCATGACAACTGTTCTGGGTCTTTGTGTTGCTATTCCGACTTTATTGCTTCATTCGGTTGCGGCTTCTCGTTCTCGTGAAGTTGTTCAAATCCTTGAAGAGCAAGCTACCGGTCTTGTTGCCGCGCATGCTGAAGCCAACAAAGGTCGATAGGTAGGAGCCGAATATGGAATTCAGCGAGATCATCTGGCTGTTTCTTAATCCCTTTAACGCCATTCGTGGCGTTAGGGACTTCCTAGAGATGGGTGGCAACGTTTTGTTTGTCATCATGATTGTTAATGTCATTCTTATGGGATTGATTTACGAACGTTTCAGTTACTTCAGACGTGGATTTGTGCAACTACATGATGAAACATTGAATGCTTGGAACGCGCGTAGCGATCATAAGTCATGGACGGCTCATCGTATCAGAGAGCAACTCATCTCAATTGCCAAAATCGGTGCCCAGAAAAATATGGGCTCCATTAAAGCACTTGTTGCATTGTCACCTTTACTCGGTCTCGTCGGGACCGTTACTGGCATGGTAGAAGTGTTTGATGTGATGGCGATTACTGGATCAGGAAATGCTAGAGCCATGGCTGCGGGCATATCCAAGGCAACTCTGCCAACAATGGCAGGCCTTGTAACCGCAGTAGCTGGTATTGCTTTTTCGACTGTTTTGGAACGGCGCGCAGATCGTGCTGTCTCAGAACTCGAAGATAAATTAATATTGATGTAGGGGGGATCTTATGCGTCGCAAACGTCAAAGAAATACCGAAGAGTCCGATATTGACATCACACCAATGATGGATGTCGTGTTTATCATGCTCATCTTCTTCATTGTGACAGCCACTTTTGTGAAAGAAAGCGGTATTGATGTTACCCGTCCTGATGCACAAACTGCCACTAAGCAGAACCGTGTAGGTATTCTTGTCGCAATCAATGAATACAATGAGATTTGGATTAATCGCCGTGAGGTCGACATTAATGCCGTTCGTGCTAACATTGAACGTCTGCATGCCGAAAACCCTCAGGGGGGTGCTGTCATTCAGGCAGATAAAAATGCTCAAACCGGTACATTGGTTGAAGTTATGGATCAAATCCGTCTGGCAGGTGTGCAAGCAATTTCCATTGCTGCAGAAGAACGGTAAAGGAGTCTCCGGGCATGCCTTCATTTATCCAAGGTTTACCTAATTGGTTTTTGGCTGCTGTTACGACAACAGCTCTATTCCTCGTAATGAAAATCATGGTGACCGGTCAGCAATATGAGATTGAGGAAGCTTTTGGCGGTGTAGCCATTGATTTCGTCCGTCTTGAGAGAGAGGAGGAGGTTAACACCAAAGACCGTGTTAAGCGACCATCTCGTAAAGAAGCTGAACCACCGCCCCCGCCACCACCCATGGATCAGGTAGATCGTCCAGATATAGACCCGTCAAATATCGATGCAGATTTTGGACTGTCAATGGGTCTTAATTTGAATGCTCCTGTTGATGGTGATGCCCTCGCGATTGTTCGTGTTCTGCCGAGATATCCAAACCGTGCGCTGTCGCGCGGAATTGAAGGCTGGGTGTTGCTTGAATTTACAATCAGCCCTATTGGGCAGGCTATGAATCCTGTCGTGATTGACTCTGATCCAGCTGGTATATTTGACCGCGCTGCCATTAACGCAGTTCGGAAATGGAAATATAGACCCAAAACAGAGGAAGGTCGTGCTGTTTCGAGACCGGGGGTTCGTCAGATGATTACCTTCCAGATTAGTAAGGACTAGTTATGTCAAAGCTTCGCTTTAGCTCACTTATTCTGATTTTTTCTTTCATGGCATCTCCTATCATGCCCGAAGCAATTCGCTTGATTGATACGGCAACAGCGCAGGAGGAGAAAAAGAAAAAGCCGAAAACCCGCCGTTCACAAGTATTGAGTAAAGCGGCTTTTAACCAGATTACGTCAGCCCAAGAAGCTTTGTCTGAAGGCAATCATGAAACAGCAATGAATATCTTGCTGAACATGATGAAAAGTGATCGGTATAACTCCTATGAAAAAGGGGTTGCCCAGCAAACATATGCTTATGTTTGGGCCGATAAAGGTGATTATAGCCGTGCGCTCGTTGAATTTGAACGTGCTTTAAATTTAGGTGTCTTGCCTGAACAAGTTCAACTCGATCTGACATATAATTTGGCTCAGCTCAGCATTGCTGAGGATAAACCGAAGCAAGCACTTCGTTATTTGAATCGCTGGTTCTCGCAAGTCGAAGAGCCGAGTGCATCTGCGTATGGTTTGAAGGCACAGATATATCTCATTATGGATAATCTGAAGCAAGCCGAAAAGAATGTCACAAAAGCGATTAGTATGTCTGAATCGCCAAAGGAGGCTTGGTATCGCATCTTGCTCTCTGTTTACCTTCAACAAGAACGTTATAAAGAATCTCTTCCTATCCTAGAGCTTGTTGTTGATCGCTTCCCCGGTAAAAAAGCATTCTGGCAGCAATTATCAGCCGTTTATCAAGAATTGGGTAAAGAGCAGAAAGCTTTCGCCGCCCAGCAAGCTATGCACAGTCAAGATATGCTCACAACAAGTAAAGAACTTGTGCGTATAGCCCAACTTTATCTTTATAATGATTTTCCCTATAAAGCTGCACGTATCTTAGATAAGGGGCTAAAAGATGGTTCTATTAAAAAGACATCTAAGAATTGGGAATTGCTTGCAACGGCGTGGATGCATTCGCGTGAATGGAAAAAATCCCGTTCACCATTGCTAAAAGCAGCATCAAAATCAAAGAGTGGCAAGCTTTACGCTCAATTGGGTCAGGCCTATATTCAGGATGAAGATTGGAAAAATGCTGAAAAATATCTCATTAAAGCCGTCGATAAAGGCAAACTTGAAAAGAGAGAAAGCAACACCTATCTCGTTCTTGGTATTACTCAAGCGCGCTTAGGCAAGTATGAAAAAGCCATTAAAACATTCCGTAAAGCTGGTGACTTTGACGACACAGCGAAGGATGCATTTAAGTGGATTAGATCTCTTGAAAGACAGCTTGCGGAAAAGGCGCGTGAGGAAAAAGAGAAGCAAAAAGCCGGTTAATCCTGTTATTACCGGCGTTTTGGCATTAATTTAATTATCAGTGACCAGCAGGGTTTAGATTAAACCCTATATTTGCTTTGAGGTTTCATGTCTTACACAGCACCAGTCGATAGAATAAGTTTCAGCCTGAAGCATGAGGCAGGTTTTGATCGTCTTTATGAAGCAATTCCAGAACTTGATGCAGATGTGATTTCTTCCATTCTCGAAGAAGCTGGTAAATTTACAACTGAAGTTATTGCCCCCACCAACAGAATTGGTGATGAAGAGAAAGCCCATTTGGAGTCACACGGTGTTGTGGTGCCGGAAGCGTTCAAAGACGCCTATAAACAACTTGTCGATAATGGCTGGCCAACACTCTCAGCTTCGGAAAAATATGGTGGACAGGGGTTACCCATCTCTTTGGCAAATGCAGTATTTGAAATGCTTAATTCCAATATAGCTTTCACACTGTGTCAGATGCTGACTTCTGGTGCAGTTGAAGCACTCGAGGCTCATGCTTCAGAGGCGCAAAAAGAGAAATATCTTCGTCAGATTATTTCAGGTAACTGGTCCGCAACTATGAATTTGACAGAACCTCAAGCTGGTTCAGATGTCGGAGCTGTGAAAACCAAAGCCGAACCCCAGCCAGACGGTACTTACAAAATTTATGGTACAAAAATTTACATAACTTACGGCGATCACGACATGGCCGAGAACATAATTCATCTTGTTCTAGCTCGCACGCCTGGCGCACCTGAAGGCACGAAAGGTATTTCGTTGTTTATTGTGCCGAAGTTTTTCGTAAATGATGATGGCTCTCTTGGCGATAGAAACGATGTTAAATGTATCGGTCTGGAAGATAAACTCGGTATCCATGCAAGCCCAACCTGTGTCATGTCATTTGGTGAGAATGATGGTGCTGTCGGCTGGCTCATTGGTGCTGAAAATACCGGCATGGCGGCAATGTTCACTATGATGAACAATGCACGTTTAAATGTTGGTATTCAGGGTGTTGGTTTGGCTGAACAAGCAACACAAATTGCTATGTCTTATGCCGCAGACAGAGTTCAGGGCCGTGCACCGGATGCTGATAGGGGTGATAATACACCTGTTCCCATCGCAACTCATCCAGATGTTCGCAATATGCTGATGACAATGAGGTCGCTGACAGATGCGGCGCGCGCTATTTGTTATGAAAACGGGGTATTTCATGATCTTGCCCATTTCGGGGGAGATGAGAAAGCGAAAGCTTTTAATGATCTTCTTACGCCTATCTCTAAAGCATTTAGCACGGATATTGCCAACGAAGTTTCTAGTCTGGGCGTTCAAATACATGGCGGCATGGGCTTTATTGAAGAAACAGGCATTGCTCAATTTTCCAGAGATGCAAAAATTCTGCCTATTTATGAAGGCACCAACGGTATTCAGGCCATAGACTTAATTAATCGGAAACTTCCACTTGCTAATGGCGCTATCATATCTGAGTATTTGGCTCAAATTGAAGAAACCATTACTCAATGCGCCGAAGAAGAAACACTTAAAGAGTTATCTTCTGCTCTTAAAAACGGTTTTGCTGACTTGCAAGCAGCCACAGATTTCATGCTGACGCACCCCAATAATCTTGATCGCCTGTATGGTGCTACAGATTATCTTACGCTTTTCGGCTTAGTTGCAGGCGGGCATTATCTTGCCAGAGGCGCGCTTGGCACAATGAAAACTAATGAAATGACCCATAAGGTCAAAACAGCTAAGTTTTTCATGGATCGCCTTCTGCCACGCACCAAAAGTCATTTGGCTTCTATTCTGTCGTCAAAAGAGCATCTCGACAATGAAGAGATTTTTCACATTGTTGGATAATTTGTCTGAATTGCGCATCAAACTACTGAAATAATTTGAAAAACTCTTTGAGTTTATTTATCGCATCATTCATTCTATTTAAGTAATCGTGACTCATACAGAAGTGAAGCATGACTATTAGTGGTAAATTCTCAGCAATTATTCTCGCCGCGGGTAAAGGCACCAGAATGAAGTCAGATATACCCAAGGTGTTGCATAAGGTTGCAGGCCTTGAAATGATATTTCATGTCATCAACGCTGCCCAATCTGCCGGCGTTTCGAGTACCACCATCGTTACATCACCTTTTCAGGAAGATTTAAGAAATAACATTCTTGCCAATGCGCAGACCGAAAAGTTGACCATGGCAATTCAAGAAGATCAGCTTGGCACAGGCGATGCCGTGAAAGCAGCGATGCCACTTTCTGGCGCCCCCGATAAAGTGCTTATCCTTTTTGGGGATACGCCATTAATGCGCCCAGAAGTACTCAAGCAAATGGTTGAAGACAGTGCCGACCTAACCTTGCTTGGTTTTAACACCGATACGCCTGAGGGCTATGGGCGCATTATTTGTGAGGATGGTAAGCCGGTAAGTATTGTTGAACATAAAGACGCCGATGCGGCGACTCGCCAGATTAACCTGTGTAATGGGGGCGCTTTAGCAATAAATGCAGCACTATTGCCCGATTTACTTAATGGTCTTGAAAATAATAACGCTCAATCAGAATATTATTTGCCAGATATTGTTGGGCTGGCTAACAAACAAAATATTAATATCGGTCTCGTCAGGTGCCAAAAAGAGGATACGATGGGCGTTGATACGAAAAGCGGTTTGGCAAAAGCCGAAACGCTCATGCAAAACAGATTACGCCAAAAACATCTTGATAATGGCGTCTCCATGATTGCCCCTGAAACTATTTATTTCTCACATGATACAGAGATTGGGCCGGATAGTTCGATAGAGCCACATTGTATCTTCGGCATAGGCGTTAAAATTGGTGCAGCAGTCACGATTAAAGGGTTTAGTCACCTAGAGGGTGTATTAGCAGAAACTGGTGTTCAGATTGGCCCTTATGCACGCCTTCGTCCCGGTACGCAGCTGGGGACAGGCGCTAAAATAGGCAATTTTGTTGAAACAAAAAAAGCCCAAATTAAGGATTACGCAAAGGTTAATCACCTTTCTTATATTGGCGATGCATATATTGGTGAAGGTGCAAATATAGGTGCGGGTACTATTACCTGTAATTATGATGGGTACGATAAACATTTTACCAACATTGGTGCAGGGGCATTTATTGGTTCTAACTCGTCCTTAATTGCACCGGTTAATATTGGTGAAGGCGCTTATATCGGGTCGTCTTCCAGCATTTCCGGCGAGGTAGAGGCTGACAGCCTCGCACTTACACGTGCTCCGTTACGAAAGATTGACGGATGGGCTGTTAAATTTCGAATGAAAAAAAGTAAAGCAAGTGAGGCTAAGGGCGACTAAATATGTGTGGAATAATTGGTATAATTGGTCAAACAGAAGTTACGCCTGTTATTTATGACGCGCTGAAACGGTTGGAATATCGCGGTTATGACAGCGCTGGAATAGCAACCATTAATGATGATAAAATTGATCGACGGAGAAGTCAGGGAAAACTCATCAATCTTGAAGCCGAACTAAAGCAGACACCCCTTAAGGGGAATATAGGTATTGGGCATACGCGCTGGGCAACTCATGGAGCCCCTACACAACAAAATGCGCATCCACACAAGGCTGATAGCGTTATGGTGGTGCATAACGGCATTATCGAAAATTACCTGGAACTGAAAAACACCTTAACGTCTCATGGTTATGTTTTTTCTACGGAAACAGATACGGAAGTTATTGCCCATTTGTTTTCCTATCATTTGGCTCAAGCTGAAAGCATCAAAATAGCGGCACGCAAAACTTTTGCCATGCTTGAAGGTGCTTATGCCGTTGCCTTGTTAATCGAGAACGAGGATAGGATGATGATTGCTGCCCGACAGGGTAGCCCGCTCGTTATTGGCCACGGTGATAACGAAATGTTTGTTGGGTCAGACGCTTTCTCACTCGCACCTATGACAAACCGGATTACTTATCTGGAAGATGGCGACTGGGCCATTCTTACTGATAACAGCCTTGATATTTTTGACGCTGACGGTAAGTCCGTAGAACGTCCTATCCAAGTTAAAGATGCCTCTGCTTCTATTGTCGACAAAGGTCGGCACAAGCATTTTATGGCTAAGGAAATATTTGAACAGCCGGAAGTCATTTCACATACATTTGCGCATTATGTTAATGCCCATGAAGCTACAGTTAAAATTCCCGAAATTGATTTTGATACCTCAGATATTAAGCGCATTGTGCTTATCGCCTGCGGCTCAGCTTATTATGCGGCGATGACCGGACGTTACTGGCTGGAAACACTGGCGGGTATATCCACAGATATTGATATTGCTTCCGAGTTTCGCTATCGCGATGTCCCTATGGATAAAAACACCCTGGCGGTGTTTGTTTCTCAATCCGGGGAAACAGCGGATACACTTGCAGCTTTAAAGGCTTGTAAAGCACAGAATGTTAAAACGCTTGCTATTGTCAATGCACCAGACAGTTCCATGCAACGCGAAGCCGATATTACTTTGCCAACTTTTGCTGGGCCGGAAATTGGCGTGGCTTCAACTAAGGCCTTTATTTGTCAACTTGCGGTTCTGTTTTGCTTTGCCCTCGCACTTGGGAAAGCACGCATTGCTTCTGAGCGTGAAAATGAACTTGTCAAAGCACTTTTAACCTTGCCAAGGCTCATGGGTGAGGCACTTAAACTTGAGACGAGCATTGAACAAATTGCTGTGCGGCTTTCCAAGAAAGAAAATGCTATTTTTATCGGGCGTGGCCTGATGAATCCTCTGGCACTAGAGGGCGCTCTGAAACTGAAAGAAATATCTTATATCCATGCAGAGGGTTTTGCCGCAGGCGAGCTAAAACACGGCTCAATTGCCTTAATTGAAGATAATATGCCTGTTATTACTATTGCGCCGAAAGATGCAATGTATCCTAAAACTATTTCAAATATGCAGGAAGTGATTGCCCGACAGGGAGACATTATTTTGCTAACCGAGGATCCTGGTAATACTGACACAGACAATATTTCGGACCTCATATTTTTACCAGAAATTGATCCGGTTTTGACACCAATTCTTTATACCATTCCTTTACAATTACTTGCCTATCACACAGCTGTTGCAAAAGGGACAGATGTCGATCAACCGCGTAATCTCGCAAAGTCAGTAACGGTCGAATGATTTTGTATGTAACAATTCTTTTAAAGAATAACTGTAGTTTCGAACTGTTATTTAATAGGAGTTAATTATGGAAGTATTTGGAGTGATGGGAATGTCATTAGGAACAGTTGGATTTGTATTTGGACTAATATCATTTGTTAAAACAAAAAAACTTACAAAGAAATTAAAAGAAAAAGGAATTCTCGAAGAGAATTAAAATGAAAAATAAAAAAACAGTTACAAACAAAATAAATCCACCACTGTTGAATAAAGAAAAATTTCCTGGTTGGTCGCAAACCATATTAAGATTTGAATCATGATTTGTATTAAAACAGAAATACCAAAAGAGATTTGTGAAATAGATGACGAGTTAAAAGCAATTTATCATTCGCATGACACCGTTTGTATTTGGGTTTTCAAATCTAGAGAAGATGGAAATAATTTTATGAACGATACAGTCGGCATGAAGAAAGAAGAGAGAGAAAAACATTATTCAGATAATTATGGGTAAATATAATTTGGTTATGGACACTCTGTTACCGTGGAGTAGATAAAGTTGTCAATTAAGATATAAATAGAATATGAATGAAAAAATTATTTCAAACTGTATGTGAAACAACAATTAATGCACCTAAGGAAGCATTTAATCTTCATGATTGGGTTTTCACTCTATCAGACAAGGACTATCAAACCACAGCACGCGGTCATATTGCTGCTGGATCAAGCATTCACACTGATGGAACACAGACGTCTGTCAATGTAGAGAGCGTTGGAGGAAACTTATTGGTCCAACACTATGTAGCGGAAGCTAAAGAACCTGATTACATTAAGATGGTTTCTATGTCGGATCTTTGGTTAATGAAATTAATACATATTGTTGTGAAAGTTACATGGGAAATGCGTCTCATTTCTGTTTCTAAAAATGAATGTAAATTCCAAAATACCGTGTTGGTAGAACACCCTAATTTCATTATGAAAATTTTGTCTGCTTTAGCATTAGGTGGTTATTTTGTGCGGAAACATAATGAAGAAGAAACACCCTTATTCGCTAAAAACTTATATGAAAGGACATTTAAAGAAAAGGTTTAGACTTTATAAATTTAAGAAACCATAATGAGTTTTAATAAGATTTCTCAAACCAACAAGTAGACACCTTTTTTATTTCGTGGCTGTCGAATAGATTTAAGTACAGGTTTAATCCATTAAACATGAAAGCATTTCTTTATAAATTTTCTATCTTCACTATTTTTATTGCCCTTGTTCACTTTACACTTGAGACCTTATTTACGATAAAGTTTGGACAAACTATTGCTGGTTATTTGCCTGACCTCATTGCAGTTGCCTTACTAATAACCGCAGGATTTCTAACTGTAAAGGATTCAAGTGCTATAGGTATTCTGTGTGGTGCTTGGGGGTTTGCATTCTGTCTTCACTATAGGACTTGGGCATGGAGATTTGATGATGTAATTGATGGAACGGCAACAGAATTGGTTGAAACAACCATGTATGTCTTGGCATTTACTATGCCAATTTCATTAATTTCTTTTATAATCACTTTAATATTATGTTTGCCAAAAAACAGAAATAAATTAATAGGGTAAAATGGAATTTATTCTGCAAATGAAAATGCTCACCGTCCGTGAAGTTGATATAACTGTCTACTGTCTATAACTACAATAAATGCTTTTAACTAAATTCAACTTACTTTTTTCAAGTGTCTTATTTTCATTTGCCTTGGCAATATACTTTTTTATCATTGCCCCTTCTGATGATAGTGCAGGACTTTGGACAAGATATAGTGCCCACCTTTCTTTCTTATATTTGATTGCCGCATACTCCGTAAGCATTCTCAAAGATACATTTAATTTTGATGCGATTAACAATCTAGCAACTAACCGAAGATATTTTGGTTTGAGTTTTTCTATTACTCACTCCGTTCACCTAGCCGCATTGATTTATTTTTTTTATACAAACAATGAAAACCCTGAACTTGTTTCAATTTTAGGGGGTGGATTGGGATACTTACTAATGTATGCAATGACCTTAACATCCACCGATGCCATGGTAAAAAGAATTGGAATAAAAAACTGGAAGATGCTCCATGCGACTGGAGTTAACTACTTGGTTATTATCTTTTTCTATACATTTTCTGGAAGCATGATTGAAACATCTCTATACTCAACTTATACAGTTTATGTTTTAGTAATTCTAATTATCTGGATGTTAAAAATAATTAAGTTTGCAAAGTCATAAAATGAAACCACATGTAAAAAGTTTTATTGGATCCATTATTTTTAATACAATTATCTGGGGTTTTATTTTTTGGTTCTTTTTCGAGTTTATACTTTGATTATTATGGGTAGTATAAATCTATTCAGTCTCCGTTGAATGACTACATGGCAATTTTAAGGGGCTAAATCCTTAAATTTACATATATTACATATATTTAGTAATATAAAATCAGGTAATGAATTAGATTATAAAGGCCGCGCACCCACTCTTTTAGCAAATAAGGCATGCCTTAATAACTTTCCTATGGGGGACAAATCGATCATTGGAGGTTTTAGGGGACGAAAAATTTGTCTTATCATTAAACTGTAAAGACGACACTAACTTGACTCAAGGTAATAAATAGCACTCAGCTAATAATATGTACTAGCGGAGCCTTGAAGTGCAGGGGTTTAATATACTTCGTGGCAGTTACTACTTTATCAATCAGTCAACTCAGGTTTTAGAAAAAACAAAGCCAAATGAAAGTTGTGCATTTCGATAGTGCAAAGGTTAGGGAGGGCATCCCGACCTTAGAACAAGAAGTTAATGTTCACCAGTTAACTCGGTTGGATAATGTGGCAGAGAGTAAAAATCCAAATCAAGTGTTTAACGAAGTAAATCCATTTTATCAGAAATCAAATTCAAATATACATCAGAGCTCACAAGAACTTGGAAGAGAAGCATCAGATATGTATAAGGATTAAAGTGACTAAGTTCAAAAATATATAAATATTGCGCGCCCTGAGGAATTTTTATTTTGGGTTATAACGGAAAGAACCAATCTAGTTGTCAATAGCTATGGACGTGAAAATTTCAAATTGGTGAACAGATAATTCTCTCACAAATAAAGCATCACGCTAACATTTTTCCATGGTAAACAGTGTCCCAAATAATAGAGGCTATTATTAGTTAATTCCCACTACAGATAGCGGTGAGTTGGACATTTTAGCTTATGCGAATATGCTTAGCCCGAAGACAAAAAATTGTCATAATTGCTAATTTTATCAATGTGTTAGTGACAATCAACCCGGTAGAAGGGGTTTATGTTATGACGCGTACTATCGGTGAAGTTAGTCTAGTTGACGGGGCTTAATGATTGCCTCATTTCAAGGTCGATGTGCAATCACTGGGTTTTGATTTCTTCACTTTTTCCGGACATAAAATTTTTCACCCACCTGTATTGGTGCTCCTTACGGACAAAGTGACTTACTAGATAGCATGTTTCCGTGGCAAGGGGCGGTAGCATAATCAATGATGTCATATTCACAAAAACAACTTATGCAGGTCGCCCAACTAAATTTGAGGCAAGAACGGAGAGCCTTACTGATGCAGTTGCTCTCGTGGCAGCGCTTAACTATCCTAACACGCCAGACCTTCAAGCTGCGGGTTTACAAGTGTCGGCATTACTTGCCATGGCAACTGATGCATTTTTGTATAAACCCGGCTGTTCCATTATCGGCCAATCACCCAAAAAGGAGGAGGATTGTCTTTTAATATTGATGGTTTTTGTGCATAGGAAATTGCTGAAGGGCTTAACGCCGGGGGTATTGCCAATATATCGGGGCATCATTGTACTCAAATTATTTTATACATATTTAGTGAGGAGAAGTCTTCACGTTATTCATTTGCAATTTACAAGAGTTTCGAAGATGTAGATCGTCTGGTTTCTAGACTATATCGAATTTGCTCAAGGTGATATTCACAAGAAACCAAAATTAGTACTGATTCTTGCTTTTTTTTACGTTTTCAAAAAATCGGGTAGAAAAAATAAAAAAACGATATAAAAACAATTGTTTATGACGGCTATATTTTAAGATACAAATTAAGATACACTTAAGTTAACTATTTATAATTAATAGTATTTAATAGAATATTTTTTTTGATAAAAAAATTTATTCCATAAGTAATGGCACGGAACCATAAAGGTTTCGAAAAGTTTATTTTTTAACTTCATTGTTCCCAGGTTTTTTAAATTTATAAAACAAGAGTTGCAATACAATTTAATTAAAATGTATGTGAATACGTCTTTGAAAACTTATAGACGCGCGCGTTCTGTTAGTTTTGCATTGCCAGTTAAATAATCCTGCCAGTGTGTTAGCATGATGCGTGATTGTCGGTACATTTCCTGACGCTCTGTAATGTTTAGATTTAAGAATGCTGATTGGTGAAAATATACTTCCAACAATGATTGCGAATAGCCGGTGGAGTGGCTCCAGGTTTTGAAAGTCCCGAGCCACCCATGGGGCGTTAATCCTTTACCCCAAATATTTTGAATAGCGTGACGGATAGACGCCTCCGTTATCGTATCGGATTTTTTATTCTGTTTATAAAAAACAAACGGCTCATTACCGGTTTGCATCCTCAAATTTTTCAAAATATCCAACGCCAATGAAGGGATAGGGGTATACATATTCAGTTCAAGCTCAGTTTCAGAAAATGAGCCAATCATCCAGCGTGAATTTGTAAGATCCAAATCTATCCAATTCATCTGGGAAACTTGCATTGGCGATTTGCATAATAACATCAATATCTTAGCTGCCTGAACGGACAGGGATTGCGGGTCGGCCTTAGTATTAAACTCATTCCAGAAATGCGCAGCGCGGACATAATCAATTTTTGTTGTATCTCGACGTAACGTTTTTGTTCTACGGGGTAATTCAAAATCAACAGAAAACACAGCGGGATTAAACACACAATATTTACGCGATTGTGCATACTCGAAAATCCGTTTCAATTTACTCATCAAACGGTCCGCAGTTTCCGGTTTCTTCAACCAAATAGGGGCAAGGCACTTAACAACATCGGATGTGCTGATATCTTCAACTGGCATTTCACCAAGATGGGGGAGGCAGTACACCTCAAGCATTCGCCACATTTGCGTAACAGTTTTATCTCGCGCCCATGAAGATTTGTTTTTATTGAACCACTCAGTTGCCACGCGGTTGAAGAGAATACGGTTTTCTAAAACAACTGCTTCCTCTGCTTTGGCTACCTCTTCTACTTCCCATAGTGTCTCAAGTTTTTCACGCCGTGCAATTTTACTTCTTATTTTGTCAACATCGTATCCGCGCGCCAAAGCCGTATGTATCGCATCATTAATGGCCTCCGCATCATCAATATCTACCTTGTGAAAGTCCCCAATGAGTATCCAGTAATTTCTATGACGGTGAACATAGGCCTTAGACCCCCCCTGATAACAGCGAAGATACAGCTTTTTTTCCAGACGGTGAAAACCGGGACGTGACAACTTATTTACATCAACTTTACGCATACAAAACTCAAGATACAAAAACTGCAGAAAAAATCAGGATACAGCGAGATACATTTTTACTAAAAAAACAGCAAAATTTGTGCCGTTTTAAAGTCGAGATGTAAACTTTATCATCTTCTGCTTACTTAATGATATATATAATGAAATTATAAAACTTCCAAAATCAAGCCCTAAAAAATACTTATTTTACGTCTCCAAAAACAGTATTTTAAAAAAGAAAAAATTTTTTCCATATAAATATTATCACCCTATATATTTTATATGAAATCAGGCACGAAAAAACCGAAAATCCAGATATTTTACAATGGTAGTTGCTCTATTTGTGCACCGGAAATCCAAATGTATAAAAAACTAGTCACGCAGAAAAAGGGGGTAAAAGATAGCCCGCTTGATTTCGTTGATATATCCGTTTCAGTAACTGAAGGCTTTTCGCAGGAAGATATGTTAAAGCGTTTGCATGCAAAACTTCCGAACGGGGAAATTATTAGTGGTGTACCTGCCTTCATCACATTGTGGAGACAAGTGCCAGGTTTCAAAGGTCTTGCCTTTTTAATAAACCTACCATTCATCAAACACCTTGCCGTAAAGGTATATGATCACATTCTGGCTCCAACACTTTACAAACGATATATGCGAAGCATTAAAAACCGTAAGCAATGCGATATTTAAAAATACGGTACTTAAAATGAGTGACGCATCTGTTTTCAAATCAATCAGAATAAGATAGATTTTATCTATGTCTGATCCTCTGCTTGAAGAACCAAAACCATCCAAATCAATAATGCGTACCTTGCGAAATAGTTTCCTAACGGGGCTTGTCGTGACTGGTCCGATTGGGATAACGATTTTACTCATCACTTGGTTTATTGGTTTGCTGGACAGTTGGTTTACACCGCTTATCCCTTCTCAATTTCAACCTTCGGAATATCTGCCGTTTGATGTGCCCGGCATCGGTGTCATTTTAGCTCTTATCATTGTGTTTATCGTTGGCGCATTGACAACAAATTTCTTTGGTCGATCTCTTGTTAAGTTTGGTGAAAATCTGATTTCCCAAACCCCGATTGCCGGAACGATATATAATGCGCTGAGGCAAATTTTTAAGGCGGCTGTTGAGAACGGCCAACGCTCTTTCTCACAGGTCGTTTTGGTTGAATACCCGCGGAAAGAATGTTGGGCCGTGGGTTTTATTACCAATGATATCGAAGGGCAAATTGCTGATATTGTGGGCGATGAGACTGTATCTGTCTTTGTGCCGACAACGCCAAACCCGACCTCCGGATTTCTTCTGTTCTATGCACGCAAAGATGTGCGCGTTTTGGACATGTCGATAGAGGAGGGGGCACGTCTTGTCATTTCTGCAGGCATGACAAATACAATCGAAGAGGATGAGGCGTAGACTTATCCTGACTCCAGCAATCTGATTGCTTCATCTCGTCTAAACAGATAGAGCAAAAGTCTGAGAGCTTCGCCACGCGGTGATGTAAGCTTGGGGTCTGTCTCAAGTATATAACGTGCATCATCATGAATAGCCGGAAGCATGCCGCTATGACTATCGAGATTCACAAGTCGAAAATGTGGCAATCCACTTTGGCGTGTTCCCAATAATTCACCAGCACCTCGTAGGCGTAAATCTTCTTCGGCAATTAAGAATCCGTCTTCTGTTTCTCTCATAATCTTCAATCGCGCTTTTGCCGTTTCACTTAATGGTGTGCGATATAATAAAATGCAAAATGATTTATCTGCACCACGCCCAACGCGTCCGCGAAGCTGATGAAGTTGCGCCAGCCCAAATCGCTCCGCATGCTCAATCACCATAATAGTTGCCTCTGGCGCATTCACGCCAACTTCAATAACTGTAGTCGATACAAGCAACTCAATATCTCCAGCTTGAAATTGCGCCATGATTTTATCTTTATCAGTCGACTTCATTTTGCCGTGAACAATACCAACCCGTGCCCCAAAAACTGCTTTTAAATCCTCAAAGCGCGCCTCTGCGGCAGCTAAATCAAGCATTTCACTTTCTTCAACTAGCGGGCAAACCCAATAAATACGGCTTTTCTTCTCAATTTGACGCTTAAGCCCCGCCAAAACCTCATCAATGCGCGTGACATCTATTAAAGTTGTTTCTATGGGCTGCCGACCTGCAGGCTTTTCAGTTAAGCGCGACACATCCATATCTCCATACGCCGCAAGCGTGAGCGTGCGGGGTATAGGCGTTGCGGTCATCACCAAAACATCTGTCCCCTGACCCTTGGCAGAAAGACGCATTCGCTGATGCACCCCGAAGCGATGCTGCTCGTCTACAACAACCATGCCGAGATTTTCAAAAATCACATCTTCTTGGAACAAAGCATGTGTTCCAATCGCAATATGTGTTTCACCCTGACTGAAGCCAGATAATTTTTCTTCGCGCTTAATACCTTTGTCGCGTCCAGTCAGTAGCTCCACACGAATATTGATAGCATCACAAAGCGGCATGATGGTCTCAGCATGCTGACGAGCAAGAATTTCTGTCGGGGCCATCAGGACAGCTTGAGTACCACTTTCAACAGCATGTAACATCGACAATAGCGCAATGATTGTCTTTCCACTCCCGACGTCACCCTGAAGCAATCGGAGCATTCTTTGGTCGGATTGGAGGTCTTCAAATATCTCCTTCAATACAAGTTCCTGAGAACTGGTAAGGGTGAAGGGGAGTTCCTTAAGCAACGAAGATTTTAGCTCTCCTGTACCCATCAATATGCGCCCGGGCTTTGACCGACGCTGAGACCTAACCAGCCCAAGAGCAAGCTGGTTTGCCAGTAGCTCGTCATAAGCCAGCCGTTGACGATTTATGTCATCTGGGCGCAAGTTTTCCGTACCATTCGGGGCATGTGCCGCCAACAATGCGGCCTTCCAACTTGGCCAGTTCTGCCGTTTAAGCCACTCTTTATCCTGCCATTCATCAACCTCTGGAAGATGTGCTAGTGCGCCCCTTACGGCCTTATAAAGTGGCTTTGATGTAACGCCTGCTGTCATTGGATATACCGGCTCAATCAGAGGCATTTTTTCAAATTCTTCTAGTGTGAGAACATGGTCTGGATGAACCATTTGCAACGTATCCCTAAAGCGTTCAACACGTCCGGAAACAATGCGTCTTTTACCAACCGGCAGACTACGCGACAACCAGTCGGCTTTTGCATTAAAATAAATCAGCGTCAGATAACCGGTCTCGTGACTGCATAAAATTTTATAGGGCGCGCGGCGATATTTTCGCGGCGGGGCGTTGTGTTTCTCAACCACAATTTCGAATGTTGCAATTCGGTTATCTTCGGCATCCTGAATTGTTGGCTGATAACAGCGGTCAATTATCCCGCTGGGCAAATGTAAACACAAATCAATGGGAGCAGGACCGCACAGCTTTTCAAGCAGGGCTGACAATTTAGGCCCTACACCTGCCAGCGTTTCAAGACTGGTAAATAACGGATTTAAAATTGATGGTCTAATATCTTCTACCTGTTCAAAAGAATGAAACTATATTATGCATTCAATACGGTTTTACATGGGATGAGTTATGCCAACAAATATAGCCACACTTGATGATAGACGTAAAAAACTCTATTTCCGATCCTGTCATCGCGGTATTAAGGAAATGGATATTATATTCTCCAAATTTGCCGAACAAATTCTCGCTGATCTTAATGACGAAGAATTGGATGATTATGAACGGATTCTTGAGCTTTCCGATACAGATTTATTCGCCTGGTCGACAGGACGTCAGGAACTTCCTGATGCGCTGAGATCTCCTTTGCTTGACAAGCTTTTAAGCCTCAAACATATGACTTGAAGTTGTCTACACAGTCCATTGAATTAAATAGAATAATTGATAATCCACCTCAAAGTTTTTCGGGGGTGGCAGATGGGTATGATGCGCTCATTTTAGCTGATTATTGTCGCGCGCTCTCAGCTGCGGGTAAACCCGGCCTTTTACATATTGCCCGTGACGCAGGGAAACGCGAAGAACTTGAAACTTTGCTGGCTTTTTTTGCGCCTGATATCACTGTTTTATCACTCCCCGCATGGGATTGCTTGCCATATGATCGTGTTGGGCCTGGGCAAACTGTGATGTCACAACGCATGTCGACATTGGCAAGCCTTGCAAATCTAAAAGAATACAATACCCCTTATATTTTGCTTACAAGCATCAATGCTGTTTTGCAAAAGTTTCCAGCCAGAGACATTATCTCGAAGCAAAGTTTTTCAGCGCGTGTCGGCGATAGTGTAGATATAAATGATCTGCTTTTGTTTTTGTCAGAAAATGGATTCATAAAAAATTCATTAGTAATGGAGCAGGGGGATTTCGCCATGAGGGGGAGCATTGTTGATTTGTATCCACCTGGCGAAGACAAACCATTTCGTTTGGATTTCTTTGGAGAAACACTTGAGACCATTCGGGTATTTGAACCAGAGAGTCAGCGCAGTCTGGACAATCGGGAAGAAATAAACCTTTATCAGGCCAGTGAAATTAGACTTGATGATGAAACGGTAACCCGCTTCCGACAAGGCTATATCAAACAATTTGGGCCAGCAACATCACGCGATCAACTCTATGAAGCCGTATCTGACAAGAGGCGGCATCAAGGTATGGAACATTGGCTCCCTTTATTTCATGAAAATTTGGAGAGTATTTTTGACCATTGCGGGGACATGAAAGTTACCATGGATCATCTCGCCCAAAATGCTGCAGATGTTCGCTTTGAACAAATTAACGATTATTACGAAGCGCGGTATCAGGCGTTAGAAATGGCACTTAAAAATGAAACGTCAGCGTTACATCCGTTGCCGCCTGAATATCTTTATATGTCTCAAGATGACTGGGAGGATGCAAAAAAACGCCTTTCGCCAATCACTATAACGCCATTTGAAACAGATAATTCTTCTCAAACTGCTGAAAGCATGAGTTTTGGCGCGCGAGAGGGGCGCAATTTTACTGCTGAAAGAAATAGAGAAAATATCAATATATTTAATGTATTATCTGATTATATTAATTCTTTAATTAAAGATAATAAAAAAGTTCTGATTACCAGTTGGTCTGCTGGCGCCAGTGAACGACTAAGTAATATGCTTGCAGACAACAATTTAACACAATTAACGCAAGTTAACAGTTGGAACAGCTTTGCAAAATTGCCGGATGATCAAGCCGGTATTGGGGTTTTACCTCTCGAAACCGGATTTGAAGCCAACAACATTGTTGTAATCACCGAGCAAGATGTTTTTGGTGACCGTCTTGTAAAGCGTAAGGCCACCAAAAAAGCCGCTAATTTTATTACAGAAGCAAGCACTTTATCTAAAGGTGACCTTGTTGTGCATGTTGATCATGGGGTTGCACGATTTGAGGGACTAGAGACAATCACAGTATCAAGCTCACCGCATGATTGTCTTAAACTTGTTTACTATGGTGATGACCGGCTTTATTTGCCCGTTGAAAATATTGATTTGTTAAGTCGGTACGGGCCGGATGATGTTGGCGCACAACTCGACAGACTTGGTACAGCGAATTGGCAAACCCGAAAAGCCAGGCTTAAAAATAAACTCCGAGATATTGCCGACGAGCTTATTAAAATTGCTGCAGCGAGAGAATTGCGGGAAGGGCGGGTTTTTGAAGTCGACAATAAGCTTTACGAAACCTTTTGTGCACGTTTCCCTTACAATGAAACGGATGACCAGCTTGAGAGTATTGAGGCCGTCATTGAAGATTTTGCTTCTGGTCGACCGATGGACAGACTTATATGTGGTGATGTTGGCTTTGGTAAAACCGAAGTGGCTTTACGTGCCGCCTTTATCGTGGCCATGTCCGGTGCTCAAACTGCAATCATCGCCCCAACAACTTTACTTGCGCGACAACATGCCAAAACTTTTAGAGAGAGATTTGAGGGCCTACCGATTGAAATTCGTGAAATGTCACGCTTGGTTGGACAGAAAGAAATCACGACTGTCAAACAAGAATTGAAAGACGGTAAAATTGATATCGTAATCGGCACTCATGCACTGTTATCAAAAGAAGTCGAGCTTCAAAATCCCGGTCTTGTTATTATTGATGAAGAGCAACGATTTGGGGTTAAACACAAAGAACAACTTAAAAAACTGAAATCAGAAATTCATGTGCTGACATTATCCGCGACGCCGATACCTCGTACACTTCAACTTGCGTTGACTGGTGTGCGCGATTTGTCTCTTATCGCAACTCCGCCAGTCGACAGACTCGCTGTGAGAACTTATGTAACGCCTTTTGACCCTGTGATTGTAAGAGAAGCTCTGTTACGTGAAAAATATCGCGCCGGACAAAGTTTCTTTATCTGCCCACATATTACCAATCTGGATGAAATCACAAAATTCCTCACAGAAAATGTGCCGGAAGTTAATTTTATCACTGCACATGGTCAAATGGCGGGCAAAGAACTCGAAAGCCGTATGACCGCATTTTATGATGGACAATATGATGTGTTGGTATCGACCTCAATCATTGAAAGCGGACTTGATATTCCGTCCGCAAACACAATGATTATTCACAACGCTCATCTTTTCGGATTAGCGCAACTTTATCAAATGCGCGGACGCGTCGGTCGGTCAAAACTCCGTGCCTATGCGTATATAACCTATGACGATCAAAAACCTTTGACGGGGCCTGCAGAAAAACGGCTTAAAGTTCTGCAATCATTGGACAGTCTTGGTGCCGGATTTACATTAGCCAGCCACGATCTAGATTTGCGCGGTGCTGGTAACGTTTTGGGTGAAGAACAATCCGGTCATATTAAAGAAGTGGGTTATGAACTTTATCAATCAATGCTTGAGGAGGCTGTCGCGCTTCAAAAAGGCGTCGCCCATGAAGAAAGCTGGTCACCACAGATTAACATCGACACACCGGTGCTTCTTCCAGAAACTTATATTGAAGATTTTGAACTTCGTATGGCTATGTATCGTCGTCTTTCCAACCTCCTGGAGCCAGAACAAGTTGACGGCTTTGCCATCGAATTGATTGACCGTTTTGGTTCCCTCCCGGATGAAACAGAAAACCTTCTACAAGTGGTGATTGTTAAAACTCTTTGCCGTAAAGCAGGAATCGAAAAAATTGATGTCGGGAATAAGGGGGTCATTATGACATTCAGAAATAATGAATTTGCTAACCCCGCCGGCCTTGTTGACTATCTATCTCAACATGCTTCTCATGCTAAATTACGGCCTGATCATTCAATAGTTTTTAGAATGAATTGGAAGCCGGATGATGAAAGGTTGGGGCCAACGCGTAAAATTATTGAACAACTTGTTGATTTAGTGTCTGCGGATACTGTTGCTTAACCTGCAGATATGCTAGACAGACACAATGTTGATTGACAGCCATTGCCATTTAGATTTCCCCGATTTTATTGAAGATCGGGATGACGTTATCCGGCGCGCCCGGGAGGTGGGGGTTCGTCTTATGCTCACAATTTCTACCAAGATAACCGAAGCAGATAAAATCATTTCACTTGCTGAAGCTTATGACGACATAGTTTGCTCCATCGGCATTCATCCGCATGAAGCTGGGCGGGAGCCAGAAACAACAGCCGAAGAACTTGCGCGTATTGCCTCACATCCTAAAGTGGTCGGCATTGGTGAGACAGGACTTGATTATTATTACGAGCACAGCCCACGCGAAGCACAGAAGAAAAATTTTCAAGCCCATATTGCCGCTAGCCGAGATACAAATCTGCCTCTTATTGTTCATGCCCGTGATGCGGATACTGATACCGCTATGATATTGGAGCAAGAAGTCGCGAAAGGGCGCTTTCCCGGGCTGATACATTGCTTCACCGCCGGGCCGGAATTGGCTGAACGTGCGTTGAATATAGGTATGTATATTTCTTTTTCCGGCATAGCAACTTTTAAAAATGCTAAAGAAATCAGAGATGTTATCGAAATTGTACCCTTAGACCGAATATTGGTCGAAACAGATGCACCATTTCTTGCACCGACGCCGCATCGAGGGAAAAGAAATGAACCAAGCTTTGTTCGCCATACAGCAGAACTTATTGCAAATATAAAAAATATTTCTTATCAAGAATTTATAGATATAAGTGGAACTAATTTCTTCAATCTTTTTAGTAAAGCTTCACCACCAAAAATATCTAATCAATCTCATATTGCCTCAAGCAGCAACACATGAAATTAAAGTTCACAATTTTGGGATGTGGATCTTCTGGAGGCGTCCCACGCATTGACGGTGATTGGGGTATTTGTGACCCAAATGAACCAAAAAACAGACGAAGACGTTGTTCATTACTAATCCAAGTTGAAAACACGCAAGGCGTCACAAACATTGTGATAGATACCTCGCCCGATTTAAGAGAGCAGATTATTGATGCGGGTATTAATCGCATTGATTCAGTCTTACTGACGCATGACCATGCCGATCAAACGCATGGTATCGATGATTTGCGCCCCTTGGTTTATAAACATATGAGACGTATACCAGTCTGGATGGATGAGGCGACGGCTCAAACCATTAAAACAAGGTTTAAGTATTGTTTTGAGGAGTTAAAGAACAGTGGCTATCCGTCTATTTTAGAGGATTGCCGGATTACAGACCCACTCACACCTTTACAGTTAGAGGGGGAAGGCGGCACAGTAGACGTCATCCCATTTTATCAACAACATGGTCGTATTAGATCTCTCGGCTACAAAATAGGCAATATGGCATATTCGAGTGATATAAGTGAATTACCAGAGGAAAGTCTGAAATATATAGAGGGTGTAGATGTTTGGATTGTTGATGCATTACGCCAAACGCCTCATCCCACCCATTTTCATCTTGAGAAAACGCTCGAGCATATTGAAAGATTAAATGTTAAAAAAGCATACCTTACAAATCTTCATATTGATATGGATTACGCTACTCTCTGCAAAGATCTGCCGGATTACATCCGTCCGGCCTATGATGGGCTTGAAATTAACCTTGGTTAATTTTGTCCAGATAAAACTGGTATTTTTGCCATAAACCAGATAAGAATCGCCGATTACTCTTATATGGATTGAATAATTCAAAGGCAGGGTTAAACTAGCTTAAGTAATAAAGCGAGGGTATATAGGGTATATTATGCGTGATGGTTTTTCATTGATTGAGTTGCTTGTTGTTATCGCCATATTAGGGATTATCGCTGCGGTAGGTCTTACTGTTTACAATGATTTTCTGGATGAAGCCAAAAGGGAAGCAACATTTGCCTCGGATGACCGTATCAACAGATCAATAGATCAAGATTACATTTCACTTTCTAACGATCTATCCGGTACTACGGATATTGTTGGTGAAACGAACATCAATTCAAGTTCTAATTGTTATGACTATCTGAAAGCGTCAGTGGTAGGTATCAATGCCAGTTTTGAAAATGCCTATAATAAAGATATACCCTATGCAGTAAATCTTCATGTATCTGGCACAACAACCCTGAGGGAAGGGCAACTTGGTCTTCAATGCGCAAATGTCTGCTCCACATTTAGCGACTCGTCATATTTCTTTATGCGCTGCACCTGTACAGACGGTGATTGTGAGCTTGATAATTTCACTTTTGGTGATGCTGATGCTGCCGACTACACAAGTGAATCATCAACCCCCAGCAACCCAACTGATTTGTTCCTGGACAGCGATGATGACGGAACAATTTCAACAGGAGATCCAATTCTTGTAGGGCCCGATATTCCTGACGGCTATTGCCCTGTTCCCCAGACGACATTTTCCGATGCAACCGTTTCACCAATTTGTTGAGTTTAGGGTTTAGTGAGAAGAGGTAAAACCATGTCTATTTATAAGCATAAAATACAACTAGCCCTGCTGATAATTACCGGACTATTTTTGTCGCCATTTGCGGAAGCGGCATTCAGAACAGCAAAAACAGGGAAGGGTAAATTTGATGGCTCATCTATTTCAACAATCACAAGTACATGTGTAACCAATGGCTTTCCATCAGATAGTGCCGGGGCCAATTTATGTCAGGAGGTGACAGCCGGTACATATGACTCGGATTGCACAAATTGGGGGCTTGATCAAAGCCCTGTTGTTTCAGTTAGCAACTGTTCAGGGCTGAGTTACTCGCAATATACAAGTTTCAAAACAGCACTCGGGCAAGCTACGCTCGCCATTACTTCTGGTGGTAATGGATTTACATCCTACACAGAACAGAAGTCATATTTTGATATTTATCTTACAAATACCAAGGCGATTTACGCGAACCAGCTCGGCTATAATGCAACATCGGATCACAACACAACTTATGAAGCCGCCGCCTCTGCCGTCAGCAATTTGCAAACCCAATGCAGTAATTCAGATACATCGCCGCTAACAACCTGTTCATCCTCAATCAGCAATTGTGCCTGTATTCCAAAGTCCGAATATGAAAATATCGCAAGCGGGGCAGTGGCAATAGCAGCAGCGTTAGATGCTGCGGATAACACGCCGCACACACTCACGAAAGCCTTAATTGATGATATTGTTGATTTGGATACTTCTTCTATCGATCTAACAGATAGTAATGTCATTGATTATCTTGCCGTACAATTTGCTACACTCGACTCCTCGACCACAACTCAGCCATCACAACTAACATCCTATGTGGTTGGTGCGACAGCTAGGAATGTTGCTTTATGGAAAATCGGTAAAATGGTTTCTGATAGCACTAATCATCCGTCATCCGGTTTAACCGAAGCTTTGATTGATAACGCAATCGGAAACTCTTTCAGCACATCAGATACTTTAGCGCTTGATAGTACGAAAACCATCAACACTTTACGCACAGCGCTGTCAAGTTCAGGGCTTGGTAGTTCACCAACTGCAAGCGCTGTTCAGGACTGGGTAGGGACGCATGTTGGCTTTGCGTCCGCAGCGTCATTCACGGCTTATCTGGCGAACTCAGATAGTTCTAACTTTACTCTTTCAAATTGGAGTAGCTGTTACAGCTCTACTCAAAGTACCACCGGCGGCGCAGGCAGCTGTACGTTGAACAATTCGAATTGGAATTCTGTTGCCTCTGCAATAGCTGCCGTTTCCGATACGTCACAAGATATTACAGCTTCAGATGCAACAAACATTCTCTCTGCGGCATCTGTTACAGCACATAGTTTCTTCGACAGCAGTAATGCTGTCATGATGGGGTATCTTAATAATTGTATATCAGGTCAAAGTGATGCAGTTGATGCGGTTGTGAACTGTGTATCCAGTGGGTCTGGCGGATCTGGCGGTATTACAGAAGCAGTTCTCAAGAAAAATGTGACTGCTTTTAAACTTGGCAAAATAGCAGCTACGAATAGCGGAACGTATACCACGTCAACTGTTACTCAGAGTGATATGGTGAACATTGGTTTAGGCTCACACGAAAGCGGAATAATCGGTCAGAATTACTGCGGCACTTCAGGAAATTCTTCATGTTTGTCTGTTATTAGTTCAGCAATAGCATCCGCAAGTTTGACAGCAGACTCGTCGCCAACTGCAGTGCAAAATTGGATTAATTCGACGATGCGAAGTCATTTTCAAAATACTGTGGCTGCCAATCAGTCCGCTCCATCTAACCCAACCTCGTCGGGCGATGCTTGTGCGGCCTCCAATACAACCAATACGGTCACAATGCCGATACCGGGCGGCTGCGACCATTCTAGTTGGACTTGCACATTTCAAGGAAGCAAATCGCCATCATCGCTAACGCTTGATGTTACTGACGGCAATGTGAAACTGGCGGTTTCCGGGGGTGGGCCGGTAAATGGGGTCAGCTACACCATTCGTAAGTCTTTGAACTATACCGGCGGAAGCTATTACAAAGATTTTGCTTATAGTCTCAATATACCGGCATCAAGCAATGCCTCGGCCAATGTGCAATTGACATCCCATACCACGTCCGGCAACCATGCTATAACCCCATGGAACAATTGTATAAATAAGGGGTTAGGTTGGGAGCTTGCCGAATCAGCAGAAGTTTCAACATCGTTGAAAAATGCGGCTAGCGGCACCAAAGTTTATGCCGCAGCCAATACAAATGCCCAAACAGTGCCGTCGTGTGGCTCAAGCTGGGGGCAGAATAATATAGTAACTGCTTGGCATACTTGGCGTAATCATGGGCATCGTCCTCACAAAGCCAAGTACCGCAATGCAGCCAACACCATCGTCACATCTGCCTGCGGCACATCTGCTGGTGGCACCGGCTACAGTTATTGGTGCCGTAACGCTGCGACCTATACGTGCAACTAATATGATAATCATGGAGGATTAAAAAATGAAATATACGTTTGTTCAAGACAATGTTATTGCTTTCGTGGCCTGTCTAATGACTACGGTTTTTATGATGGCAGATGTGCGTGCAGAAATTTCACAGCCGCCAGAATGTAATAATTCGGTTATTAGTGTCACGGTCGATGATGACAGCTCGCTTTCATCAGGCGCCATTATTCAACTTGATGGCGTCTCTATGTCCGGCACGCATAATCTTTCCAACGATAATAAAACTATTTCGGTAACTCATACCGCCACATGCGATAACATTGACTTTTCGGCGTTGACTATTACTGACGGCTCCACAACACATCAATAATTTGTCATAATATATATTATGCGAATATTAGGGTTAAGCTTTAGTAATCTTTATAAATAAAAATGCATACTAACACGTGGGGTTTAATGCTGTTAAGGCATTACCCCTTTTGTATCCATTTTCCTTATTGATAATTTAAACGTGTGTGGCAAAAGTAAAATTATATATGAAAATAATAACTAATTTGTATCTCACAAAAATTAATAAAATTTAGTTGTTCCTACGAAAGCAGTAATAACGAGCAAGACGTAAACTACTCTAACCCAAAAACGGCTTCTATTCATAATTTTCAATGTTTCGGCCTCAGTTTCATCAGTTGAGCCCCGCTCTACCAGTTTAATAAGTGCCGGACTCAGGTCACGAAAACGTAAATCGATCATTATCGCTGACCAAAATATAAAGCCAAAAAGAAGTGATTTTGTAGCCAGCCAGTATTCCGAAAGCGGATCATTCCAATACAATGAAATAAGACCTAGAAGAGTATAAAAGGAAGCTAACAAAAGTTTTAAAACAAATTCGATTTTTTTAAGCTTACTTATTGTAGGGTTTTTAGGCTTAAGATGAATTTGCCAGACAAGTAATAACCATCCGAAACCTAACAACCAAATTAATAGGACGGCTTCAGTGGTTAATGTCCAATACCCCCCTACCGTTAATAAACTAAGGGATAAAGGCACCATCAACGCCCATGCTGAGCGTGGAAACATGTCAATGATACCAAGCAATTTCAATATTATTAGTCTTTCAGACATTAAATATGAGCGCTTTCGGAAGTGATGACCCAGTACCGCCACTCCCATATCTGCCCCAAGCCAAAACACAAATAACAAAATATGAACAAATACTAAAAAATCGTATAGTGTAATCAGCATCACTTTTCCCCACTAACTCTCTTAAGATATCGGAATAATTCATGAGGAGCTATCTGTTAAATCAATTTTTGTTTGGTTTTATTATTTTAAAAATAATAATGGTTCCTTCAGTCTTATTGGCTGATGACAATCCCATTAATACTGACATCCTTGAAATCAAAACTCTGGGAAAGAAATGGCTGGAGTTATATCGCTCCTCAAATATTGAAAAATTTATGGATCAATATACTGAGGATGCTCTTGTCGCTTTAAATGGTAAGCCTGCATTGAAGGGGAAAGAGGCTATTCAGGCCTATTTTGAGTCTCGAATTGGCAAAAAAAATGTAGATATGCGATTGGATTATGAAAAAATCAGTATTAATCAAAATATAGCCGTCGTCGTCGCTAAATTCTATTTAGATTATCCTTTCGAAGAAAGGATTGAGACTGTCGGCGGCCGGTCTCTGATTGTTTACAAAAAATCGGACTTAGGAAAATGGCTTATTGACGTTGATATTGATCAAAAGACGCCTGATGCGAACTAATTATTCAGTTAATTTTCTTTATATATTTTATGAAGTTATAGAACAAAAAGAATGCAAAGGATGTAAATATAAAATATAGCCAACCTAATTTTTCATAATTTTGGTCATCACCAACCATTAATCCCGCCGTTAATGGCCCAAATGCAGAACCAAGAAGCCCAAAACCTGTATTTAAGGCTATTAAACTTCCCTGTTGGTCATGACGCGCAACAAGACCCACCACAAAAGGGTCGTTGAAGTTCTGGGCAAACCTGAAAATCAGAAATAATGCAATGAAAAAAGGTACATATGAAACTTGAGGAATGGCAAAGCCACCCAGGGTTAGTACCGAGGTGGCGATTATGATTGGAAATGCACTGCCAAATTTATCACCAATGACAGCAGCTATGCCTGCGCCTACTAATCCAAAAAATGTGCCAATACCAAGTAAATAACCAACATCAGTCACGTTCATGCCAATAGCGACACCCATTCGTTCTGTAAAAGCCCACATGCCAGAACTCGCTACACCAAAAATAAAGGCAAATCCGGCAAGTATCAGAAATTTAGCCCGAAATGGCGTTTGATTCCTTTCCGTGTCATCTAAACGCGGGGGAAAGAAAAAATAACCCGGCAAACATAAAGCCGTTATTCCAGCTAGAGATAAATACCCTCCCCCTGCACCAGCTTGTGCAATAATATGAGGCATAATGATATTAAGAATCCCGCCAAAAAAAGCGACACCAAGAATAGCCAGAGCTGTCAATCTTTCTGGGGAACTTGATCTAGCTATGATCAGCGCCATTATCCCAGTTTGTATCCCCGCCGCTAATCCAGTGGTTGCTCTCTCCAAATAAAATGTCTGAGGGAAGAAATTTAGACCCGACATGATTTGCATGCCGGATAATATAACAGCGCATACGAGTCCGAGACGTGCAGTATCTATTTTATGGATGAATTGTGAAATGCAAATAGTGGCTACAGCCATACCTAAGAGTTCAAGTGTCCCAACAATACCAACTGTTCCGACAGTAAACCCGCGGTAATCGACCAGAGCGCCTACCATTAAAGGCATAGAAATCAGACATTGATATCCGACCATACCTGAGGTGATGATGGCTGGTAAAAGAACTCTGGTTGAGGACATATAACGCACCCTTTTGAAATTGATAAGCAACTGTGGCAATGTATGACAGGCATTAGATAATTAATCTAATACATTTACTAGGACAGAATTAAATGGACAGACCAATTTTTCCATTTTTGGATAAATCAGACTTAAGCGATAAGATGCAAGCCGCGTTTGAAAGATCTTTGGAGAGACGAGGCGAAGCCAGACTTATCAGCGCAATGGGCCATGCCCCCGACTTATTTGAATGGTATATGAGTTCCTTTTATGAGCAGTTATTTTATAGTGGGAATGTCCCGATAAAATATAAGGAACTAGGAAGATTACGTTTATCTGAGGTTCATGGATGCAAATCCTGCAATAAGGGAAACAGAGTTGACGCACATGCAGCGGGACTTGGCGATAAAATCTCTTTTATCGATGATGTAAATAACCCAGTTTTTGATGAGGCTGATAAATCAGTTATGAGACTAGCTGACTTAATGTCTCTTCATGCTAAAGGTCAAAAACTTTCGCAGTCAATATATGAAGATTTACGAAATAATTTTAATGATGGTCAGATACTCGAATTATCAATGATATTTGCACTTCTATCTGGTATGGCCCATTTTTTATTTGCATTTGAAATGGTTGAAAAAGAGGACAGCTGCAAATTATGAGAAGGTTATTAAATTTTTCAGGTCTAATAGTTGCTGTCTTTTTCGTTTTTTATTCACTTATTATTCCAGTTCATGGTTCACAGAAAGTTTATAATAGCTCTATTGCTGATCAACCATGGCAAGAAGTGGTTATTATTGTAAGAGATTTGGAAGGTATTGCAGCATTCTTTACTAAGATAGGAAAATACGAAGTTCTATGGAGAGGTTTTGCTGATAAATCGGAAATATCATTTCTTGGGGTCTCTACTGAAATTAATGAAAATGTAACTGCTGAAAGCTTGTTACTTGGTCATAAAAAATTTCCCACGGGTCAAATTCGACTGATTAAATTTAATAATGCTGGAAAACAAAAGCCCATGCGTCCGGGAGGTCATGCATGGGATAGTGGTTGTTATTTTAGCTTAATGGTGCGCATGAAAAATATTGAAAAAATATATGAAGATGCAATTGAGTTAGGATGGTGGACTGAAACACCCATTACCCCATTAGATTTTGGTGCATCAAAACTAAAAGTAGTTATTTTTAGAGGTCCACAGGGTATTCAAATTCAAGGCTACGAAAGACTTTCACCATCACTTCCTGAAACAATTCCTGATTTTGATATTTTAAGCGCCCCATTCAACATAATGCAAATGGTCAGAAATCGAAATCATTCGTTTAAATTTTTCACAGAAAAGCTTGGGTTTCACACTTTTTATCATGGCAAGCCATATGTATCTAAAAAGCCTAAGCCAATGCCAATCGGTATTCCTGCAAATATTACAACTCAATCTCGATATGTAGCATCAATTGTTTCTCCAAAACCCGGAGAATTTGGACGTATGGAGATGATTGAAACTATTGATCTAAAAGGGTACGACTTTTCTAAAAATTGTGTTGCACCTAATTATGGAATTCTCTCAGTGCGTTTTCCTGTTCGAGATATTAAGACCACGAAACAATTACTTTTAAAGAGGGGTGTTAATATTGATCATGAAAGTTCAAAAATTTACATTCCAAAACTTGGTTTACTTGATGCATTGTCTATCAATACTCCGGATGGAGCACGCATTGAATTCTATAAACCCCAATAAACTACTAATTAGCTTCGGTATTTACAGCATTATACTCTCGAAGATAAAGTTTTCTGGTAATTGGTATAAGCATTAAAACAGGTAGTCCAAAAATCAGAGGGACTATGGACATTGCATTACGTAATGAGTTTGCCTCAAAATAATTGTCACTAATATATCCGACCATTGTTGGCCCTAAAAACAATCCCGCTAAACTTATAGTCATATAATAATATGCCACCATTTGCGCTCGGATATTTGAAGGAACAATATTTACCAAAGCCGTAATTCCTGTCGCTGACATCCATGTTATACCAACTGTATTGATAGCATAGACTGCTATCGACAACTCTCCACTGGGCATCAAAGGAGCCATCACACCAGTAGGCAAAACTATTAGAGTTCCAATGATAGCAATTATTAATGGCGCTTCTTTTCTTCCATTTTGATACCATTTATCAGATATGATACCGGCCAAGCTGATTGAAATTGGGCCTATCGCGAGTAATACAAGACCATTAACAAGGGCATAGTCCACTGGTGACCAACCCCACGTTCTTTGGAACATTGGTGCAAGCCATCCCTGTGAATAGGCGGTAATTGTTAGATAACAAAAAATACTCATAAAGCATGCAAATAACACCAAACGTTGTTTTATATACCCTAGAACATGAATGGGATTTGAGCGCACCTCTAAATTTGTGTTTGTATTTTGTTGGCGCTTAGGTTCTTTTAAAAATAGAAAAATAATACCTAAAAAAATTCCAGGTATTCCAAGAACAAAAAATGTTAATTGCCATGGTGCAACAGTTCCAACAATCGGAAGAGACAAACTACTAGTTTGGTTGGCCCAAGTTAATATTGCAGCACCTAACAAATTAGCTATTGCAGCTCCAACACTCAGGGCAGCAGAATAAAACGCAATAGGTAAACCTCTTTTTTCTGCAGGAAAGCTGTCAGTTATCATCGACATAGCACAGGGGCTCAATGTTGCCTCTCCAACCCCAACACTCATACGAGCTACAAATAAATGAGGGAAAGTTTTTGCTAATCCAGATGCTGCAGTTGCCATAGACCAGACTATGATACCTGCAGCTACAATCCAGACGCGTTTTACATGATCAGCGGCCCACCCTAAAGGCACACCAAGAGTGGCATAAAAAATTGCGAAGGCAGGGCCCAGCATCAGACCAATTTGAAAATCTGTTAAGCCCATATCAGCCTTTATGGGCTCAATAAGCAGTCCCAGTATCCAGCGATCAATGAATGAAAAAACATAAGCAACTGTTAGCAAAAGAACTAACATCCAAGCGCGCAAAGGACTGGGGTAGTTAAATTTATTAACTTGAGTTTCTATATTAGATTGCGTTGTCATAGGGTCCCCTTCTCACACGACAGCACTGAACACCAAAATTTTTCCTATCGTACAATCGCATTAATGCTTCAGGCATCGTCTCTATTCCATCCGAAATATCGAGTTTCGGTATAAGTTTTTTATTTGATATATACCCCCCCAATGCTTCCATACAGTTATCGAATTTATTTAAATAATTATAGACAAAAAACCCCTTCATCATCCCATTAACCCTTCTCAAATTCGTATAGTTCTTCGGGCCAGTAGAATTAATTTGCGTATATTCAGAAATTGATCCGCATAAAACTATCCTCGCTTCAAATGCCAAATGCTCTAAAGCCGCCTGTAATATTTCACCGCCAACATTATCAAAGTAAATATCTATGCCAGATGGGCATAAATGTCCCAATCTAGTATCAACATTCTCCTTTTTGTAATTAATTACCTCGTCAACCCCGAGCTCACTCAGCCAAAAACATTTTTCCGCACTACCAGCAATACCAATTACCTTACATCCATAAATTTTCGCTAATTGAACAACAATCGAACCTACGCCCCCAGCTGCACCTGAAACTACAACCACATCTCCTTCTTTAGGTTGACCACAATCTAAGAAGCCTCCCCATGCACTCAAGCCAGTCATACCTAACGTCGCAGTGTAATGGGCATAATTTATACCTTTATCTGGGCAGTTAAAAAATTTTTCAGAGAATGAAAGCTTCGAGGCTTTATAGCTTTGCCATCCGATTTGACCCTGCACTTTTTCACCCACTTTATAATCTGGATTTCGACTTTCAATTATTTCTGCAACCCCGCGACCGTGGATAATGTCACCAATATTTAGCGACTTTTCACCTGCGGTTGGATTACCTTGCATATACATACGCATTACTGGTGCCAAACCTAGGTACAGAGTTTTAAGCAACACCTCACCGTCACTTATTACAGGTATGTCACTTGTAACCAACTCAAAATCTTTTTTTACTGGCTTTCCTTTTGGTCGACGAGCAACAACCCATTTGTAATTTTTATTTTCATCCATGAAAAAATACCAAAATTAATATGTAATTTTGAATAAAATCTTATTTCCGTTATCGTAATAGCAGTTGACCTAAATCAATATTGTCTAATCAATTTTATATAATTTTGTTGTGAAGCATATAAAAGCAAACATAGATGAATTGTTAATGCAAAAATTTACCCGTAGAAATTTTACAAAAACAATAATTGCTAGTGCCGTTTTTGCACCCTCTTTTATTAACCCCTCCAGAGGGAGTATTGAACACTCCGATGTTTTGGTCATCGGTGCTGGTTTGTCAGGCATGAACGCAGCTCGCACTCTTAAATCTGAAGGATACAATGTAAGAATTCTCGAAGCGTCAAACAGATATGGCGGGCGTGTAATGACACTAGATGATATTGAAGGCTCCCCAGATGCAGGGGGTCTTCAAGTAGGGGGAGGCTATGCACATTTTAAAACACTCGCAGATGAAATGAATGTTGAGCTTGAACCATTCCCAGCTGCTGACACAAGTCTTTGCATATCTATTGGGGGAGAGTCAGTAAGTCAAAAAATGTGGGCTAAATCCAACATAAACAAATTGCCAGAAAATTTAAAACATTTACCACCCCCTTTTTTATTAAGTAAATTTATAGACACTACTCCACTAGGAGACACTTTAACCTGGCTTGAAGACTCCGCCCATAATCTAGATATTTCTCTTGAGCAATATCTAATCAATAAAGGCGCCAATGAAGAAGTTAGGCGGTTAATATCTGTTGCTTTAAATACATTAGATATAAATGAACTATCAGCATTAAATGAAATAAGAAAATACCGGGCTTATGAAGATGAAAAAGAGTTTGGCCCCTCTAAAAGGGTTCTGGGAGGTACTTCCAGAATAACTGATGCAATGGCGGTAACATTAAGTAATGAAATTCACAAAAACAAGCCCGTTAAATTAATTGAATTCCATGGCAATAAATACGTAGTTACCTGCAAAAATGGTGAACGCTACAGTTCAAACACAATAATAATCGCAATTCCATTTTCAGCATTGAGACATGTAAACTTTGCCCCCTCCCTTCCCCCGAATATTCAAAAAATAATTAATAATATTGGTTACGCCCCGGTTACTGCTTACTTCTTAAAAGTCAAAAGGCCTTTCTGGGAAGAAGATGGTCTTGGAGTTAATATGTGGAGCGATGGTCTCACAGAACGTATTTTTACCCTTGATGATCGAAAGGGTGGAAATAATCAAATTCTATGGGGGCTCATTAATGGCCGCAAAGCTATCGAGTTTGATAGAATACCCAATGAACAACAAGAGAAGGTTTTGATGGATGAGATTTTTAAAATTCGTCCATCAGCGCGGGGGAGTCTAGAGAATTTACATATTCATAGTTGGTCAAAATCTCAATACTCAGCAGGCGCATGGTCTTACTGGAAGCCCGGACAAATAAAAAATTTAGCGCGTGAACTCATTAAAAATTCTTTTAAAAATCACCCAGGCTTGTTTTTTGCAGGTGAACATATGGCTAAATTCTCTGCAGGGATGGAGGCAGCTTGCGCCTCAGGTAGTCGTGCTGCATTTGAATTGATAGATTTCACATCATAATTTAAATAGGTAATTCAGTCGTATCTTTTAGAGTTTCCATCACGAAACTTGCTGATATGTCGAAAATTTCAATTTCCTTAATAAGCCGCTGGTAGGTTTCATCATATGCGTTAGCATCCTTAACTATTATTTTCATCATATAATCAATGTCACCACCTAAACGATAAACAGAGACAATTTCAGGCATTCTTTTTGTTACTTTATCAAAAGTTTCTAGCCAACTTTTAGCATGCTGATTAGTTTTAATTAGAACAATCATTGTCAGACCGAAACCTAATTTTTCAGAAGATAACAATGCTACGCGGCCTTTAATTACTCCTGATTTTTCTAATATATTTACACGACGCCAACAGGCATTACGAGACAAACCAACCTCTTTAGATAATGTATCTAAAGAAAGAGATGCATCTTTTTGAATTAATTTCATTATTTTGAGATCGATATTATCCATATATCAAATTTATGGGAAAAATTCTCAAAAATCTAAGTATTTTTATAAAATTTTCGTATCCTTTTCTTTCTTCTTCGAATTAATTTATTTTTGATTAATCTTTTTAGGGTTTGAGAATGACATCAACTTTTAAAAAAATCTTTTTTGAACACCCTGCCGAAATAGGTGAAGGATATTTTGAACATCAAAAGAATGCCTTTAAAATTAGCCTTAAGCTTTTGGCTTTATCATTGATTGTATCAATTCATGCAATATTTCCATGCTTATTCTCAAATACTGGGAGTAAACAAATCAAACAGCTAAATATTAATTTAAATAAGAGAAAATGATCAAAAACAATAATTCAATAAATATGATTTATATCAAAAAATTATAGAAATATTACTCTAATGTTTTATTGATATAACCATAATACAAATAAATTTAACTACTTTTTATGGAGGGGCCAATGAATATTAAAATTTTATCGCAGATATCACTGGGTTTGGCGATATCGACAACTATGATTTCCTCGCCTTCATTTGCACAACAAAATGTTGACGAAATAATTGTTACTGCTCGTAAAGTTGATGAAAGTCTTCAAGACATTCCTGTTGCTGTAACAGCACTGACACGAGAGACAATTGATAATTTAAATATTAACGATATTGACGACATAGCAAGATACACACCAGGCTTCAGTTACTCTCAAGCATTTGGTAGAGCAACAGAAAGACCCGTTGTTCGAGGTGCAGGTAATATTCTGGCAGGTGTTCAATACGGTGTTGAGGCCGGTACCGCCTACTTTATTGACGGACAATATTACTCCGGTGAGGTATCTTCACTAGATATGAATATGATTGAAAGGGTTGAAGTTGTTAAGGGGCCTCAATCTGCTCTATTCGGAAGGAATTCATATGCAGGTGCCATCAATTTTATTACCAAAGGTATTTCTGATGAAACTGAATATAACGTTAAAGCAGAGATAGCAGAGCATGATACTTATAATTTATATGGATCAGTTAGCGGCCCATTAAGCGAAAACTCTGGAATGTCATTGTCCTATCGTCAATATGAATACGGCGGCGAATATACTAATGCCTTTGATGGAGCAATGCTTGGAGAAGAAGAAAGCAAATCAGTTCAACTTGCTCTAAAAACCGAAAGTGATAATGGCGCAAGTCTAAAATTAAATATTAGCTACAATGAAGATAAGGATGGCCCAAGAGCATTCTCATTATTTAAATCCGACAACAACAATTGCTATCCTGGATACAGATCAAACAATTACTACTCAGGGCCAAGCACAAATGTAAATCAATATTTTTGTGGTGTTGTACCTCCTGCATCACAGGGAACACAAGATACTGATGGTAACACCTTTATGGGGGTTGACAGAGAAACATTCAATATAATGCTTGCAGCTGATTATGAGGTGGGAGAAACAGTCTTATCCGCAAAGTTTGCCTTCAGAGATGAGGAGAGACAAACTGGCGCAGACTCTGACCATCAACTTGGAGCAACTACTTTTGCGCCAACCCCATTAGGCAATCCATTATGGTTCTTAGATCCACTAGCTTTTTTTGGGGCAGTAGAAATCCAGAGACCGTTTGCTAGAAGCCCACTGTTTAGCACTAATAGTATTAATGAATACGAAGACAACCAACTTGAAATTACTTTGAGATCTAACAACGATAGTAATCTTAGCTGGATGGTTGGAGCATTCATTTATGAATTCTCAAATGAAGAATCCTCAGCTACTCTTCAAGCTCCTGCACATGTATTTGCCAGCTTAAACGAAATAGAAAACGAAGCATTTTTTGCTATGCTTGAATATGATGTTTCTGACAATCTATCACTATCTGCAGAGGGAAGGTTTTATGATGAAGAAAAATCTTTTGCTGACAACAATTTGAACCAATCAGTATCTTTTGATGGGTTCGCCCCACGTTTTGTTGCTAATTATAAAGTCTCAGATGATACGCTGTTATACGCGAGTTATTCTGAAGGCAACAAATCAGGAGGTGTAAACGGTACAAATGGAGTTGCAGCTGGCATACCTTCATATGATGAAGAGGAAGTTGAAGCTATTGAATTAGGCTTAAAGTCAACATTTATGGACGGTAAGTTAATTACTAATATTTCAGCATATAAAAATGAAATTACTAATTATCAACTTACTACACCCGTCGCGACTGCAGCGGGCGCAGTTACATCCATTGCTTCTAATCAGGGTGATGTGGAGGTAAACGGCCTTGAACTTGAGTTAACTGCATTTCCTTCAGATAATCTTCAAATGGGTTTAACCTATGCGTATACAGATGCAGAAATTGTTAAGGGTTGTGATGATATGCAATTTACCCTCACTTCTGGAGGTTTTCAGATTGCTCCATTTGACATAAATGATAACTCAACTTGGAACAGGCCTCGTGTAGATGCTAATGGTGATGGAATTCCAGATAATGACCCTGATGGAAGATGGACAGGCGCAGCAGCTGATTGTTCCATAGCTGGCAAACAGGTTCCAATGACATCTGAAAATCAGTTTAGTGCATACATTAATGCAGATTTTCCTATGGAGAACGGGTTAGTTATGTTCCTAAATGCTGACTTAACTTATGAAGACTCAAAATTTGTCCAGGTTCATAATGGTTTTGAAACTGGAGAAGCGACAATCCTAGGAGCACAAGTGGGTGTTAGATCAGATGATTGGAGTTTAATGTTATTTGGCAAAAATCTAACAGACGAAGATAGTATACCAATGGGCACTAGATGGTTTGATGTTCTTCAAGGCCAAGGAACAATTCCTGCAGCAGTTGACAATGGTATTGATGAAAGTGCACTTGGTCCAAGAGCTGTATTCAGATCCTTCCGTAAGGGATCACAATTAGGTGTTAAGGTCTCTAGACGCTTCTAATTGACAAAAAATTTAAGGCCGGCAAATATTGCCGGCCTTTTTTATATAAAAACGGATGACACTATAAATGCTTAGAAAACACTTTTTAAAACTTTCCTTAACACTTTTAATTTTAGTTACCTCAACTCATTCCCTACCCGCCCAAACAAAATCAAAAATTGATTTAAGCACACCCGATGGCCAGCTCATGGCAATGCGCAAAGACACTTGCTCAACAGTTGATGGTAAAACTGTAATTTATACCTGGCATGGCGAAATTTACTCCCGTAGACGTGGAGAACCTGATCAGAAGTTATTTAACGTTGAAGGGATGAACATTAGACAATGTGGAACAGTGAAAGATAAAAAACGTGGCACTGGCTTCCGCACTGTAAGCAGAGAAATAATGCTTTATCTGGATCCCAAAACCAATGAAATTTTGGATAAATGGGAAAACCCGTGGTTAGGTCGAGAAGTTAATGTAATTCATGTGGCTAATGATCCTGTAAATTTTGGTCAAGGATTTTTTGCAAGAAATAAAGATGGTGAACCAACAATTAAATGGCCGGACATAGTAACTGAAGATAGTTGGTACAATCAGCAAACTATACCACTTTTTTATCACAATGTGCTTCAAGGTGATTATCAAAAATATGTTGGAGGCGCATATCATGCTGCTGAAATGTTTACATCCTTTGGTTCGCTTGATGATTTATTAAATGATAATGATTCAACTAAAGTACGAGGTGGAGGATGGAGCCGTATTTCGGATTATTTACCTTGGATGGAAATGCAGGGTCGAGAAGGTGTTCTTTATGCACATGCCATGTCTTGGAAAGTCGATGAATTTGAAGACCTATCAGTCAACTTAAAAAATTATATTAATGAACGTGAACCAACATATAAAAAACCGCCTCCATTGGATGATCAACGTCCAAACCAAACAAGTTGGACAGTTTTTAAAAACTTATTAGAGGGCAGCAAATTACCTCGTGGGGGACATTGAGAAAGTTACTCAAATAAATTTAATTATTTAAAATTTGAAAAAACTCAATGATTGCACCGCCAGGAGCTTTAAAAGCAACAAAATCTGCACTTTGATTTTTCATGAAAGGTAATTTATTTCCAATCATGAATGGCTCAATACCAAAGGTATGGGCACGGGCAACTAATTTGCGAATATTTTTAACAGGGAATCTGAGGCTGGATATCCCCCTATTGGGGAGTTTTGATGCATTGCTGAAATCATATCCAGTTGCGCCATGAAACTTTAATAATTCGATGCTACCATCATTTTTCCCCGTTGGATGTAATATTTGAACCTCTCTTTGAATAGTAGTGGCCAAATTATGCGGTAGTCCCAAAACATTTTTCCCTGGCTCGGGTGATGCCCCCTTGTGATATAGATAGCTCTTAAAACCTAGCATATCCCGCCAAAACTTTTCGGCAGCAGATAAATCGTCAACAATCATTGTGGCATTAAAGCTTCTAGACATTTTTTTTAAATATGGCCAACCCTCTAAGGGGGGATCTATACGTTCAATTAATGCGAGCTGCACACCATCAGGACCAATAGGCAACCATTCTTTAACATGGAATTTTCCAAAGCGGAATTCTATTGGATCTGTTGGTGCCTTCCAGCCGTCTAATGTCAGATATTTTTTTGTATGCTCTAAATCTTTAATGCGTAGATTGAAATCGAAAATACCACCCGTATCCCAACTTTGACTGTGCGACCGAATAGTTGGCGCTATATATCCACCAGGTTTAGTAAATTTCAAGACGCGGACGCGCCCCTTATTACTTCCAGGGTTTTGATAAAGCTCATAACTGGCCTGATAATTTTCAAGCCCCCAATATGTCATCCAATTTTCATCACTTATGCCTTTATCAATTTTTTTCCAACCAGCGTGGTAAGTAAAAAAACGATGCCACAAACTATGATCAGCCGTTATCAAAACCACTTCTTCAAAACCTTCAGTAATTAATTTTTCTTCAGCATGGGCTTTAGGATATGAAAATAAACACATTAAAATTAAAAATTTAAAGAGTGTCTGAAACAGAAAATATGGCTGGGTTATAATCAATTTTATTTATCCAAAAAAATATTAAAGGCATCAGCGATTTCTTTAAAATTAACTTCAAACAAATCACTAGACATGTGTGACCAATCTATTGTCTGTGCGTTTATTAGAAATTTTGAAGCTTCTAATGAATTCATTTTTAAACTTTCATTTGGAAGCGGAATAAGCACAGGTTGGTTAATTTCTGCTAGACACTCCCTAAGTGCGAATTTAAAAACAGCAGCAAATCCCCAATTCCCTCTCTCGACACCAGCTGAAAGACTATCAGAGAAATATGATAAAAAACGTTCATTGGATTGACCGCCACGATTAACGAGTCCTTGCTTCCATCTATTAGACAGAAACTCTTCTTCAGAAAAATAACCACGTTCAACAGAATATTGTTCACTTAATTCCTTCTGCTGTGCCGCCTCCATCAGGGGGATCCCAATCGGAATAATTTTTTTAATACGATCAGGAAAGGATCTACCCATTTCCAGGGCTATCACACTTCCAGTATGAAACCCCATAACGTTGAATATATCCAAACCCAATCTGTCACATAACGACATTAGTAGCTCAACATAATCTTCTATTCTGGGTGGAGTTGATGGTGCATCAGAATTTCCGTAACCGGGTGTATCTGGACATAAAACCAAACGTTCGGCACTTAATTCTTTTTGTAAGAAAACAAACTGATCACCACTATATGGCGACATATGGAAGCAAACGAGTGGAAGCTTAGATTTAGCATCACCCGCTATTCGGTAATGAATATGATTCAGACCATCATAATAATAATTCTTTTTGATTTGCTGAGTCTGACACATATCTTGATGCTTATTTATTTATCTTATAAATCACAATTAAATTTCCATCATAATCAAGGAAGCCATATTCACGGCCTTCCCTACCATCTTGCGTTACAAGATGATCTTCTCGGTAACAGGTTAAACCTCGATTTTTGACCTCGGCGATTATGTCATCAATGTCGCTCACATCAAGTACAATAGCAGACGTAAATGGCGGAGATTTTGAGGGCAAATCTAAACCGGTGACTTCGGTCAAAGCCATCACATTTTCCTGAGTGTCAGTCGCTAAAACTGCAAACCTTAGTCCTGCTGACCGATCAATCTCAAAAACATCATATGTGTATGAGTCTGTGTCTGATACTTTTTGAAAAACAAGTTTGAATCCAAGAACATTGCAATAAAAATCTAATGAACGTTCTAAATCGGAAACAACATAATTTGCTCTTTGGAACCTTACTTTTTTCATTGAGTTTCTCACAAAAAAACGAATTATAAATACTTATAATGTTATATTGTTATAATATTCATGCAATTTAAATATAAATTATAGGAATACAATGACAGCAATCATTAAGAGAACAACATTAAAAGTACGGAACATGGAAAAGTCCCTTATTTTCTATGAAAAAGTTCTGGGAATGAAAAAATATTATGACGATGAAATTACGCTCTCTGGTGAGTTGTTACCAGGTGGAAAAGCTGGAGATTTAACAAGACTTGTTATTATGGAGTCGCTAGATCCTGAAATAGGTAAAATTGGACTTCTTCAATGGTTAAATCCATCAACACCACCACCCCCAATAAACTTTGACTTTGACTACGGTCAACCTGTTTTTGTAGCTGGCGTTAAGGATGCTGAAGAAATATTTAAAACTGCACAATTATATAATATTAAAATACGTGCACCATTAAGTGAAGCTGTATACCCTGCCGCAAATGGTGGGGAAGTCCGTGTTCGATCGGTAGGATTATTTGACCCTGATGGACACTTTTTTGAATGTAATCAACGGCTTGCGGGATAAAAGTTACATCTCAGGTGTAGTTACTTTGTTAGATTGCAAGTAACATGAGACCAATATCCATTTAAGATTTAATCCAATACGGTCAGCCTCATCATCCACGAAAGCATAACCATGCTCTTTAAACGACCCATCTCTGTTTTTCTCAATCACATACATTGCTAGAGAGTCGCGCGCAAATTCACCATCAAAATTATTGATTGGCCAATCCACTCGGAAAAGACGAATAGCAAGATTTCTGCCTGTGTCCGTTTTAATCCATTCTTGGCCACCCTGATCGTGGATTTTTAAATCAGAATACCTCTTGTATGGCTCATTTCTGCCGCCTCCCACCCCAGGTATATCGGCGTGACAAGTAAATTTTCTGCTTTTATCGAATTTTATTAAACCATCTGACGTAGTGTGCCACCATAAATGTCTTTCCGATAGTTCAATAGATTTAGGCATGCTTGGGTTCTTATTGCAGTCTTTATTTGACACAGTACCGAATTGCCCTGCCTGACGAGAAAAATATAGAGTACAAGGTGTATCACTTTTATTCTCAGATAATATGGTTAGCTTTGTAACATCTGAATTTTTTGCATCAGAAATTACCGCAACCAATTCTTTTGGCTTTTCACCCTTCTTACCAACTGAAATTTTAAAACTTTTTGGATGCCGGTCGTTTCCCGCTGCCCGAATAGCAAGTTTATAGGCATTTTGGGCAGGTAACTTAGCAGTGCGTTTATCAAAATATGATTGGTTGGCATTAAAATATTCTCCCGGCAACAATGCGGCAATTACCTGCTGATCACGTTCAGAGCGAGAGGTATCCTGACCTTGAGCAATAGCTGGTTTATTTGTTGCTAGGACAAATAATGACATTAAGAAAAAAACATTTAACTCATAAATCTTATATTTTTTAAATTTAGACATTATTGTGGCTCAAGCGGATCTAATAATTGGTTCATCTCTACTAAAAACCCATCCGGATCATAGAATTTACTAACCATTACTCGGATAATTCCTTCCCCACCATATCCTGGATAAGTCGTTAATTTTGGTTTTGTAATAATTTTAACGCCCGGAGATTTTTCAATTAATGGCCAAGACTCGGAAAGTTCATTTGAATTAAAGACTAGAATGGAATTCCCTGGCGTAAACCCTTCATGTCGTATGGGTTTTGTATGCGCTGGATGGTCAGGATATCCATATTCATAGTCTACAAGACCTAAAACGCCCGTATACTGATTAGAAGCTTTTAGAAATATTAATCTAAGCACTTGCTCTCTGTCAGACCCTGACAGTGGTCGCTTTATAACTTGATCATAAATGACTTCCATACCTATAGCATCACGGTACAGAGCCAAAGATTTTTCAATATCTCTCACGACTAGAGTCTGACGTCTAAGCACAAGCTTTTCATCAAAAGGATCTTCTGATGCACTCACCTGTGATGACAACAGAGATATTATTATAAACGTTAAAGCTAAGGCACTTTTAATTAGCGAGCGTCCGCTCTTTATCAGACAACCCATTAAATTTTGATAATAAACTTGCAATCTAACCTCCCCTATAATTTTATATTAAATTGATAAGAATTATTTTAATTTTGCAAAACACCCTCAAATAAAAAGCGCTTGGTAATAAAATCGAAAAATTGACGTGATAATTTAATTAATCAATTCCTGTTTATTAAATATTTCAACAATCTCACTTGGCTTAGCGAACCACACGCCTTTGTGTTGACACACATAATCAAGAAAATTTTCTAATACTCCAATACGATGTGGCTGCCCTATTACCCATGGATGGATAGATAAGCTAAAAATTCGTCCATTTTCCTCCGTGGCGTCATTATACATCCACTCAAAAGCATCCTTTAATTGCTCCCCATATGATGTCTCTGAATGAAGATTTTCCAGCATAACAAACCTATCTTCTAATTCTGTGGGTAACGGCATCGATACAAGAGGCTTTTTACGGGTCTTAAAAATATATGGCATGTCGTCATTTACCCAATCTGCAAAGAATTGGATACCTGCTTCGGAGAGCAAATCTGGAGTAACGGGGCTTTCAAACCTTCCGGGACTAATCCAGCCAGTAATATCCTGCCGACTAGCCTCAGATAAACTATCAACGGATTGCCGAATAATCTCGCGTTCACGCGCTTCAGATAATGAATGGTGCGGTGTATCCATATCTAACCCGTGACCCAGAAAATCTACTCCGGCGTCGCGTAAAGCTTGTATCAAATATGGCGCGTATTCCGTTATTTGAGCATTAACAGCACACGAAGCTGGAATGTTGCGCACTTCCAATGCGTCAAGAATACGATAAATACCTATCCTATTACCGTAATCTCTGAGCGAAAAATGCCTTAAATCAGGATATGGCATTGTCATGCCGCCGGGAGGTCTAGGTTGAGGGCTTTCTGGGTTCAAAGGAAAAAACTGAACACTTATATTAATCCAAAATGCTAATTTGCAATTATCCGGCCATACTAAAGGCTGACGCTCGCTCATTAAGGACCAGTCATAACGGTCATGATCCATGCCATAACGGCGTAACGGATATTCGAGATATGATTTATCCAGACCCATTAACCACCTCCATTGTCTTGATAAGAAGCGATAGACGCTGATGACTCGTCATAATAGTTTTCTATAAAATAAGAGGCTATTTCTCGGCCTGTTGTGACCCAAACATCAGAATGACCAGTAATATATTCCAGCGCCTCTTCAAAAGCACGTAAACGGTGTGGACAAGCGACTTGGTAATTGTGCGTAGGAATACACATGACAGTGCCCGACTGGGCGCCCTCTTGATATAGGCGGTCAAAACTAGCTTTAATCATGTGCCCGTATTGTCGGGGTTCCACACGATTAACGACATAGGCAATCGTGTCATTCATCTCCAATGAATAAGGTATAGAAACGAATTTTTTATTACTGCGGAGCTTTATAGGTGTGGGTTGATCATCATGAAAAAGGTCGCAGGTATAAATCCCACCCCCCTCACCGAATAGCTCAGCGCCGACTTCAGCAAATAAGTCCATAGTGACCTCAGAATGAGATAATGCAGGTGCCAAATAGCCGGAACAAGCTTGCCCAGTATGTTGATAAATTGTTTCCATAGAGTCTCTAATCATCGCTCTTTCTTGAGCCTCATCAAGACCGTAGGTGTAACGCGTATTATAAATTCCATGACTGAAAAACTCCCAATCACGTTCTTTGCACATCTCAATAATTTCTGGATGATGTTCACATAACGCCGTAGATAAAGAAATTGAACCCCTGATATTATACTTATCCAAAACCTCCATTTGGCGGAGATGCCCCACACGATTACCCCAATCGCGAATACTATAACCAGCTACCGATGGATAGGGATGAGGCCATGGTTTTCTGTGAGGATTTTCCGGTGGGTTTAATTCATAAAATTCAATATTTGGTGCAACCCAAAATGCAAGCCGAGCACCATTAGGCCATTCAATTTTTGGTCTGCCCTTATATGGCCAGTAATCATATAAATTAGGGTCTTGTCTCATTATTCGCCTAAACGCCCTGCCCGTTAAGCCATTCGAAAACTTCAGATACACTCACAACATCAGCATATTTCAATAATAAGTCTGTTAGGTTGGCGAAATGGTAGCTCTCATGTTTATCCGCGACACATTCTTCCGGCACGATAGTTCTATATCCCCGAGACAAGCTATCAACTGCCGTTGCCCTTATACAGCCTGAGGTAGAACCGCCAGTAAGGATCAAAGTGTCAACTTGATGCCAAACCAAATAACTTTGTAAAGGCGTTTCAAAAAAAGCTGATGGCATTTTTTTCAAATATATAGCGTCTCGTTTATCATCGATGATTAATTTGTCATCAAATTCAGAGCGCCGGGAACCAAATTTAATGTTTTGCAAAGAATCCGGCGTATCTGTTCTGGTTCCCCATATACCGGCATCACCTCCATCTTCCATATAGGCAACATAAGTCCAAATAACAGGCCATTCCAAAGCTCTGAACTTAACCGCAAGGTCATTAACATAATCTAACTGTTTCGGGTCAGTCTGGTAGGCCGTTTTAAACTCATCAATGCATGTATAACTTTTTTGCAAGTCCACATTCACAAGTGCTGCTTTTTTTCCAAACCCAAATTTAGCACGGGTTGGATTTGCTTTAATTTCCTGAAAAATCTGACGCGCAGTTTTATCACTCTCTTCCATTGGATGATCCTCTAACGCAAGTCTAATTAGTGTAACCAAATAATTCAGTTTGGCCTATTATCTCAAAAGATGATTGATGTATATCAATGTTACTATAACTCAATATTGGCTTAATACGAGTAAAGGTGAAGGCATGAATGAAATAGATATATTGAGGTGGGTTCACATACTTGCAATGGTCTATTGGCTGGGTGGCGAGTGGGGAGTTTTTCAATCCTCATATAATGTTGTGAATCACAAACTCTCGATGGATGAACGCCGTCGTCATATGGAAACAGCATATCGTATTGATCTCTTAGCACGCATTGGCATCACGTTGATGCTACCTCTCGGTCTTCAAATGGGTTATTACTACGGGTTTGTTCCTTTTATGGAAGGATGGCTTATTGCTATGTGGTTCTTCTTTTTGGGAATTCTCCTGACAGAAGTAATGGCTTTTTACTATCGCGAAACAGATCGAGGAATAACCTTAGGTAAAATAGTCGAAATTTCTCGATATATTCAAATCGGATTTTTAATTGGTCTTGGCGGTATGGGTCTGCTTAGTCTTGGTCCAGTCGATGTTTCTGGGGGATATTGGTATCCAGCAAAAATGGTAACTTTCGGAGTTATGCTTATTATTGGCTTGTTGTTGCGTTTTGTTATGCGTGAATGGACAATACTATTCAGAGTTCTTGCAACTGGCCCAAATGCTGAGGCAGAAGCTCAGTTGGACAGCTCAATAAGCAAAGCGCGTATCATGGCTTATTTTTATTGGGTGGGGATTGCTGGAACCGGCTTTTTAGGGGCTGTTAAGCCATTCTAATTAAATCAAAATTTATTGTTAGCTTGTCTTCTATCTACAAATAGTGAAGAGTAAGCCTCAGTTTGTTTCGATAAAAGTCACACGAATTAACAGATAAATGAGCCATACTTTAATGGATAAAATTTGGGCGTCTCACCTCATACATAAATTTGAGGACGGAGACGACCTATTGCTCATTGATCGAATTTTTCTTCATGAGCGCACCGGAGCTTTCGCACTAAAATCTCTTGAAACAAAGAAACTAAGTGTTAAAGAGCCAAGCAGTGTCTTTTGCACAATTGATCATATTGTAGATATAAAACCCGGGCGACCAAACCTTTCAAGAATGCCAGAAGGGCAAGGTTTTATTGAAGCCATGCGGCATTCAGCAAAAGCACATAACCTTAAATTATTTGATTTAGACAGCCCTGAGCAAGGCATTGTTCATGTTATCTCGCCAGAACTTGGTATCGTGCAACCTGGTTTATCCCTTATTTGTGCTGATAGCCATACTTGTACGCAAGGTGCATTTGGTGCTTTGGCATGGGGGGTTGGTACCACAGATCTTGAGCATGCACTTGCAACGAAAACGTTGAAGTTACGCAAACCTAAAAATATGCGCATTAATCTGGATGGAAAGTGGTTAGAAGGTGTTAGCGCAAAAGATGCTATTCTCGCAATCGTATCCAAATATGGCGCAAGTCACGGAAATGGTTTTGCGATAGAATTTGCCGGGCCAGCGACAGAGGTCCTTTGTATGGAAGACCGTATGACACTTTGCAATATGGCGGTTGAATTCGGGGCTTTCACAGCAATCATAAAGCCAGACCAAAAAGCTATCTCTTGGCTAAAAAACCGACGCTACTCACCCGATAATGACGTTGAGATTGAAAATTATGTCGCTGCATTATTCAGTGATAAAGAAGCAGTCTTTGATGAAGAGATTAATTTTGATGTCACGTCCCTCAAACCATATGTAAGTTGGGGCAGTTCAGTCGATCAATCTGCTCCTATAGATAGTCTGATACCGCAAGTTGATGGCTCAGAGATGCCAGCTTTGGATTATATGACACTCAATGTGGGGACACCCCTATTAGGGTTAAAAATTGATGGTGCCTTTATCGGGTCATGCACCAATGGTCGGTTAACAGATCTGCGTCGCGCCGCAGCTATCCTCAAAGGTAAAAAAGTGGCGCCTCATGTAAAAGCTATTTGTGTTCCCGGATCTAGCCGCGTTAAAGCTGAAGCAGAAAAAGAAGGTATTGATAAAATTTTTATAAATGCGGGATTTGAATGGTGTGAGTCCGGATGTGGATTTTGTTTCTATGCTGGTGGTGAGACATTCGAAAAAGGAGCTCGTGTCATTAGCAGTACAAACCGTAATTTTGAAGGCCGGCAAGGACCGCAAGTTAAAACACATATTGCCGCCCCAGAAACAGTTGCCGCTTCAGCTGTATTAGGCTTCATAACTTCTAAAAATCAGAAAGAACATTAGAGTAATGGAAGCTTTAAAAATTATTCGTGCCCCGGCTATCTCCCTATTAATTCCTAATATCAATACCGATGTGATTATGCCTTCACGGGAGATGCGAAAAGTTGAAAGAACGGGATTAAAGGAAGGAATTTTCGCAGACTGGAGATATCTTCCAGGCAGTCGTGATCCTGACCCCAACTTCATTATGAATGATGAACGCTTTGAATCCGCGCGAATAATTTTAGGCGGTGAAAATTTCGGTTGTGGATCAAGCAGAGAGTTTGCCGTGTGGGGACTATATGAATATGGTTTTCGGGTCATTATTGCGCCATCATTTGGCGATATATTTTATAAAAATTGTATCGTTAACGGTATCTTGCCCGCCATAATTGAACATGGCGCTTTAGAAGTTCTCAATAATTACTGTTTAAATGCCTCACCGTTAGAAATTAACCTTGAAACGAAAACAATAAATTTCAGCGGAAATTCTCTGCCGTTTGATATCGATAATCATGCGCTGAATTTATTGCTCGAAGGCTTGGATCAAATTGATAGAACGCTTGAATATACAGAAAAAATTGACACCTTTATCAATGCCGATAAAAAAAACAGAAGCTGGGTTTATATTAGTGAAATTGGCTAGTAAATTTGCGTATTTGAATGCTTGTTTGGTAAAAACAGAAATACGACTGAACTCACAAAGAGTGGGATTATACCAAAATATGTTAATGTAAGCGGCCACCCAATAGACTCAGATCCCCAGGATATAAGCAAGGGTGCCAATAGCCATGCTGTCGTTACAGCAAGAGAACCAGACACCCCCGTTGCTGTCAGCACAGGTCTCGTACCAATTACCAACTCTTTCGTAGTTGAAACGGCGCCTACTCGTTTGCGAGGTATTTACAGCGGCATACTGCAATGTGGATATCCATTAGGATGGTTTTTTACTTCTTTAATCGCTACACCACTTTTAACAGACTTTGGTTGGAGAGCTATGTTCCTTCCAGCTCTTGCTGTTATACCAATAGCCTTTTTAATGGGAAGGGTCTTACCTGAAAGCTTAAAATTTTCAGAATTAAAAGAACAAGACGATATACAACCTGAAAAATTATCCATGAAAGCACGTCTTGGAATACTTTTATCAAACGAATATCGTTCTAGAGCTATTCTTGAATTTATTGCTTTCTTTTTTTTCGGGGGCGCTTACGCGGGTACCGCATTTTACTTTCCAACCTTTTTTCAAGAAGTTCGCGGATATACCCCTGAAGTTTCAACATTATTAGTAGGAATATCATACGGGCGGTGTGCTTGGGTATATTGGCGCTTCTTTTGTTGGTGAGTTTTTGACCACGAGACGAAACACCGTTGTCATTTGGACTTGGGTTGGAACTGTTTGTGTAGCTGCTTTGGTATGGCCAGACCACAGCTATTACATGCATTTGATGTGGTTTTCTTTAATGGCAATTTTCTTCTATGGTACATCTGCAGTTCTCACTACTTTCATTGCTGAGTTATTTCCGACGCATATTAGAGCCACAGCAGTAGGTGCTGTATCTGGCTTAGGTATCAACCTTGGTTTTGCTCTATTTCCTTTACTTGTAGCTAATCTTGTCGGAAGTCTTGGTTGGAAAATGACTTTCACAGCAGCAATCATTCCATCACTTTTTGTAGTTGGTTTGGTCACATTATTTCAGCCTAACCTAAAATCTGGTACAGAGATAAACTGATATAAAAAAGGGCGGCCCTTCGGCCGCCCTTTATAATTTTGATTTATTTTAAATTAGAATTTTGCTGAGACAGTCATTCCATAATGTCTTGGGTTATACATATAAACTAGACCACCAGTTCCGTTTGCAACTTCGTGTTGATCAGTAATATTCTTACCCCAAAACTTAATTCTGTAAGGGCTGTCTTCATCATCATATGTAATGCCGATATCGTACTTATCATATGTATCAGTACGAGCATATGCTGGATTTCCAGTTAAGTTGTCAGTTTCATCAGCACCGTAACCTTGTAGGTCAATGGTTATTGCATCATTAACCGCATACTGTAATCCAAGACTCCAAGTCATTTCGGGTGCGCCTTTGATGTTTAACCCGTAAGCACATTGTTGCCAAATAGGACCATTAGCTGTGAGATCTGCTCCAGCAGCAGGACAAGCAGCTTGTCTAGCTGCAGGACTACTTCCAAGGAAGCCTTGTGCTTGACCAACTGTAAGCTCAGTGTACTCAGCATCGAGTGTCGTGATGTAACCATTAAAGCTAAGGCTATCTGTTAGATTACCACCGAATTCAATTTCTAGACCTTTAAACTCTGCCTCATCTGCGTTAGATCGACCAAAAGCCCCTGTTCTTGATACGCCTGTTTGGAAGCCCTCGAGGACTGAATCGAAGTATGTAAGGTTAAAACGAATTCCACCAATTACTGAACGAATACCAATTTCTGTAGTTTCAAGTTCTTCCTCGTCAACTGGAACGAGGTTGTCTGAAGACCACCCACCAGTTCTTGATCCTGTGGAATGGGAAACATACAACATCAAATCATCGCTTATTTGATAATCTAAAGCTAAACGATAATCTTCACGATCAAAATCCAAATCGTATTGTCCAAGGGCTGTAGGAGAAGATGGACCACTGCTATATGCCCCTGTGCCAGCAATCTGAAGAGTATTTGTATCAGTCACACTTAAATACCGGTCTTCTTGCATAGTTCTCAAACCAGTAGTCAACATGAGTTGATCAGATAATGACCATTTGGCATTAACAAACGCAGCAGTTTGCTCTGTTTCACTGTCAAAAGTTGCGCCATATGAGGAGAAGCCGAAGAAATCATATTCGAAGTCATACTGCTCTTCCATATAATACAGACCAGCGGTAACGTTAACCATTCCAAAATCTCTGTTACCAGAAACCTCAAGTGAGTCCTGTGTCTGGTCCATAATTTGAGTGTAGCGAGCAAGAATATGAGTGTCTAAAAAGTTTTCAATACTTCTGTTACCATAAAGAACACTCATATCCCAATCACCCACCGGGCCATTGAGAGCAATCGTTAGACCGCTGGACTCTGTATTATCAACGTATTCACGAGAGCTGTTAGCAGCTGTATTATAGGTTCCCCTAACAGTTGCCGGTGTAGGGTCGGAGTCATCTTCTACTAAGTCAGCTGAGATTTTCAAACTCCAGTCATTACCAAACTCATTATCATATGCGACACGAACGGCAGTAACATCTTTGCCGCCCTGTTTTCCAAAAGCGCCAGCATTCACATAGCCATCGCTCTCCTCATGAAGTGCAGAAAAGATAATGCCAGATGAGTCATTAATACCATAACTAAACCCGCCTTTGACTTTTCTATAACCTTCGTCACCGACTGAAACAGCGAAATTACCACCATTTTCACCCCTATCTGCAGAGTTGATTTTGATGGCACCAGCAATGGTATTTCGACCGTAGAGCGTACCTTGAGGACCACGGAGCACTTCAACACTTCCGGCGTCAATTAGTTCAACAAGTGAACCATATGGACGTCCAACATAAACACCATCAATATACAATCCAGTTGTGGGATCTGTAAGACGGCTTTCATCATCACCGAAGCCGCGAATGTAAACGTTGGATGCACTAGCAGTACCAGTATTTCGTCTGTAGACCATGCCAGGAACCGTCTTTGTCAGTTCCATTGTAGTTGTAATATTGTTTGTTTCTAAATCAGCAGCCGACAAAGCAGTAACAGCCATTGGAACTTCTTGAAGGTTTGCTTCAATTCTTTCAGCCGTTACTATAATCTCGTCAACAGCAAGTGCCGGTAATGACACTGCAATTGCGGGAACGGCAAGAAGAAATTTACTATATAAAGATTTCCCTCTAAACATACACACCCCATAAATAAAATTTAAATTAGATAAAAAAAAACTCTAACAATTGTATACATCCAATACAATTAAATTTTATGCTCTAAACTGTTTAATTCAATTTAGTTATTTTTTGGGGGGGGTAAATGAATAAACGCCCTAAACGTTTTCGAAAATTCTTAATTCTTTTGGTAGTTTCAATCATTATCACTACGAGTTGGGTCATTTATGATTATCAATTTTTAAAAAGATACTTTTCTTTTATCCATGCTGGCGGAGATCCCCACGTAATAGGGCTTAGTTGGTATAACCCTAGATTAATTATTTCTAAAGATAGCCCAGAAAACTATGCATCTGATCAAGAAATCAATACAAAAAAATCGTCAGAATTAAGCAAAAATGAATTAATTTTTGATAAAGTTGCTGACTACGCATTAAATGACAGTGGACAAGCAATTCTGATATCAAGGTATGGTAAAATTGTTTATGAACGTTACCAAAATGACACAACAAGAGAAACATTAATAAATCCCCAATCAATGTCTAAGAGTTTGCTGGCACTCGCAATTGGATATGCACTAACTCAAGGTGACATAAAATCACTAGATACGCCAATCTCGGAATATTTACCTGACTTAAGCAAAGATAGACGAGGGAGCATAACTGTTAAAAATTTGCTTCAAATGTCTGCAGGACTTGAACAGATTTCGAAGGATTATAGCCCCTATCCATGGTCACGAGGGGTTAGACAACACTTTGGAACTGATTTTGATTATTGGGTAATGCAACTACAATCAATTGATCCCCCAGGCACAATGTTTGAATACAACAATAATGAAAGCAATCTTCTTGGTATGGTTCTGGAGAAAGCTGTAGGCATGTCTTACCAAGAATACCTTTCAAAAGAAATATGGCCAGCCTTTGGTTTAGGAAAAGCGGAAGCCTATCTGGATAAAGAAAACGGATCAATTATGAAGTCTTGCTGTATTTTTTCTCGACCAATTGATTGGCTAAAGCTTGGTCAAATCATTTTGGACAAAGGTGAAGTTAATCAGAAACAAGTAATAAGCGAAGAATACATAACTCAAATGACTAACCCCTCCCCCACCAATCAGGGTTATGGATATCAGTTATGGCTTAAACCTCTTGAACTTCGCGGTGGATATGTCGGTGAACCCGTACCTAAAAATCCTCAAATTTGGTGGTCTTCGGAAATATATCTCGACACGGTCTATAACTTTTCAGGTTATGGACACCATAAAACATGGATTATTCCCTCTCTAGATATGGTGGTAGTCAGAATAAATGGAAATAACTGGCCAAAGGAACCTTTTGACCAGAGCAAAATACCAAATATGCTGATTAGATCACTTGGCTCCACTCAGTCCTGACTTTTAGTAAAATTTAAATCGGAAAACGGTTAATCATGACAGTAATAAAATCTGAAAAGCGTTCTTTCGATATAAACGTTTCTGTTGCAATTATTGGCGGTGGTGCTTGCGGGATGACAGCCGCCCTTTCGGCAAAGGAAAATGGCGCAGAGTGTATCATTTTTGAACAAGATAAAGTCCCATATGGATCAACAGGCATGTCCTACGGCGCAATTTGCGCTGCTGGTAGTCAAATTCAAAAATCTTCCGGAATAGAAGATTGTGCCGATGACTTATATGAAGACATCTTGTCAATTACAAATAGTAAGACTGACCCAAAACTGGCTCGTTTGCTTGCAGATTTATCTGGGCCAACCGTCGACTGGTTGCATCAAAAACATGCCATTAATCTAACGACTGAAAAAAGCTGGACAGGTCTTGGTCATCGTCAACCTAGACTTCACGCACCTCCTAACAGATCCGGTGAAACATTAATGTCCATGTTGAGTGCCGCGTGTAGCAAGTCAGAAGTTGATATTTTAACACAAGCGCGAGTCGTAAATCTTTTTGCAGACGAAACCGGAAATATTCACGGGTTACGGGTGGAGCGTTCAGATGGTGCAATTGAAGAAATAGGAACAAAATCGGTAATTCTTGCAACATGTGGATTTGGAGCAAACTCTGATTGGGTTAGCAAATATATGCCTGAGATTGCCAATGCGCTTTATTACGGTCATGAAGGCAATCGAGGTGATGGCATTAATTGGGGTATGGAACTCGGTGCCGATACTGGCGATATGAGTTCTTATCAGGCATTGGGGTCCTTGGCTTATCCGCAAATGCTTGTGATACCGCATACTCTGCTTATTTCTGGTGGTCTACAGGTAAATAAGAATGGAGAAAGATTTCAAAATGAATTGGATGATATTTCAGGGCAGTCACTAACCATTCTGAAACAGCCAGAGGCCATCTGCTGGATTGTTTATGATGAAAAAGCGCATCAAGATGCATTAAGGTTCGAAGAATATTTATCTGCATTCAATCTAGGTGTTCCCAACCAAGCAGAGACACCCGCTGCACTTGCTGAGCAAATGAAAATACCCTCTGAAAATTTTACTAAAACAATTCAGGCATCCTTTAACTATGTCGCCGGCAAAGAGACAGACCTTTTCGGGCGCGACTTTACGGCAGGGCGTAGCTTGGAAGCTCCTTTTTACGCTATTCGCGTAACAGGTGCGCTGTTTCATACACAAGGAGGGTTATGTATTGACCATAACGCCGCCGTCGTCAGACCCGATAAGACTCCTTTACCAAACCTTTTTGCTGGCGGTGGAGCAGCGCGGTCTGTTTCAGGTCCAAGTTGTCAAGCGTATCTACCGGGAATGGGGTTATGCACGGCAGTAACACTTGGTCGCCTCGCTGGAAAAAGTGCGGCACTCCACGCACAGGATATCTAGAATATGGAAGATAAAGCTGTCACTGCAATAATAGATAAGATTAATACCGTTTCGGAAAAAACACTTGATCAAGCAACAACAAAAGCTGCAAAAAAGTTTCTCGCAGATTCTTTAGCGGTTGGATTTAGTGGCTATCACGAGCCTGTTGCCGCCCAGCTAAGACAAACTGCTAAACAATGGGGAACAAGCAAACAAGCATGCCTCATAGGAACTCAGGAGCGTCAGCCTTCAACCAGTGCTGCTTTCTGTAATGCCTTCCAGATACATTGCCAAGAATTTGATTGCCTGCATGAGGCTGCAACGGTTCATGTGATGGCGGTCTTGGCGGGAAGCCTCGTGGCTGTTGCTGATAGAGAGAAACTAACAATTGAAGACGCACTTAAAGCCATCGTTGTTGGTGTAGATGTTGCTGCCGGATTGGGATTGGCTGCAAAGAAAGGGCTCACCTTTTTTCGCCCGGCAACGGCTGGTGCCATGGGAACCGCGGCCGCTTTTGGGACTTTTGTAAAATTGGATGAAGTAAAACTTAAAAACTTTATGGGCCTCGTCTACAGTCAACTCGCAGGTACAATGCAAGCACATATCGAAGGGTCTGTAGCCTTGCCATTGCAAATTGGTGCCGCTGCGAGATCTGTTATCACTGCTTTGGATCTGTCTAGAGAAGGAATAGGCGGGCCGCATAACGTCATGACCGGACCCTATGGCTATTTTAACTTATTTGAGCAAGATGCAAACTGCGAAAGTTTCGTAACAGAACTCAAAACGAAGTCACGGGTTTTAGAGTTATCCCATAAGCCTTTCCCAACCGGTCGTGCAGCCCACGCTATTTTAGATGGCATAAGAAGCATTATGCGAGAAAATCATCTTGTCGTTGATGATATCAAAGAAATTAAAGCGGCTGTGCCACCACTTATCAGACGGCTCGTTGACCGTCCCATAAAAAATGATATGTCTGCAAGTTATGCAAGGCTATGTATTTATTATCTTTCCGCCCTTATGATGAGAGATTTGCGCATAGATAGAAACAGCTTTTCTCCTGCCAATTTAAAAGATAACAGTCTGCAGATAATTTCACGAAAATTAGTCTTAATAGATAATGATCTGAAAGATCCAAACGCCTTATCCCCACAGCATATAATTTTACAAACATTCAACGGACAGACTTTTGAACTGGATATACATGCAACTCTCGGTCATCCAGACAACCCTCTAAATTATGACGATCAGATTGAAAAAATAACGAACTGCTTACAAACAGATACACATGACGAAAGCAAAACTTATATATCCAAAGCTACAGATCTGCTTGATATGAAGGAAGATAAATTACTTGAGGAAGTGATTGCAACTCTATGAAATGATTAGTGCATTTCCTCACCACCGCTGACATTAATTGCCTCTCCAGTTATATAGCCAGCTTCATCTTGACACAAAAAACCACACATAGATGCAATATCTGTGACTTTTCCCGGACGGCCGAGAGGAATACGTTCGCGCATCGCAGCTAAATAGGCTTCCTCACTCTGCCCTAATAAATCACTGAAATAACTATTTTGCCAGCTCCCAAGACCTGTCGTTATGTGATTTGGGCAAACGGCATTAACGGTAATCCCATGCTCACCAAGCTCAATCGCAGATACGCGGGTAAGACCTATGAGACCATGCTTTGACGACACATAGGATGAGGCATGCGGAAAACCAGATTTGGCAGCTTGACTAGCAATATTGATGATACGTCCGCCCTGCCCGTTTCTAATCATCAGGGGTGCGGCATGTTTTGTTAGCAAAAAGGGACCACGCAAATTCACATTCAAAACCCTGTCCCAATCCTCAAGGCTAACATCCATAAGTGATGCCATCAAAAATCCTATGCCTGCATTATTGATTACAATATCAAGCCGCTCGTGAGTCCTATAAATCTCCGCGCATGTCTCAGCGACAGAATCTTCTTGTGTCACATCGCATATAGCCGATGATACCGACCCTGCCTCTGCATTTGGAATACTCTCTAAAGCATTCATAATTTCAGCGCATCTGGTCTCGAGCTCTTTTTTGTCTCCTAATCCCATACCGGTCTCTGCAATATCGGTTAGCACAACACGACAGCCGAGAGTGGCGAGTTTTTCAGCAATTGATGCCCCTATCCCCCCGGCACGGCCTGCACCGGTGATAAGCGCAACCTTGCCCCTTAAGCTGTTAGACGAAGTCATCAAAGACTCTCGGTTGCTATAAATATCGGATTATCGGCGAACCCTTGAAACTCCTGCGCGACACGCTGCATAGTTTCATCACCCAAAGCGATTTGGAATTTTTCCATGTCAGAAATATCGATAATCTCAATATATTGATAGGGAGCTGCATCATCAGAACCAAACAGACTGATAGTTCTCAAAACCTCAAAATTATCTACACCTGGCAATTTATTAACCATAGGTAAATCAGTGTTTTGTGCCCAATCCTCATATGCGGTCACAGAAACACCCTCTTTCAGATTAAATAATACGATAACCTTTGACATCGCTCCCTCCCATTAAGATTTCAAGTTACGGCTTTGCAATACCAAGACCAGCAGCAATAATTGCTAAAAGATAAATAGTAAGTACGGACAAATAAACAGGCGCAATAGCTTTGCTGTAAGTCATATCTCTATCTTCAGTCGCCCCTTTGGTCATAATTTCTGAAAAGGCAACCACAGCAGGCCGGAACTGCATATCAAGGACAACACCAACAGCAAAAATTAACCCGACACATAAAAATTTAAGACCTATCCAAACTTCGTAAGCCCCAGATGTTAGCATCCAAATTGCCGCGGCTGTAACAAGAAGGGCCGAGACACCATTTAATAAAAGATTAATGGACATGCATTTAGCTTCAGTGGCCGAATTTTTAGTCATAAAGCCAAGCCATAAAATTGCGAGCCATATACCTGCTAAAATACAAATACCATAAAAAATAATAGGGGGAATATTCATAAGCCCACTATATGAAGCCAGAAATAATCCCGAAGGGATGATTAAAACCAGGGCAGATCGGGGAAGACGGTCAAGCACCATGCCCACAGATAATACCGTTGAACGCGTCTCAATACTTAAGTCAGTTCTTTCAGAGACCTTTGCCGCCAGAAAAACACCGACATCAGTACCAACCCAAAACACCAACAAAAGAATATGAACGAGAACCATTATTGAGTAGATAAAATCTATCATTTCTCTCCCTGTTAATCTTCTGCTTTGTTGCCAATATTACTTCCAGCTTCAAGAATATTTTTAATCATTTTCATACGTTCAATGTCCATCGCGGTGGATGTTTCGTTGTTAGGTGTAAAAGAAGCAAGCTCCTCATCATCCAACAGGCCTTTATCGCTCAGGAATGACTCAAGCTTGACCAGTCTATCCTTAACACTTGAGTGTTCAGCCATAAGAGATAACAACATCGACAGAAGCATATCTGTTTCAGCCTGTTCAAAAAAGAATTTGCGACCACCTTTGACTTTCTTAGAAATCAACTCAGACACATTAACCTCAATCTTTTCTGGAACCAAAGCCATACCACTGAATGCTGTCAGATAGACGACCAGTGTTTTCATCAAAACTTGCATCTGCGGAAACTGCAGCTTCAAAAACATCTTCTGACACATAGGTGAAGCGTGGCATTACAGACTCAAAAAAAGATTTCTCTTGGAAACCGGCTGTGCTGCACAAATCCCTATAACCCAAATCTCTGAAAGTTTTATAGAATGGCTCATTGTTATAATAACTGTCCCAATCCAAATAAAATGCATCATAAGGTGTCAATGAATCATTAGGCGGCAATTCCATATGAAACATAACGCCACCTTTTTTTAAAACTCTGAAGGCTTCATCCATAAATTTACGAATTTCTTTCACAGGCATTTCATGCAGAAACATGGACGAAAAGACAATATCCACAGACTCATCATCAAAAGGGAGTTCTTGCGCTGATGCCTGTCGGAAATGCGCCTTTATATTCATAGCCTCCGCACGGGCATGTGCATACTGCAAGCAAGGACCAGCTAAATCCAATCCATACACTTCTGCAGATGGAAATGTTTCTTTCCAAGGCAAAGTGTTATGCCCAATCGTACACCCCACATCTACAATTACTTCAGGTAATAAATCAGGGAATTTCAGTCGAACACAATTCGCCATCGACATACCAATATCATTGAATTGCTTGCCCATTGCGCCAAATGCGAAAACGTTGAAACCATTGTCATAAACAGCACCAGAAAGGGAATTGGCTCCCTTGACACGCCCTTCATAATTCCCGGGCATTAAATGTACATCCAAAGAGGTATAATATTTTGGAAATTCAAAATCAGGGTCAAGCACCAATGATCCTTCTGCTTGATTACTATAGGATTTAACCTGTGCTTCTAAAAATTCTATATTGTCATTAACTTCATCAATGACCGAACCCCACACCATCTCCTGTGCTGCACAACGAATACTACTATATCGTGAAAAAATTTCTCTTCCCTTCATAGCTTTGTGAACCTCAAAGCCATCTAAGAAATCGTTCTCACAAGCGACATTTTTTTCGAAATCCTGACGCATATCACTTGCTAAATCATTAAGAACATAAGCCCTTAAAGACGAAACAAATTTTTCTTTGTAAATTTGATCCTGTGTTTTGACTAGATCCAAACCATGCCCAAGTTTGCTATCCATTATAACCCCTCATTAAATTCCCTACTTACAAATTATCATTTAATCACGTTGAGCTTTCAATTGGCTAAATTCGATTTTCATTACCATGTTAAACCACCAACTTGATCACCAAGTGCCACTTTTATGAATTTAATTTCCACACTTTCCCAGATATTAGCTTGATAATAAGGGTCGCCTTTGAGCCATTCACGCGCTTGGTCAATTTTATCAGTTTTATAAACAAGCATTGAGCCATTTATTGTCTCACCGTCATCAGCATACATTGGCCCAGCAAGTGCTATATGATCAACAATACTTGCTACATGATCCATATGCCCTTGCATATGGGTATGACGTTCTTGCGTTGCTTCTTCGCCGACTTTATCTTTGCAATAAGCAACGACAAACATTTTCCGATTTTCTGCTTTATCATTCATATGATCTGTCCCTTGGGTATGCCGGCATTACCAATAAATCCATATAATGGCTCTCCGGGTAGAGCCTCACTCAGAATATTCTTTACCTTAACTAATTGGTCAATATTAATTCCTGTTTTTAATCCCATTGCCTCGAGCATATACACCAAATCTTCAGTAACGATGTTTCCACTCGCTCCCGGTGCTGTAGGGCATCCTCCCAGACCACAAAGGGAAGCGTCGAGCGTGGTAATTCCCTCCTCAATACCCGCCAGCGCATTCGCAAGGCCAAGACCTCGCGTATTGTGAAGATGTAATGTTTGTAATTTGTCGGCACCGACTGCAGAGCGAAGCGCCCTAACCCGTTCTTTAATATCTCTCGGATTGGCAGAACCTGTTGTATCAGCGAGCCCAAGTTCATCTGCTCCCGCAGATAAAGCCGCCTCGCCCAATTCAATGACAATAGACAAATCAATTGGCCCGGCAATACTGCACCCGAAAGCAGTAGATAAACCAACTTCAAAATAAGGCCGCTCATCTACTGGAAGAGTTTTTATCAATGAAGCAATGGATTGAATTTCTGATAAAACTTTCTGATGGTTGCGATTTAGATTACGAATGCTGTGTTCTTCGCTAACAGATAGAGGTAGCCCAATTTTATGGACGCCAGCCTCAATTGCCATCTCAGCCCCTTTCAGATTTGGGACTAAAACACATATCTCGAGTCCCTCCAGCGTTTTAGCAAACTTAACGACTTCGGTGGTTTCAGACATTTGCGGTAACATTTTTGGCGATACAAAGGACCCAACTTCTATTTCCTTTACACCCGCCTCAAATTCAGCTTTAATCCAAGCCTGCTTCGCCTTAAGTGGCATCATTCGGTCGATACTTTGCAATCCATCTCTTGGACCTACCTCACACACATTAATGATATTCATTGTACAACCTAAATAATTCTAGCTTTAATTGTTATACTAATATAACATTATAGAATAAAACCCTTAATAATTAGTTTCTGTCCTTATTAATGATTAAAACTGCAATCACCCCGTTAACAGGCATTAGAGTCGTTGAGTTATCTCATATGGTCATGGGGCCTTCTACAGGTCTTCTTATGGCAGACCTGGGCGCGGAAGTCATCAAGATTGAGCCAATTGATGGCGACAAGACGCGCAATCTTCGCGGTTCCGGCGCCGGTTATTTTTCAATGTATAATCGGAATAAAAAAAGTATTTCATTAGACTTAAAAAGTGATGAAGGTCTGGAGATTGCCAAAAAAATAATATCTGAGTCGGATGTACTAATTGAAAATTTCCGAAGCGGTACAATTAACCGTCTCGGTTTGGATTACGAAACTTTATCAATCACTAATCCTGGTTTGATTTACTGTTCCGAAAAGGGATTTTTAAGTGGTCCCTATGAAAAACGCACTGCATTAGATGAAGTTGCTCAAATGATGGGCGGGCTTGCTTACATGACTGGTCCACCTGGGCAGCCTTTGAGGGCGGGAGCATCCGTTATAGACGTTATGGGTGGTACTTTTGGCGTGGTAGCAATTTTAGCGGCTTTATTGGAGAGAGTAACAACCGGTAAAGGGAAACTCATTCATAGTGGTCTTTATGAGACTTGTGTGTTCCTTGTAGGCCAACATATGGCCCAATATGCAGTTACCGGCGCGGCTGCAAAACCTATGCCTGTCAGAATTTCTGCCTGGTCTGTTTATGATATTTTTGAAACTGCGGATAATGAGAAAATTTTCGTCGGGATTGTAACAGATAGCCAATGGCGGGCGTTTTGCGAAAAGTTTGAATTAAGTGACTGGGCTCTAGATAGTAATCTAGCAACGAATAATCAAAGAATAGAAAAAAGGACTGAAATTCTTGAGAGGCTTGGTTCATTATTTAAAACAATAACCACAAAACAACTCATTGATAACCTGTCGTCTTTTGGCGCCCCATTTGCGCCAATTAAACGCCCAGAAGATTTGTTTGAAGACCCTCATCTTAACGCTAATGGGGGCCTGACCTCGGTCAATTTACCGGATGGAACCGAGACTAAATTACCAAGCCTGCCAATAGAAATTAATGGTCAAAGACCTACTCTTAAATCTGATCCCCCTCAAATAGGTCAACATTCAATTAAAATTCTAAACGACTTAGGATTTGAAGATGATGAAATTCAAAACTTAATAAACAAAAAGGTCATCGGCAACGCACCAGATAAATGACCAGAATTTTAAAAAATTATGCCTATTGTGGCGATCGAAGGGTTCATTATATCACGGCTGGAAATGGACCACCTTTAGTAATGTTTCATCAATCACCCCGATCTGCGTCAGAATATGTTCCGCTGATTGAAGAATGGGCAAAATATTTCACCATTATTGCTCCAGATACCCCTGGATATGGCCAATCTGATCCTCTCGAAATTACTGAGCCGGATATGACAGATATCGCACACGCACAAATGACTTTTTTGAAGACGATTGGCATCACTCAGTTTGCGGCTTATGGCTATCATACTGGTTCAACCATTGCCCTAACAATCGCAGGGCTATACCCCAAAGCAGTAAATCGTTTTGTAATGAACGGATTTTCAGTTCTATCTAAAGAAGAGAAAGAGTCTTTTCTTAAAGAGTACCTCCCGCCCTTTCAACCTGATTGGTCAGGCTCCCATTTAGCATGGCTTTGGTCGCGCTATCGTGAGCAATTAATTTTTTTCCCATGGTATGCCAAAAACAATTCGTCACGCATGCCCTATGACATCGCCCCGCTTGATATACTTCATCAGCAAGTTCTTGATCATTTATACGCAGGTGACGCATATAGAAGCGCCTATGGGGCTGCTTTCGCTTTTGACAAAAAAAGTTTTCAATCAAAGGTTACCTCGCCGGCATTAATTATGGCCGCCCCACCCGACCCTCTGACAGCCCATCTTGATCGCCTCTCCGACATGCCAGAAAACTTTGAACTTGTACGCCCAGAAAATCGTGACGACGGCCATGCTGTTGCGCTCGAATATTTGCGCAAAACTGATTTGCCGAAGTTGAAAAATTTTCATATCAACTCAAACACCAAAAAACCTAATAAAGCAAAAACTTGGCGCGAATATTTTGGGCAGGAGAACAATTTGCATTGTTTGGTTACGGATTACGGAAAGACTCGTGTGCTAGTAATCCATGATATTTTACAAAGTAGTAATTCGCTAAAAAGCCTTATCGGGACATTAGCAGATGCAGAATATGAAGTTATCGCGCCCGACCTGCCGGGTCATGGACTAACCAATATACTTTCCGATACTTTTATCGAAGAACTCACAAACAATCTTGATGCGGCTGATAAACTGCCTGATTATATTTTGACTATTGGTCAAAGCGCAGCCATGGGGCCTCAGTTAAAAAAAGCATTTCAAACAGCCAAATTGATAAATTTTGACTTTTTCAAACCGGCTTCAGAAAAGAGCGAAGCTTTCACACAAAACTACATGCCCGACATGACAGCTCAAAAATATGGTGGACACCTTCTAACAGGATGGAGTTTCCTGAGAATGAAAAATCTTTTTTGGCCTTGGTATGAAGAAAAGAAAGAAAATATAATTCCTGCTCATCCCGACAGCCAACCGCATGTTCTTCAAACCGGTTTCGTTGCGCTTATGCAGACAACAAAAGTGGGCTATCAACTCGCCCGTCAATTATTGCACAGCGCAGTAACCGATAAACATGAAGTTGATATCTCCGTATGTCCTGATTGGGTGAAAACACGAAATGATATTGCTTTAGGATCTGATAATATCGTCTTCTATGACAGCGAAACTAACGGTCATACCGCCCTTGTGGAACTGCTGAACAGCCTTTCGGATAAATAAGTTTTAGCCTAAATAATCCTTAACTATCACTCTGCCAGAAATTACTTTTTTTTCCCGAAACTCTCGATAAGCGCATTTGCAATTGATATTTATCTGGCCTGTAGAAAATCTTGATATATTGGACTGGCGCTTCATCCGTATCATAAACGATACGTGTTACTTCAAGCGCTGGCGATCCAATCTTTATTTGTAATAAATCTGATAACTTATTGTCAGCAGCAACAGCTGTAATGGTTTGACTGGCATGACTAATTTTGATTTCCGCTTGCTCAATTAAAGCTAGCAATGGTTTATGAGATAGATCTTTTCGCTTGTAACATCTGCCAATTTCCTCAGGAACATGCGCAACAACATAAGAAAATGGGGCTTTATTTTGATAACGAACTCTCACAGTCTTTTGCAGCGTATGATTATCCCCCTCTTGGAGCTGAAATACAGACTTTAATTCTGCATCCGCTTCAATATATGAAAAATCAAGTATCTTAACTTTTGTCTCCTGAGCAATCATGAGGAGATTTTCCATTAAGTCTTCCATGCCGCCAGATTTGGCAGCAGTGACTGGCATATCGTAAGTCACAATTGTACCACGCCCACGGTGACGCGAAACCAGTCCATCTCGAGATAAATTTTCAAGTGATCTACGAGCGGTAATCCGCGAAACACTATACTCTTTAACAAGTTCATTTTCGGAAGGAATATTGCTTCCCTTCGGATAAATTCCGCGTAATATTTTATCTCTGAGAACGATGTAAATGAGATGGTATAGAGGGGTTGGATGATTGTTTTTTAAATCCATGATGACCGTAAGCTACAATTTAGATCTTTGACATTAGCTTAATGAAAAGAATTGCACAATCTTATCATCTTAAACAAAAATGATTGGGTTGTAATGTAAGGATTTGACCTATCGCAAGGCAGAGTTTTCTGCAAAAATCTACCGTGAAATATGAATAATATTATCAGTTGCAATGGGTGAATAAATGGCAGCCTACATGGTAATCAGAGCACAGATAACAGATCCTGAAAAATTTGCTAATTACGGCAAATCTGCCGCTAAGCTTGTAGAAAAATTCGGCGGTAATTATGAGGTTATGCGCCCTCCTCAAGATATACTCCTTGAAGGTGAAAGTGAACCGAATATGAAAATTGTCATTTCAAAATGGCCTTCAATAGACACGGCCTTGGCATTCTGGAATTCGCCTGAATATTCAGAAATCAAAAAGTTAAGAGAAAATGCTGGTACGGTAACTGTCAGGCTGGTTGAGGCAACAAGCTAGATGTCCCGCAAAATTAACGTACGAAATCCAAGAACTGGCATAAATGACTATACATTCAATGTGACCACTCCCGAAGAAATATCCTCTATTGCTGCTAAGGCTCGGCAAGGTTCTGAAAAGTGGCAAAAAATGTCGCATTCAGCAAGAACAGATGTAATGAAATCCTTTCAAGCCGCACTATCTAATAAGCAGTCGGAAATTACGGACGCCTTAATAATTGATACGGGGCGACGAGGTATTTCTATTATGGAAGTTTCCGGTGTTATCAAATCCATTGACCGTTGGATTAATATTGCTGATTGTCATCAAGAAGATAATCTACGGGCTGGCAATAAGACCGCCCTTCCCTCTGTTACCTATGGCTCCCAGTTATGCCCATATAATCTGGTCGGCATTATTAGCCCTTGGAATTTTCCATGCACGCTAGCAATGATAGACGCCATACCGGCATTATTGGCAGGTTGCGCCGTCATTATAAAACCTTCGGAAGTCACGCCACGTTTTATTGAGCCGCTTGTAGGGGCAATACAATCAATTCCGATATTATGTGATGTACTTCATTTTATCCAAGGCGACGGCGAAACCGGCAACGCACTAATATCTCATATTGATGCGGTTTGCTTTACAGGCAGTGTTAATACTGGGCGTAAAGTTGCTAGCGTCGCCGCGGATAATTTTATTCCGGCTTTTTTGGAACTTGGAGGTAATGATCCCGCAATAGTTTTGGAAGATGCTGATATTGAAAAAGCGGCAACAACGTTGCTACGTGCCTCAATAATTAATACGGGTCAAGCCTGTCAGTCTATCGAGCGGATCTATGTCGCTAAGCCACATTATGATGAATTTTGTAACCTATTGGTAGAGGCAGCAAAAAAAGTACATCTCAATCGCGATGATATCTCCAAGGGCCATATTGGGCCGCTGATTTATGAAAAACAGGCGCATATTATTAAAGCTCAACTTGATGATGCCCTAGAACAAGGTGCTAAAATTTTATGTGGTGGTGAAATTTATACCGACGCGGGCGCATGGGTTGAGCCTACAGTAATTGTTGATGTTAACCACCACATGAAACTCATGAAGGAAGAAACATTCGGGCCGATTATGCCTGTTATGGCTTTTGAAACAGATGAAGAAGCAGTGAAGCTTGCAAATGACACTGATTATGGATTAAGCGCCGCAGTGTTCTCAAAAAACCTTGACCATGCCTATAACATAGCTGTCAAAATTGAAGCAGGGGGCATCAGTATTAATGATGGATCATTAACTGGTTTGGTAGGTGATGCAGAAAAAAATTCTTTTAAGCTGTCCGGAATGGGGGGATCACGTATGGGAGAAGCGGGCTATTTGCGTTTTTTCAGAAAAAAATCAATGCTTTTAAATAGTGGCGAGCCCTTTAACATAAATATGTTTGATGAGTCTAATAGTACCTGACCTGAGTATAATAATTGACTTGGCATTGATTTATCTCAAGGAAATTAACTTTCGACTAAGCAATATCAAAAATGGGATATGGAAATGGCACTCATTGATTTTACAACAACATTTTATATCGTTGTCGGTATAGCAGTCTTGCATACACTCGCCGGACCGGATCATTACCTTACATTCTGGTCATTGGCAAAGTCACATAAATGGTCTACGCGCAGGACTCTCCTTTTTACTACCATTTGTGGTTTGGGGCATGTCACGGCATCCCTACTGATGGCATTGCCAGCTATTTACTTTGGGAAGAAAATACTGGTTGCGCTCGATATTCAGGACTTAAGAGTGGAACTTGCTGCTTGGGCATTAATTTTTATCGGTCTGTTCTACATCTACCGCGCCTTTAAACAAAAAGCCCTCCCGAACTCTTTATTTTTGGTCGGCTCGCCTTTATTTGTTGTCTTCATTCTCGGCCCCTGCGAACCAATTATTGCGCTTTTAATGGCCGAAGAAGCGATTGAAACAAGCAAGGTAGTTAGCCTGATAATTTTCTATACCGTAAGCACCATTATTACTATGGTCTGCTGTGTTTTAAGTTTAATTATCATTGACAGAAACATGATTAATTTTAACACCAGTTTGTTCGCTTCAGCAGGACGTCTAAAAAATGTAATTTCAGTTCATCATGCTTCACATTTATTGCCTGGTGTGGTCATTTGTGGATGCGGACTTGCCATGTTGTTGCTTGGAGTTTGAAATGAGCGGTTTCAAAGCCATAGATGCAGTAGTAAATATCTGGACCCCGGAAGCCCTGAAGCATCGCCCGGGTTGGACAGACGAATTTTTTATTGGCAAGGTCAAGGGCAAACATGATGCTGGTGGTATCAGTCTTGAAAGCATGATTGAAGGCATGGACGCTGCCGGCATTGATATTAGTTTTTTAGTTGCAGCTAAAGCTGGTAGGGTTGGTTTGCCAGGGTGCTACCACATGCCGCCTGAAGTTGTTGCTGAGGCAATAAAAAAATATCCTTCGCGATTTATGGGCTTAGTCGGACTTGACCCTTATCAGGGTATGGATGGAGTCAGGCAACTGGAATATGCTGTTAAAGAACTAGGCTTTATCGGCGCTCATCTCTACCCTCACTGGTATGATTTACCGCCCAATAATGCTCGCTACTATCCATTTTATGCAAAATGTATTGAGCTTGATATCCCTATTCAGATGCAGGTCGGTCAATCCCTGATTTATTCTAAAGAGCATCGAACAAGATCAGTTGGCAGGCCTATTTATCTTGATGATATTGCCTGCGACTTGCCCGAACTCAAATTAATCGGGTCACATGTCGGTATACCCTGGCATGACGAGATGATTGCTATGTCCTGGAAACACGAAAATGTTTTCATTTGCACCGATGCCCATAGCCCCAAATATTGGCCTGAGTCTGTTTGGCGTTACCTCAACAGCTATGGTCAAAATAAAGTCATCTTTGCGACTGATTTTCCAGTTCTCAGATTTGAAAGAACTGTTCAGGAAATTCATGACTATGGCCTTAAGCCTGAGGTGATGCGAAAGTTCATGAGAGACAACACAATCCGTATTTATAATTTACAATCAAGAGGCATTGAGTTGTCTGCTGATGGAGAAAACCATGACAGGCCCGCTTGATGGAATACGAGTTATTGAGTTCACCAGTGTTGTACTGGGCCCTTTTGCCTGTCAAATTTTAGGCGACCTCGGCGCTGATGTCATTAAAGTTGAGCCGCCCGGCGGAGACACTAATCGTAACCTCGGCCCTGTTAAAAATACTGAAGGACTAGCAGCGCTTTTTCTTACCTGCAACAGGAACAAAAAAAGCATTGTTTTAGACCTAAAATCTGACGAAGGGCGTGAGGCAGCATTAAAACTGATCGCCACGGCTGACGTAGTTGTCCATAATTTTCGTCCCAAAGCTATGGAGAAGCTTGGATTGGATTATCAGGCGGTCAAAAAAGTAAACCCAGATATCATTTACTGCGCGACATATGGTTTTAGCAAAAAAGGTCCCTATGGAGATAAAGGCGCTTTAGACGACTCTATTCAAGCTGCATCAGGTGTAGCTATGCTAATGAAAATGGTGGAAGGCGAACCTCGTTATTTACCCACAATCATCGGCGATAAAACGACAGGGCTGAATGTTGCTAATGCAGTTACATCTGCCCTGTTCCATCGTGAACGCAAGGGTAAAGGGCAAGAAATAGAAGTGCCCATGTTTGAGACTATGGTTTCATATGTCATGGTTGAGCATTTATGGGGACAAGTTTTTGAGCCGCCATTAGCTCCGGCGGGATATACGCGCCTGATGAGTAAACATCGCAGGCCTTATAAGACTAAAGATGGGTATATTGCTGTTTTACCCTATTGGGACAATCATTGGGCGACGTTTTGCAAATTAATTGACCGTGAGGACATGATTTCAGACGAGAGATTTATCAATATGAAGTCCCGACTTGAAAATATTGACATCACTTATAGTGAAACCGGTAAAGCACTGGCGAAACGAACAACTGATGAATGGCTCGAAGCACTCTCGGACACAAATGTTCCGCATATGCATGTGAGCGAGCTGGATGATTTAATGCAAAATCAACATCTTATTGAATCTGAATTTTGGGAAATGCACCAACACCCTACAGAAGGAACAATTCGTATGCCCAAATTACCAATTTATTTTTCAGAAAGTCCCGCTTCTATTCGTTTAATGCCGCCAAAATTGGGCGCACATAATGACGAATTATTGAGTGAAATCGGTTATTCTGAGGATGAGATTAATGCATTAAAGGAAAAAGGCATTACAAGTTGAAGGAGACTTAAAATGGCAAAACGAGTGCAAAATGAGAAGCCGCCTAGGAGTAAAGAAGCGGAGAAATGGATTGAGGATGAATGTGCCGAACAAGTAAAGCGACACGCTTCAATTGTTGAAGAGATGGAGTCCATTCAGGACAAACGCAACGGCTGGGTTGCAGAATTCCTTAGGCTTGTTCACGAGCGCGGTTTTTATGTAACCGGAGATATGCGGGTCAAAATACCTGCTGAGGATATTCCCAAGAAACCAAAACGCAAAGATGCCGACCGTGTTGTCTGGTAAATCAGGAGAAAAAAATGGCAAGACCACATATTGAACCTTTTGTAGAACTTAATGAAGACTTTAAGAAACTTGATTTACCAAAATTAAGCGGCGGTATGCATTACAAAGTGATGTCTATGGATACCGACACAGGTGCGTGTTCACTGAAAATGCGCTTTGACGGTGGCTACAAACGTAAGCCTGGTATGAGCTACTCGGATATGGAAATGTTTGTTTTAAACGGGGCTATCAAAATCGGTGATACCCTCTGCCGAGAAGGGCATTACATGTTCGTACCAGCTGGCTATGCCCTTCCAGCTTGGGAAGTTGACCAAGGTGCTGAAGCATTGGTTTTTTACAACGATAGTGAGCCGTCTTTCGAGGAAGGTGATGTTAGTCATCCCTTATGCCTGAAAGAAGGTTATATTTCCCTTAATTCATATGAAGATGCACCTTATACGAGCGGTTCTATCGTTTCCCCGTCCACAGCCACTGGACTATTTTTGAAGATGCTACGTTTTGATCCGCTCACTGAGGCAATGACATTCCTTTACACTATGGCTCCGGAATATATTCAGGATAATATTTCATATCATGATTGTTGTGAGGAAAGTTATCATATTTGGGGAACATCTTGGATGATGCAGTTTGGTGATTTACCCACAGGTGGTTATTTTTGGCGTCCGCCTTACATCAATCATGGATCATTCAGAAGCAAATATGGCTGTATCGCTCTGGGACGCACTGATACAAAACTCCATAACTACTTTCATTACAATCCGTGGAGCAGCCCTGACGAGAATAAATTACGTGCGGCAGCACATTTTTATCGTCACCGCCCACAACTATATAAGTGGGTTCACTCCGACGATGGGCATAATCACCCGCATGGGCCTGTTGGCGAATTAACCCCGCCACCTGATTTTCAATATCCAGAATATGCTGATGAAGCGCATGTAAAAAATCCGCATGATTTACCGCATAATGAGCATCATCACCACAATCATAGCCACAAGCATGGGCATGATCATTCTCATGAAAGTGACTAAATAAACGTATATTGACCTTATTGTTCAAATGTGATGTCGTAATTTGAAAAGTAATTCACATGAACAAAACAATTTACGCTAACACCCAAAATCGAGGGGATAATTATTGTAAAGACTGCAGAGCGCGGTATAGAGATTTATGTGGCGTCATGTCTGACGATACAATTTATACACTCTACGATTTAGGTCGCTCAAATAAAATTGAAAAGGGCGAATACTTATTCATGGAGGAAGCCCCCTCCACATATGTTTACAATATCTCTTCCGGTATGTTGATGCTTGAGCGTATAGGATCAGACGGACGCAGACAGATTATCTCGTTTGTCTATCCTGGGGACTTTATAGGGCTTACTGTTGACTCTAATTACAGCGTTTCCTGCCGTGCTGTTGAAGCCAGCCGTTTTTGTCGCTGGAAAAGAACTGAATTGGAACAATTTGCAGAAGGACATCAAAATTTGGAGAAAAGCCTTCGCGTTATCGGCAATAAAGTATTAGCCAGAACGATTGATCAAATTTTTATTTTAGGCAGAAAAAATGCTGTAGAACGGCTCGCCTTTTTTTTATTGCAAACAAGTGGTCGCCAAATCAATGCAGGTCTTTCTGAAACTCAGCTTAACTTACCCATGACAAGAACAGACATTGCCGACCATCTCGGATTAACGATTGAAACTGTCAGTCGCGCCTTTTCACGCCTATCAAAGGATAAACTGATAGAACTAGCCACTCCGTCCTTAGTTACAGTACTTGATCACGATCAGCTCATTAAATGTGCCGATAATTATAAGGTTTAATTAAAAAAACCCTCTTTTCCGCATAATATCCAATGCCTGCTGTTGAGCTTCCTCAAAGTCACTCCGCTTCGGCTCTCGGACACTGCCGTCTGACTGCATTAAATTATTCGCTTTCTGAGTAGCAAGATTTGCATAGCCGTCGGCAAATAGCTCAAATCTTTGTCGTGACAAATAGTTGCCCATACCCGGTCTTTGACGATAACGACGCAACGCCGCTAAATCGATTGACGCAAACGCTGTCATGGTTGGTCCCCAGCCAGACTCAGCAAGAACTATACCACGATAATCAATAATGACGGACTTTCCGTCTGTAGAAGATATAGGCAGAGAATGTCCGCTAATACCGCCTGAATTTGCTGAAACTATGTAGCCCATATTTTCAACAGCACGTGCTTTACGCGATATCGATTTAGGGGTTTCAATCGTACTTCCTATTTCGCCGGTAGAATGCAGGCCTACCTCAGCACCACGGATGAAAAACATTCTGGCAATTTCAGGATAAAGTATTTCTTCGGAAGCGATACAAGCAAGTCTTCCAATCTCCGTATCGGCAACGGGGAAAACCCCTTCTATTCCATAAATATCTAGATATTTATCCCAGACATCATGAGGGGTCGGTGAATACATTGAATTGAGGCGGCGATAACGCAAAATAACATCACCTTTGGGATCAATAATAAAGCTTGTCTGAAAATATAATTCATCAAAATGCGCATCAACCTCATAGGCATTTCCCGAAATAAAAATATCATTGTCTTTAGCGATCTCGCCCAACTTGGCATATTCAGGCCCATCTTCTAATAGGGCTGCCTTATCAGCCCACCCCTTAATTGTGTCGCCCATTGGATACGCCGTTAAGAAATATTCCGGTAAGACAACTAAACGCACATCTGATCCGACAAACTTTTTAGCAGCAAAAATCTCGACTTTAAGGCGCTCTAATGTGCTGTCCATTACAGACCGGGCCTCATCACGCGTCGAACATCCATTAACGGCATGAACTGTAGTTTGAAGTGCGATAGCGTAGTAAGAATCCATTTGTGTTCCTGTCTGGCGGCTAGAATAAGAACTTGTTATAAATCAACTTAAATTAACTTATTTGCTATATATTTGTAATTACTTTTATAGATTGCGGGAAAAAGGTAAATAGATGCAACTTAATACTCAAATTAAACTCGCAGAAACACCTACTGGAACACCTGAGCCGAAGCACTTTGCTGTTCATAATGAGGCTATTCCAGATATTGAAAATGGTGAATTTCTCAGTAAAACCCTTTATCTCTCCTTAGACCCATATATGAGGGGGCAAATTGCCGGCCGTCATATATCCGGAAGAGTTGATCCTGGCGATATTTTGCGCGGTGAAGCTATCTGTGAAGTAATCGATACCAAACATCCGGAATTTGCTGTTGGTGATATTGTTTCCTATTTTGCTGGCTGGCAAAAATTCAGTAAGAGCGATGGTCAACAAGTATCAAAGATTGACTCACGAATAACGCCTTCCTCTCTAGCATTAGGTATTCTTGGGATGCCCGGACTTACTGCTTATGCAGGGTTGATAGATTTAGGAGAACCAAAAGCGGGAGACGTGCTCGTCGTATCTGCGGCTACAGGTGGCGTCGGCTCTATGGTCGGTCAAATCGGAAAAATAAAAGGGTGCCGCGTTGTCGGCATTGCAGGTAGCGCAGAAAAATGCAAATGGGCTGTTGAGAACGCTAACTTTGATGTCTGCCTTAATTACCGTGAAGATGATTTGCCCACAGCTTTGGATAAAGCCTGCCCGGATGGTATCGATATTTATTTCGATAATGTTGGCGGTGAGATACTTGAAACCGTTATGGAAAAATTATCTTTGGGTGCGCGTGTAATTCTTTGCGGCCTTATGGCGCAATATAATCAGGATGAACGCCTTCCCGGCACCAACCCAGCAAATATTATTCGCAGTCGGGCAACGGTTCGAGGCATGGTTGTTTACGACCATTTTCACAAACAGAAAGATTTTGTGGAGGATGTCTTAAACTGGCTGGATGACGGACTTATCACCTATCGAGAAGATGTCTCCGAAGGAATTGAAAACGCAGCTGAAAGTTTCTGTCGCCTCATGAAAGGACAGAATTTTGGGAAAACAATTATCAAAGTCGCTTAACCGAGACCCAAAGACCCTGGATTCATTAATCCTTTGGGATCAATCACGTTCTTGATACCTGTTATCAGGTCTAACGTTTCCGGCTTAATATTCTTCGAGTAACGATATGTTCTGCCAATCTGGAAATGGGTAGCACCATAGTCAGCAAAGACATCTAATAAGCCATCGCGCAACTCAACGACAACTTCACGCGCAGCTTCATCTGCTTCAAAACCGGAAATACGTTCAAGCACATCCTCTTCAACATTTCTATGATGAAACTCCATCAGTTCATCAGGCCAGAAAAAGACTGGTTCTAAGAGTGTCGCACTATTGCCAATATTCAGAATGAGATGACCGGCTTCAATTTTATACTTTTCCATAACGTCCTGTTTGGACTCAAAATAATCTTCAATTGCCTCAAACAAGTCTATCGCCTTAGAGTGCGGTACCAGACAATGAACTGGTACCCAGCGCTCCCCCTCTGGCCCGATCATATTATTAAGCGGCACAAATGGATGGGCATGGATAATTTTAGGAATTGAATTTGCAACTTCTATTCCGCCATGAAGGTTAGCTATTTCTCTGATGCGATTTAAGTGCTTATCAGCCTGAACGTCCGTCATTTCAGAAACAACCGCATGAAAAGAAAAAGATGTTTCCTTCATATAATCCCGTCCAGCAATAACAACCTCAGCGGCTGACTTGAGCTTACTTGTGAAACCTTTTTCAGAACCAATGACTTTGCCAAGAGTTTTAATATCTTTGGCTAGGGACTCTCGTTTCATTCGCTGTTGTTGAAGAAACGGGTCGAAACCAAAACATTCGGAAGCCAAATTTTCTCGCGCCACATCAGCAATCGCTTTCAACATTCCTGAGTGATCGTCAAAATTAAATGAAACAAAGCGCTTTTCAGGCCGATCGGGAACAAGTTTTAGCGTGAGTGTTGCCTTAACACCCAACGCACCTGTATCACCGGTGAACAACCCTGTCAGATCAGGACCAAAATGGCGGAAAAAGGGGGTGCCATTTTCGATAGCGCCACTCCCTGTTATTACGATTTTACCATCAGAGGTTACAACTTCCATCCCAATAATACTGTCAGACATCGCGCCATTCTGACCGCTACCGAAAAATACAGAATTTTGTGAAGCCCCGCCGCCAATACTGGCTTTCAGACCAGACAGTGTTCCCCACATTGGTGTTTTGACATTTTTATCTTTTAAGGCCTCATATAAATCTACCCAACGGCAACCAGCTTCCACCGTTACATACATATCTTCCAGATTAATTTCGATAATATCGGTCATGCGGCACATATCGACCATTACGCTCTGGCGATTACTTAAATAACCGGACGTATATGACATTCCCCCACCCCGAGGCAGAATGGCAATATCATGTTCCGTGACCATACCAATCGTTTCAGCAAGTTCTTTCTTATTGCCGGGTCTAATAACGGCTAATGGTTTATTAGCTTCAGAAAAAACATCCTGACCATAATAGGTAAGTTCGTTTTCATCTGTAATGACATGTTCCTGACCGAGTTTTTGTGTCAGCGACGCAATTAAAGTCTCAGTGGTCATTTAAACCTCTTTAGAGTTCTATTAATTCAACTAATTCGCCGGCATTGCCGCGACAAGCGGCAACTCTTCGACCATTATATGGTGCATGTTCTAAAACTTGTGGCGGACTGAAAAAATCAATATCAAGACTTTCCAAATCCGTCACGGTATAACTTACCATAGCAATACCTGGAGGCAATAGACCGGGGGTACATGGACGTTCGGTCGTACCTTCAGGATATTCATCAACTTCATTATTAACATCTCTCCCGACACAAGTCATTGAAAGATGGTGCGGTGTTTCCTCCGGTAAATCAAAAGCATTATTGATAACAGAATATTTTGTGAAATAGGCATTACCCTGTGACCAACCAAGCTTCTCAGTGTAAAACTTGATAGCTTCATTCATATTGGGACTTGCCAAAATCATAATAAAAATCTGATCAACAAAACTTCGGGCTAGCGGCAAGTCATAATCAGGCAAATCACCTTTGACCTGATTGAGATAAAAAACCTCATCTGCAAGACCGACTGCTTGCATAGGATAAATCTTATCAGAAAAATCCAAATAAGCTGGAGGTCCGATAATCTGGAAAGGTGAGTCTTGAAGCTGGCGGTCAATTTCTTCAACATCTTGAACCGTAACCTCAATGGCATTCCACCCAAATGATTTTAACGGCACATAATTCTCAACCTTGTCATTTTCTATAATTCGGAAGAAAACCTGTGTCCCGCTCTCAGGCCCCATCAAAATTGACTTCTTGCCTATCATGCCGGGCGTTCCCCACATTTTAGCTTCTGCTTCCGTCACCACACCCTGCTCAACAATTTGATAACCAAAATAGTCTTGATAGCTTTTTGCAACCTCATCAGGTTTAGCGGCAGAGATTACGGCCGTTTTAATGCGCCCTTCACAATCCATTTTACAGTCAGTCATTATTGTCTCCAGATTAATGCGGGAAATATTTGTCTAGCACCGCTTTTGGTAAAGATTCTATTTCTGTCTCAAACACAGAATTCCATTTATTCAAAAATCCGAAAAGACTGATAGTCGCAACAATTTCAACAATCTGACTATTAGAGAAATGTGAATTTAACTCTGTGAATATGTCCTCAGACACATAAGCCGGCGACATACCGGCAGCTTGAGCGAGCCGTAGGGCTGCCCTTTCAGCGTCCGAGTAAAGAGGAGATGTTTCGTATTCCCATAGAGCCTCCAGCTTTGCATCATCAATGTCATGGTTTAAGGCGGCATGCGCCGTGTGGGCTTGGCAATATCTACAACCAGCAGCATGACTGGTTACCAGCCCGATAAGTCGCTTTAAAACTGGTGAAATCTCGCTTTGTTCATCATAAACTGCTTGAACCAAATTGCCGAAAGCCAACATCACATCAGGCTTATGCGCCATAAGAAGGGCATCATTTGGCATAAATCCCATTTTGATTTCTACGGCAGATAAAATATTTTGCATATCAGAAGTCAAGTCGGACAAAATTACTGGCGAAATACGGCTCATGATTATCTCCGCTGCAATTGTCTTGTTCAAGATGAGATATGTCTTTGATATAGGTCAACATTATATTCTCGCCTTGATACATCAAAATCGTTAGAACAAATATATGTGATATACAAAAAAATGGATATTAAAATGGCAAGCACCCAAATCCACCATCAAGAAAAATCAGAAGAACATATTTATCCCCCGATTTCCTATGGATGGTATGTAACCATACTTTTGACGATAATTTATATTTTGTCATTCGTGGACAGGCAGATACTCAGTTTACTTGTTGAACCCATTAAAAATGACATGGATTTGTCAGATACTCAGATTGGTCTGCTCATGGGTGCCTCATTTGCGATATTTTATTCAACCATGGGGTTACCCCTCGGTTGGCTGGCAGATAATATGCCGCGTAAATATCTTCTGGGCGCGGGTCTCGCTATCTGGTCGGCGGCAACTGCGCTCTCAGGATTCGCACAAAGCTTTAGGCATTTATTCATAGCTCGTATTTTGGTTGGGGCTGGTGAGGCCACGCTTGGCCCATGCGCCATTTCCTTGATCAGCGATGTCATGCCGCCAGCCCAACGTGCACGTGCAATTGCTGTATATTCGAGCGCTTTATCCTTTGCTCTGGCCATTGCGTATCTGCTTGGAGGGCAAATCATGAAATTTGCAGACGGTCTTGATCTGTCCTTCATCCCCTTTATGGCGGATTTAAGGTCATGGCAACTCGTTCTTATTATTGTTGGCTCACCCGGTCTTCTGATTGCACTGCTCGTGCTGACGCTTAAAGAACCAAATCGCCAATATATTCAAAAAAATCCCTTCAAAGGTTTCGACTCAATTAAACGAACCTTCGCCTATTTCGGAGATAATAAAAACCTATTCTTAAAGCTCTTTATTCTTCCAGTCACTATGACAATAATCACCTATAGCCATAATTTTATCCCGTCACTTTTCCAGCGCGAATATGGCTGGAGTCCCGTAACGCTGAGCGTTTATATCGGGACAATTATTGGACTGGTAGGCCCTTGCTCCACTTTCTTTGGTGGATGGCTGATAGATAAAATGCATAGTAAAGGCATTGATGATGCAGGCATTATCATTATGCGTATTGGCGGTATTATTATGGTTCCCACCTGTATTGCTATGCCGCTTATGCCATCTCCACAACTGGCACTCTTTGTTTATGGTCTCTCTTTATGTGGTGTCACACTTATAACCGTTTCGGCTTGGAGTAGTATTCTCAGAATCGTCCCTCCTGAATTAAGGGGACAGGCAACCGCCATATACCTTATGGTGATCAGTATGTTCGGTCTCATGTTAGGCCCAACACTTGTAGGTGTGTTCAATGATTTTGTTTTTGTGGGAAGTGACCGATTAGATTTGTCCATGGCAATGGTGTCTGCCATTTTTGGCACGCTCTCTCTGATTATGTTGCCAAATATCGTAAAAACCTATCGTGCGGCTATTGGCATCAATTGACCAAAATGACAAAAGCTACCAGCATAGATAGGCTTCGCGATATTTTAAAAGCTCTACGTACGCCCGAAACTGGCTGTCCATGGGATTTAAAGCAAAACTTTAAGTCTATCGCCGCCTATACCATCGAAGAAGCCTATGAAGTCGTCGATGCTATTGAGCGTGATGATATGGATGATTTGAAAGATGAACTTGGTGATTTACTTCTACAAGTTGTTTTTCATGCACAAATGGCAGAAGAAGCCGGATTATTTAACTTTGACGATATTGCACATGCCGTTTCCGATAAGATGCAGCGCCGTCATCCTCATGTTTTTGCTGATGAAACTGTTAAATCTGCAGAAGACGTCAAAAACAGTTGGGAAGTCGTTAAAGCTAAAGAAAAAGAGGCTAAATTAGGATCCATGCCTCAATCTCTTCTGGACGATATACCCATCACCCTACCCGGCATGACAAGATCCGTTAAATTACAAAAACGCGCGGCCCAAGTCGGATTTGACTGGCCTGTAATTTCACAGGTTTTTGATAAGCTGGATGAAGAACTGGGCGAATTACGTGAAGAGATCGAACAAAATGGTGCAACAGATAGGTTATTAGATGAAATGGGTGATGTCATGTTCGTCATCGCCAATTTAGCGCGTCACTTAAAGGTTGATCCAGAACAAGCTGCCCGCGCCGGAAATCAAAAATTTACCAGCCGTTTCATAGATATGGAAAAACAAGCTCAAACCCTAGATAAAGATATGAGCAAGCTTACACTGGCCGAATTGGAGGCCATGTGGCAATCAGCTAAAACAAAAGACTTATAGGAATCGTCTTTAGCTTATTCTTCTCTAGGGACTTCATCACCCTGATCAGCTTCAAAAATTTCTATCGGCTGGGTAGGCATTATTGTTGATATTGCATGTTTATAGACAAGCTGTGAATGACCATCACGAGCTAATAACATACAAAAGTTGTCAAACCATGTGACAACACCTTGTAGTTTGACGCCATTGACCAAGAAAATAGTCAGTGGCATACGATTTTTACGAACATGATTTAAGAAAGAGTCTTGAAGGTTTTTCTCAGACATGGGTAAACCCCATTTTTACGACTGGGGAGGCAGCCAAATTAAACGCCCGGATGCTTCTCCTCTAACACAACAATCCGGTGTCTCCAGACATCGAAGACAATTTCTACTTTACACTAATTTTAAAGAAGAAGTTAACTGATAAATTCAGTTATTTGATATTTTATAATTATGTATTAATTGAGTTGTGATTTTCCCCGGCTTCCCATTCCCAATCTCGTGACCGTCAATATCAACAACCGGCATGACGATCAAACTTGAAGCCGTAGAGAAGGCCTCTTTACTAGAATATGCTTCATCAAGGGTAAACGGCACCTCATCCAGTTCAAGTTTCAATTCATTTATAAGTGAAAGAAGCATTTGCCGCGTGATACCATCCAGAATGTCATTCGCAAGTGGACGGGTTCTTAACTTGCCAGCTTTATCAACAATCCAGGCAGTTGTTGACGCCCCTTCAGTAACAAATCCTTCCCCGTCAATCATCCAAGCTTCTTGTGCGCCGGCTTCAACTGCAGCCTGCTTCGCCATTACATTTGGCAAAAGGGAAATGGATTTAATATCACACCGCTTCCATCTCTGATCCTCAATACTGATAACTTTAATCCCCGCCTCTGCGACATGGCGACGGTGAGTTTCATTTATTGGTCTTACGGTAACACTTAAAACAGGCTGTGGGGTCACCGGATATGCATGATTACGCGCCGCCCTTCCCCTTGTTATCTGCATATAAACCAAACCGTCCTTAATATTATTTGCGCGTATCGTTTCCTTTAAAATAACCAGCAAGGCCGACTTGGAAACTGGAGAGGCAAGATTGATTTTCTGAAGCGATAAATCAAGGCGTTCTAAATGCGCTTCCACATCCAGCATTTGCCCGTCAATTAGTGCGAACACCTCATAAACACCATCTGCAAACTGATAACCACGGTCTTCAATATGCACCCCTGCCTGATCAAAGGGAAGATAAGCACCGTCAACATAAGCAATTCGGGTCATAAAATTCTTCTTTAATTTCTACTTTCAATTACGAATTTAATTTCCGCGAATTAAAAGTTTTGGCAGTAAAATTACAAGAACGACAAGAAACTCTAGCCTTCCTAGTATCATGATGATTGACATTAAAATATGGCTAATTGGAGGCATATCCATCAATAAATCAAAATACCCCGCCATATAAATAACACCCCCTGCATTATTCAGCAGCGCAAGCGCCAGCAACCAGGCACTTTCAAAATCACTTGTCAGAAAAGACAAAATTAAAAAACTACCGACAAAACCGATAAAATACATTAAAAACAAGCCCCAAACAGAGGCCATCGTTTCTTTACTGACAAACTTCCCACCATAATGCATCGACTCAACTGAATTCGGATATGGCAAGTTAACAACCTCATAGGTGACACGTTTAATCAAAAGATAAAAACGTAAGACCTTCAATCCCCCAGCGGTTGAAAGTGTCATGCCACCAATTAAGACGGGTAAGAAAAACATGGCAGCCGGTAAATAATTTGTGGTGATAGCCGGGTCAGAAATTACAAACGCAGTCGTCGAGATCATATTGATTGCCATCGTTATTGAGACAAGCAAACTATTATCTGGAAAAAACAAAGCCAGCACCAAGCCCAGAAAGATAATAGTCAGGACAAAATCCTGAATTTCTCTATCATCTTTGAAGGTATCGACTTTAAAAGATTGTGCAGCAATTAAAAGAGGATAGCTGAGACTTCCAACAAACATCAACAAGCTTAGAACTGCAAAAGCTCGTGAATTCAGGAAACCATCCAATGGGGTAAACGACAACGAAAAGCCTGTTGTTGATACAGCATTGAAAGTCAGAGAGACCGTATCAGCCAACTCCGTTCCGGTTAAGCCCAACAAAATTATACCGATAGCTGTCAGAGCAAGGTAAGGCTTCAAGACATATCGAAAAGATCGCCTCAAACGATGAGGCAATGACTCATTTGCATTTTGCCGAATATTTAAAGGCTTAAGATTAATACCAAATAAACCATTTGGCGCCATAAGCGCCACACCGAGCGACAGGATAAGAACACCTCCTAACCAACCAAGTGTCGAACGCCAGATTAAAAGCGACTCATTTACCAATTCAGGGTTCTTAAATATTGTTGCCCCGGTTGTTGTGAGGCCGGAGACAGCTTCAAAATAAGCTCCCCAGAAACCAACACTCTGCCCAACATTACTCCCTAGTGAAAAGAATGGAAGGGCGGCCAATAAGGGAAGATATAGATACAGAAAAACAGATATTAGAAAAAGTTCACTTTTTTGAACGGGCCTGACATCTTTGCTTTTACCAACCAAAACAAAAGCAACCGATATAAAACTAGAAATCATAAGGCTAATCAGAAACCGACCAACATAAATATTATCAGTTTGAAATACTGCCCAGCCAAGAGGAATAAGCATAGTCGTGGAAAGTAGAACACCGCCCCACCCCAAGCAGAATATAATTGTTCCCCAGGACATAATTCTTAGAAATATTCCAGCCCGACGCTAAAGAAGTTTTCAGCTTCGTTCACTGCGTCGGTCAAAACAAAAAGTACAATTCTATCACCGACTTTAAATTCGAAATTGCCTCTTGGCATCATCACCTCATCATTCCGGTATATTGCGCCGATGCGCATCGTGTCCGGCAAATTTAATTGACGCAATTTCTGACCGACAAAAGCAGATGTTTCCAACACCTCTGCCTCAATGATTTCCGCTTCGCCGTCTTCAATTGTGTGAACGGCAAGTACATGCCCTTTCCGTATATGCTGAAGAACAGACGAAACAGTTATCGCGCGTGGGTTAATGGAAATATCCAGACCAATAGATTGCCCAAGAGGTAAAAAAGACGTGTTGTTAATCAGGCAAAGCGCGCGCTCACACCCCTCATTTCGCGCCAGCATTGTTGTCAGGAGATTAACCTGATCATCATTAGTCAGTGCCAAAAGAATCTCGGCATCCCTAACGCCGGCTTCAGACAGAATATCCGGCTCAAGGCCACTACCGAGCAGTACAGTGCTATCACTTAAGGTCTCGGCAATATTCCGTGCGCGTATTTCACTATTTTCTATAAGGCGTACTGAATTGCGCACACCATTTTTTTCAAGTTGGCGGGCAACGTGATAACCAATATTACCCCCGCCGACGATAATCAGATTTCGTGCCTCTTGTTCCTCATGACCAAATATGGTCATCGTCCGATCACAATCTTCCGATGCAGTCACCAAAAATGCACTGTCCCCGGCCATCATCAAATCATCACTTTTCGGAACAAATAATTTTCCATCCCGTTTCACCGCAATTACTGTCGCCTGCAGATCCGGAAAAAGATCGGTTAATTGTTTTAACGGGGTTTCAAGAACAGGACAGTTCTCATCAAGATTAATGGCAAGAAACTGAATATTTTTATTGCCAAAACTCGCTGTGTCATAAGCACCCGGAATCTCTAGACGCCGCATGACTTGATCGGCGACCGCGCGTTCTGGAGAAATAATCACATCAACAGGAAGCTCCTCCCGGCTGAATAAATCCTTCCATTCTTTTTCAAGGTATTTTTGGTCACGAATACGCGCAATACGTTTTGGAACAGAAAAAAGCGATAAGGCAACCTGACAGGCCACCATATTCACCTCATCAGAGGCGGTCACGGCTATAAGAATATCCGCACCCTCAGCACCTGCATCTTCAAGCACTTGAGGATGGGAGCCGTGACCGACAAGAGCACGCACATCTAGTGTATTATTTATACGCTGGATAAGCTCCGAAGATCTGTCAACAACTGTGACATCATTACCTTCTGCAGCCAGATGCCGGGCAATACCAAAACCCACCTGCCCGGCACCACATATTATTACGCGCATTCTCGTTCCTCTGATTGACCTTTAGGCCGGTTTAAGGCGTTTGGTTGGATTCACCCCAAGTGTTTTAAGTTTACGATGAAGAGCCGAACGCTCCATACCTACAAATTCAGCGGTTTTCGATATATTCCCACCAAATCTGTCTATTTGCGCCAAGAGATATTGTTTTTCAAATATCTCTCTGGCTTCACGCAATTGAAGCGTCATAATATGCGTGCTGTCACTTTCCTCAATATTGAGTTTAGTCGCCGAAAGAATATCAGCCGGCAACATATCAGCAGTGATGGTATCATGCTCACTATCAGCCGCAGAAATTAGCATATTCTCAACACAGTTTCTCAGTTGACGAACATTTCCAGGCCAGGCATGAGATTGCATGACCGCCAACGCATCAGGTGCAATTTTGCGCGGGGCAAAGCCTGAACTATTGACAAGATAGTCAACAAAATTGTCAACCAGCATGCCAATATCTTCACGCCTTTGCGCCAAAGAAGGCACTTCAATCGGCACGACATTTAATCGGTGATAAAGGTCTTCTCTAAACAACCCCTTAGAAATATGATTATTCAAATCTCTGGAACTTGACGACATCACCCTGATATCAACTGAAACATTCGGGCCGCCACCAAGACGGACGAATTTTTGTTCAGTTAAGACCCGTAAGATTTTGCCTTGTGTATCAAGCGGCATCTCACCGACCTCATCAATATAGAGTGTGCCACCATGCGCCTGCTCGAGCAGACCTGGCATTACATCCCCATTTTCAATACGTCCAAAAAGAACATATTCCATATTTTCCGGCTCAAGAATGGCAGCATTAATTGCCACAAATGGCGCCGCAGCGCGTTCCGAATTTTTATGTAACGCACGCGCAACAAGCTCCTTACCAGAACCGGATGGCCCAGTAATCAAAACCCGGCTATTTGTCGGGCCAACTTTGTTAATGGAACTTCTAAGTTTCTGAACAGCTATAGAGTCACCAATAAGCTCATATTGTCCCGTTTTGCGACGCAATTCGGAATTTTCTCTTTTGAGCTTAGAGTTTTCTATTGCCCTTTGAATGACCAACAAAAGCCGGTCAGATTTGAACGGTTTTTCGATATAATCATAAGCCCCAATCTTGATCGCACTGACCGCCGTTTCAAGATTGCCGTGACCACTGATTATAACAACCGGTAAGTTTGGCAGACGCTCTTTAAGCAACTTAAGCACCTCAAGACCGTCAAGTCTGCTCCCCTGTAGCCAGATATCCAGCAAAACGAGAGACGGACAGCGTTTGGCAATTTCATTTAAAGCCGTATCACTATCCGACGCCGTACGGGTCGCATATCCCGAGTCCGATAAAATCCCGGACACGAGTTCACAAATATCACGCTCATCATCAACAATTAAAACATCCCCTGTCATATTACTTCCTCAACTTTGGAATGCCCTACCGTTTCACGCTTAATCGAAGGGAAACTTAAAGTAATCTGTGCGCCAGATCTCCCATCTCTTACCCACGGTGCATCACCGAGAGTAATCTCACCTCCATGATCAGACATAACCTTCTTCACAATCGCAAGACCAAGACCAGTACCCTGCTCTCTTGTTGTGATGTAAGGCTCTAACAGAGCCTCACGGTTAATGTCCGGCAGACCTATACCTGTATCTGCAACATCAATGGATATAACCTCATCTTCCTGCCTGAGGGTCACAACTATTTTTGACACAACACGCTCTCGATTACGATAAATTGATTCAGCACCATTTTTAAGAATGTTTGTTAGTGCCTGACTAATCAATCTACTGTCTGCATTAATTGGCATTTCGCCATCCTCTTCACACTCAAAAATATACTCAATTTCTGGATGCGCAACACGCTGGAGAAACACTGTCTGACTTACAGCATCTCTTATATCAAAATTTTTGAACACAACACTTGGCATTCGCGCAAAAGAAGAAAACTCATCAACCATGCGTCCAATATCACCGACCTGACGAATTATGGTCTCGGTACATTGTTTGAAAATTTCTGGATCACTGGAAACCTCGTCCTCATATTTAGATTTCAACCTTTCGGCTGAAAGCTGAATCGGTGTCAGAGGATTCTTAATTTCGTGAGCAATGCGTCGCGCAATGTCAGCCCATGCAGCTGTTCTTTGCGCGGAAATAAGATTGGTTACATCTTCAAATGTAATCACATAATTTTTTTCGTTCCCGGCACGCCCTTTTGCGACCCGCACCAAGAGAACACGGCGATTGCCATCATCATCTTTTAATTCAATCTCAACGGCACGAGAAATTTTACTATCAGCAATAATGAGCAAATTTGAAAAAGCGGGTAGCACGTCGTCAATTGGTCGCCCGACCATATTGAATTCATTCACACCACAAATATCCTGAGCCAACAAATTAGCGTGATTAATCTTACCCTCTTCATCAAGACCAATCACGCCAGAACTGATGCCGGTCAAAACCATTTCAGTGAAATTATGTCTTCGGCTCAGATCATCTCTGGCATCAATCAAATCTTTTCTTTGTTTACTCAATTGTTCAGTCATCTGATTGAAAGTATGACCAAGCCGATTAATATCTTCATCAGAACCGTCAATATCAACGCGCGTATCAAGATTGCCGTTACTGACTCTCTTAGATGCTATAATCAACTGACCAATAGGAAATGCCAGTCCATTTGCAAGACCAAGCCCAAACCATATGGCTGCGAGCAACAGAACCAAAGCAATACCAATATAAATCAAAGCAAATGTTAACTGGGCTTCAAACCTCTGTGACTCAAGAGAATTATATTCACGCATCGCAATGTCTGTCTTAGCGAGATGTTCGACAATTTGCGGATCAACTTTTTTTGCCGTGTAGAGATATAAGCCGTCAAACTTATCAAGTTTCAAAAGTGATCTAATTTGCGCCTGCCCACCCAACGTCATAATAACTGGCTGCCCTTCTTTGACTGCTTCAAAAGCCTCTTTTGGCGGAGGTTGTATCGGTATTTGACGCTTGGTTTGCGCCGCAGTAATGAGTTTACCATCTTCATCAATTAACAATGCCATCGGAATAGAACGAAGCGCGGCTTGGGCTGTCAGAAATGTTGTGAATTTTGCAATGTCTTTTTCAAGAGCGCCTGCAGCGCGACTCAAGTCACTCGCCATGATAACGCTGTCCCGACGCAGGGTGGCTCTATGCTCGTCAAGATAGGCATTGGCAACAAGAGCTGTGTTATTAATGATAAGCTTCGTACGGTCGCTAAACCAACTATCCAAACCACGGTCAAGCGTTACAAATGCAAAAATCGCCACAAGAATTGCCGGAACCACAGCAATAATTGAAAACATCGAAACAAGTTTAGCATTCAGATGCGAGCCTGGCTGTTTGATTTTCCGTTTTTTCCAGAGTCTGAATAGGCCGATAAATACAAATAGAACAAGCGGAACAACAAAAAGCAGATTGATGAAAATCAGGAGCTTAAACACCCACTCGGTTGGCTTGACAGGTGTCAATCCGCTAATAACCAGATAGGTGGAGATACTACTAACCACCCCGCCCATAACCACAAACATGGAAAAATAGGAAAGTACAGAAGCACTTATGACACCCTTAACTGGGTTCATTAAACGTGCGAGCGTATCTCTATGAGAGTTATTTAAAACTTTATTTTCTATTTTTTGACCTGAATCCGTCATTACTTACCAAACTGTGTTCCAGGACGTCCTTGTCTATGAGGATGTCACAACCAAACTGTTATACAAGTTAATTCAGCACATCTAATAATGAGCTAACCATATTAGTGATATAAATACCACAGTAAATATTGATATAAAATGAATGGAATTAAGTTTCTGAGTCTACTTCAAGACGAGGAAAAATTACTTCGGGCTTCGGTAAATTTTGACCCGAAGCGAGCCTACCGGTAGAACCCAGAGAGTCAAAACTTCTTTGATCATCTGGTATGGTTAATAAATCGAGCAATTTTGAGGAACCTTCTGGAATGACCGGCTGAAGCGCAACCGCCGACTGTCGGATGGTTTCCGCAGCGAGGTAGAGCACAGTTCCCATGCGTGCCGGATCAGTTTTTTTCAAGCTCCAAGGCTCCTGCTCGGCAAAATAGCGATTAGCTTCAGACACCAATTCAAAAACGGATTTTAAATAATCATGAATTGCTAGCTTATCCATAGCATTGACAACCTTATCCTGAAGAGCATCTGCCAATTTCAGGAGTTTAGCATCACCATCCTCATTTAAGTCAGGTGTCGGCATGATGCCATCACAATTCTTTGCAATCATGGACAGACTACGTTGCGCGAGATTACCCAAATCATTTGCAAGATCGGCATTCACTCGGTTGACAATAGCTTCGTCACTAAAACTGCCATCTTGACCAAAAGGCACTTCCCTCATGAAAAAATAGCGCAGGTTTTCAGAGCCATAACGCGCGACCATATTAAACGGATCCATCACATTACCCGCTGATTTTGACATTTTCTCCCCGCGCAACGTTAGAAACCCGTGGGCAAAAATCTTTTCCGGCAGATCAAGATTGGCTGACATCAAAAAGGCAGGCCAATAAACCGCATGAAAACGCGTAATATCCTTACCTATAATATGTAAAGCAGCAGGCCACACAGGAGCTTCATTTTCTGGAAAACCTGCAGCAGTTAAATAATTAGTGAGCGCATCAACCCAGACATAAACCACATGCTCAGGGTCATTTGGTACCGGAACCCCCCAACTAAAACTGGTTCTGGATATAGACAGATCTTTCAACCCACCCGATACAAATGAAACGATTTCATTTTTGCGGGTTGTCGGTGCAATAAAATCAGGGTGGCTGTTATAATAATCCAGCAATCTGTCCTGATAAGCGGAAAGACGGAAAAAATAGCTTTCTTCTTCTACCCACTCAACCTCTGTGCCAGAGGGCGCTGTTTTATTACCTGCTTTATCAGTAATCAATTCAGCTTCCGTATAAAAAGCTTCGTCTCTAATTGAATACCAACCCGCATATGAGTCTTTATATATGTCCCCGTTATCAGCCATACGTTGCCAAATTGCTGCAACAGCTTTGTAGTGTCGATCCTCCGAGGTGCGGATAAAATCATCATTTGAGCACTTAAACGCCGAAACCATATCTCTAAATCTTGGAGTCAACTGATCCGCAAGTTCTAAAGGCGTCATGTTTTGATCACGCGCGGTCTGGAACATTTTTTGACCATGGTCATCTGTTCCTGTTAAGAAATATACTTCTTTACCCGCGAGACGGTGAAAGCGCGCAATCACATCCGTCGCAATAGCTTCATAAGCATGCCCAATATGTGGCGGGCCATTTGGATAAGAGATTGCTGTGGTTATGAAATAAGGTCGCGTCATTATTTACCTAAATTTACCTCAAGCTAGACACCTGATTGAATAAGTTTGAAACTTTCAAGTATGGTTTGCTTGCGATCAAGATTAAGGCGCTTGGCATTATCAAAGAGTTCCGTCACCTTCTCCCATACATCCACCCATGCTTCAAGAGGTCTATGAGAAGCCATTGTCTGAATAGCGGCTTCCTCCCCTTCAAAAATAACTTCCGGCATTTGTCCCTTTGCTAAAAACCGCGCCAATTGATGAAGCCATTGCTGGAGAAACTCCCCCATATCCGCAAACAGATGCTCGGTATTTCGTTTAGACATTCTTTCTGCGACCTCATGTAACATATCTGCTTTAATCGACGGAAATTGACGCAGCAATTTAACCATATCCGAGTAAACCTCCAGGCCATTTGTGTCATGTATATGCAAAGCGCGGCCAATACTCCCGCGCGACAAGTGTGAAATAGCCGCTAATGATTGTGAAGAAGCGGCATTATCAGAACTATCTTCAATGGACTGCTGCATAAGGTGCTGTATGTGAGCATATTTAAGAGGCTGGAAAGCGATTTTCATACATCGTGAACGTATGGTTTCCAGCAGACTTCCTGATTGATGAGAAACAATTAAAAACAGTGACTTAGGAGGGGGTTCCTCAAGTATTTTTAGAAGTGCATTGGCAGCATTCAATGTCATGTCATCCGCCGCATCAATAATACAAATGCGCCACCCGCCCATCCCGGCGCTTAAATTAAAAAATGACCTGATTTTCCTGACTTCATCGACTGATATCGCTTGCTTAAAACGCTCTTTCGCGGAATCCCAGGGGCGTGTAACAATCATTAAATCGGGGTGACTGCCTTGCTCAATTTGTTTACCTAATCTTTCATCATCCAAAACACTCATATTTTGTGCATTTTTTGCGGCAAAAACAGGGTCAACATGATGAAACATAAAACGGGCCGCCATATGAGCAAAACTTGCCTTGCCGACACCTTTTGGCCCGGTTAGCAAACAAGCATGGTGTAACTTGCTCTGCGCAAGATTGGATAAAAAATGAGAAACGGCAGCATCTTGCCCTACCAATTCACGACAAAAACGCGGTGAGCGCACGCCGTCTATATCAGGCAATTCATCAACAAATTCAAACATCTAAACGTTCATCCAAAACAGCAAGAATATCAGCGCTTACGACCTCAACATCTCGATCAGCATCAATAACAAATATACGATCAGGCTCTTGGGCTGCAAAATCTAAAAATGCATTTCGCAATGTACGGTGATATGCCAGCGTTTTACTTTCAAACCTTAATTCGCCACCACGCTCTTGAGCACGACGCAAGCCTTTTTCAGGGTCAATATCCAACAAAAGTGTAACATCGGGTAATGTCGTGCCGAGAACAGGCTGCTGAAGATTATGAATGACATCCAAACCTAATCCACCCGCAACGCCCTGATAAGCTCTGGTCGAATCAAAGAATCTATCACAAACGACGTATTTACCTTCTGCCAATGCAGGTCGAATTACGCGTTCCAGATGCGCGGCACGGTCTGCCAAAATTAATAGTGTTTCCGATAAGGGCGACCACTTATCTTTATCCCCACTAACAAGCAGGTTACGGATTTCTTGTCCTTCAGATGTGCCACCCGGCTCTCGTGTAACAACCACATCGTTTCCACGAGTCAGGAGAAAGTCTTTTACGACCTGTATCTGTGTTGATTTGCCAGCCCCCTCACCACCTTCAAGCGTAATGAAACGACCGGGATTTTTAACGCTGGGAGCATCCATAAACCATATCCTTATTCACCGAATATAACATAGGATATGGCAGAAAGCGCGCGCGCGAGCATGCCTTCGCGTTCAATATTGGCGGTTGTAACCAGATCAATTTCTTGAGTTTCCAGGCCGGGCAAGGTCACACGTAATTTACCAACCCGCATTCCTTTTGTAATTGGAGCAAGAATGGGTTTGTCATAGCTTGCCGTAACAACCATTTTGCGTAACCCCGTCCGCGGTAGAACAACACGAAACGCCTTAGAAGGCGCCAAGCCAACCCTTGCAAATTCTCCTTGCCAAACAGGCGCGCGGACAAGAACATCGTCAGGGGTTGCAAGCGTATCATTCGTAAAGGCACGGAACCCCCAATTCATCAATTTTCTGGCTTCAGAAGCGCGTTCTTTTTTACTTTGCAAGCCGTTGACCACCAAAATGAGTCTTCTGCCATTTTGCTCTGCGGACGCGACCAACCCATAACCGGAGTCCTGTGTATGGCCAGTTTTAAGACCATCAGCACCCATATTGGCATAAAGCAAAGGGTTTCTATTTTGCTGAGTTATTCCATTCCAAGTAAAACTGCGCTCTGCAAACATGCCATATGATGAGGAGTGGTGTTTAATAAGATGCTTAGTGAGATTAGCTAGGTCACGCGCAGTTGTTTTATGCTCTTCATCAGGCCAGCCGGTAGAATTCACAAATGTCGAATTTTCCATCCCGAGATCTCGCGCACGCTCCGTCATCATTTCCGCAAAACCCAGCTCTGACCCTCCCAACCCCTCAGCAAGGGCAATACAGGCATCATTGCCGGACTGGATAATGACCCCGCGCAATAAGTTTTCAACCGAAACTCGTGAACGGGCATTTAGAAACATAGTGGAACTTCCAGACTTTGATCCACCGCGACGCCACGCATCGTCACTAACAAAGAATTTGTCATTCATACTGATGCGCCCATCCTCCACGGCTTCAAGAACCATAAGAACCGTCATCAGCTTACTCATACTGGCTGGCGACATCAGCGTATCGGGATTATGCTCAAATAGAACCATGCCCGTTTCATAATCTACCAATATAGCATGGGTGGCGCGCGTCTCAATAGCGTGGGCGTTATTGTTGATTGACGTGATAAATAAAATCAGAAACAGCATACATAATTTTAATCTTTTCACGCTTTCCCCCTCATGCTTTCGCCTTCAAATCTTTTAAATTATTCTTCTAAAATGAATGCATCTTGATGACCATTATCCAGGACATCATCAACTAAAATATTCGCATCAACTCGACTATTCACCGGCCCGACGCGCACACGATATAACTGTCTGCCCCCAGATGTTAATTCACTCACCTCGACCTGTCCAATTTGTCCAAGTTTCTGGCGTAAAGCTTCAGCTGAGTCCTTCCTACTAAAGACACCAAGCTGAACATAGTATTTCTGCTCAGGCAGAACAGATTTTTTTGACGGCAAATCTTGCCCATCCAAAGATTTCGTTTCCACTTCTGTGATTGGCGCTGCGCTGACATATCTATCCCGTGTTGGCGTATAGGGCTTGTCAAAAACAAAACTATCGCTTTCATCACCTGAAATAAGCTGACCGCGTTGATTATACAGCGGTGCTCGGTGGAGGTACTTCACCCGTACCCTTGCCGTACCTTTATCTTTAAAGCCAAGGATTTCCGCGGCGCGGCGAGACAGGTCAATTTCACGATTTTTCTTAAAAGGGCCACGATCGTTAACACGTAATTTCATTGAGCGCCCGTTTTCAAGATTAGTCACCTGAACCATAACCGGCATAGGTAATGTTGGATGTGCTGCCGTAAGTAGATTCATATCGAAAATTTCGCCATTAGCTGTTCTTCTTCCTTGAAATTTCGGGCCATACCAGGACGCAATACCAATATTATCGTATTTTGTGTTTTCTCTTGGATAATACCATTCCCCGGCAATCTTATAAGGCTTGCCAACTTTATAGATACCGCCTGCCGCAGTTCTTTTGCCCTGTTTTGCCAGTTCTGCGCCGAATTGAAGCTGCGCACATGCAGGCAAAACTGCTGTCAAAGCAAATAAAACAATAAGGCTTGAGAAAAACCGCATCATATAAATACCACCAATTATTATTTAACCGGATTCGTTTACGAGATTGATACCGAAAATGACTTGCCCTTAACGGGCGGTCGCGTTATTCAGATACCGTTGGAGAGGTGGCTGAGTGGTTGAAAGCGGCGGTCTTGAAAACCGTTGAGCGTTTGCGCGTTCCGGGGGTTCGAATCCCTCCCTCTCCGCCATAATTCAACCTATCCTATTGATAAATATTCAGACAATTACAAAAATTCTAAACAACTGCAGCAAATATTCTTAAAGCAGAGTTTTGCATTTGCATTGTCTTCATGGGTATATATATTTGCTCATTCTGTTTTGCATTTTATGAAAGTTTAAGAATGTCTTTGCGTCATAAGAAAAAGAGAGTAACCGTTACGGATATCGCAAAAGAAGCAGGTGTGTCCCTCAAGACCGCGTCTCGTGCCTTAAACAACAGCCCTCATGTGCGAAAAGAAAAACGTGAAGCTGTTTTACGTGCAGCTAAAAAGTTCAATTTTCGTCCAAATATATCAGCTCGCCAACTTGCCAGTAACCGTTCTTACGTTATCACGCATTTTTACGATAATTTGAATACGGACTACCTCTCTAAAATCTACACAGGCATGCAGAAAGCCTGCCACAAACACGGGTATTACGCAGTCGCTGAAGCAACGGACTACAGCAGAAAAAATTTCATCGCCCAAACGCTCGATTATGCCTCCTCTTTTAATATTGACGGCCTTATATTGTCACCACCTCTTTGTGATGATGCAAAGCTCATTGAAGCTCTTAAAAAACAGGATATCAAACTGGTTCTGATATCCCCTCAGGAGGCAAGCAATGATGATTATTACGTTTTTGTTGATGAAGAAAGATCTGCATTTGAAATCACCGAACATCTCATCACGCTCGGGCATGAGAACATAGCTTTTCTTGGTGGGCTGAAATCACATAAGGCGGCTTCCGATCGTCAAAAAGGCTTTATTTCAGCCATGAAACATCATGGTTTGAATGCCTCCAATAAAAATATCAAAAGTGGCGACTTCACCATGCAATCAGGGCATGATGCTTATGTTGACATAATGAAAAAATTACCCGAAGCCACAGCTATTTTCGCTGCCAATGATGAAATGGCAATGGGTGTAATAATGGCGGCTTTGAACGATGGCAAAAAAATCCCAGATGAAATTGCGATAGCAGGCTATGACAATATTCGTTTTTCAGGCCTGTTCTGGCCAAGCCTTACAACTGTCTCTCCACCTGTTATTGAGATGGCGAGTTACGCGACAAATCTTCTCATCAGATTAATTTCAGGCGAGATCATCAAAAATAAAAGACATGAATTTGTCTCTGAAATTATTATCAGAAAAAGTACAAATAAAAGGAAGTCGTCTTAATCCCTTCACTGAAAAAAGTGAAAATAATCTTGAAGCTTAAATTGACAGCGCTGTCATATATGAGTAATTTAAATTTCAATCATTCTGGATTAGAGTGGTCGAACAGCTCCTAAATATTAGGTAAATAATATGGCCAAATTTGTTCCCGTCGGTTCTTTTGATATTGTCATTTTTGGTGTCACGGGTGATCTTTCAAAACTGAAACTTATACCCGCCCTATTCCACCGATTTCTTGATGGACAGATAGACCGCGCTAGCAAAATTATCGGTATATCCAGGCAGACCCTCACGGAAGAAGAATTCCTGAAATTTGCATATGATGCCTGTGTAAAATCAGCGTTGAAGGGGGGGGCGTTTCCAAAAGCGAAATGGGCAGAATTCGTATCTATGCTCACCTATATTGAAATGGATGCCACCCAACAATGTCAAAAATGGGCCGAACTCAAAAACCTAATTTCGGATAAGAACCATCCATGCATCTTCTACCTTGCTGTTTCCCCACATCTGTATGTTCCAATTTGCAACAGTATAGCTGAAACAGGAACCAAATCAGAGAATGCTCGTGTCGTATTAGAAAAGCCGATTGGGACAGATCTGCAATCTGCCATTGAAATCAATCAGGGCGTACGTGCCGTGTTCGATGAAAACTCGATTTTCCGTATGGATCATTATCTCGGGAAAGAGACAGTTCAGAATCTATTGGTCTTGAGATTTGCTAATACAATGTTTGAACCTCTGTGGTCTAACAATTCTATTGACCATGTACAAATCACCGTATCAGAGACGCTCGGTGTTGAAAATCGCCATGAATATTACGATAAGTCCGGCGCTGTTCGTGACATTATGCAAAACCATTTGCTTCAACTTCTTTGCCTTACCGCTATGGAAGCTCCGATTTCGCTTAAAGCTGAAGATGTGAGAGAAGAAAAAATCAAAGTTTTGCGCGCGCTTAAAGGGTTTGACGCACAATCAGTGCTTAAAGAAACTGTTCGCGGACAATATATAAGCGGTCACATCGAGAAACAGGCTGTCAGCGGCTATACGGAAGGCCTACCTGATAAACTTAAGAACAGCACTACGGAAACATTTGTCGCTATCAAAACCGAGATTGAAAACTGGCGCTGGGCGGGAGTGCCGTTTTACCTTCGAACCGGAAAGAGAATGGCAGCGCGCCGTTCAGAAATAGTTATTCAATTTAAGCCCCTGCCCCATAATGTTTTCGGTGAAGGTATTAGAGAGCCGAACCGACTTGTTATCAGACTTCAGCCAGATGAAGGCATGCGCCTTTATATGCAAATTAAAGAACCTGGCCCCGGCATCTTAACGCTAAAATCGCTGCCACTTGATTTGTCCTATGCGGAGAGCTTTGCTGAAGTCAGTTATCCCGATGCTTATGAGAGGCTTCTCATGGATGTCGTGCGCGGCAATCTCTCTCTCTTTATGGGGCATAACGAGGTTGAGGCTGCGTGGCAGTGGACAGATAATCTCCTGCAATCTTGGGAGGAGGCCAACCAACCAATAGTAACATATATGGCTGGCACAAATGGCCCGTTGCAATCAGCAATGTTATTAGATCGTGAAAACCGTGCTTGGTGGGAAGAAAAAGCCTGAGATGAGTATTCAACACCCAAAGATTGAGATTTTCGACACTCGGGATCAACTCGATGGTGTCGCTGTTGACAGAATTTCAAAAATGCTGGGCGGACAGACATGCTCTCTGTTTATGTCGGGCGGTAGCACACCCGGCCCAGTATATGACAGACTTTCAGAGATTGACTTAAACTGGCGCAATATTTACGTCGCACCGGCGGATGAAAGATGGGTGGATGAGCAAGATAAAGGCTCCAATGCCCGTACGATCAAGGAAACACTCATCAAAAACCACGCAAGAGATGTCAATTTCATGCCTATGAAATCCAAACATCAAACACCAGATGAAGGTGCTCTTAGCATTGAAATGAATTATCAACAGTTGCCGCGCCCTTTTTATATTGTCCTGGGTATGGGAACTGACGGACACGTCGCATCATGGTTTGCGACGGCACAGGAATATCAATCTTTGATGACCCGCCGTGACAAGTTTCTTGTCGCGCCCATTCATCCAGAACAAAATGAAATTACCGGCGCCTATACATCGCGCATGACGATTACACCCTACACTTTACATATGTGCCAGAAGGCTGTTTTGATAATTACAGGAAAAGAGAAGCTTGATCTTCTGACATCTTGCCTGGAACAACCAGACAAACATTTGCCTGTAAATCACGCCATTAACATTTTAAAGTCAAAATTGACTATCCTTGCAACATTATAACTCTGCGACCTAGCTGTGAGACAGGCTATGCTCGCGCCTGATGACAAATATGACCCATAAGAAAATCATAGAGATAACAAAAAAGATTGCTGACAGGTCTCAGGCAAGCAGGACTGATTACCTCGATATGATTGAAGAGGCGCAGACCGCACATAGCGCAAAAGGTCTCTCCGCAGGTAATGTTGCACATGCAACAGCAGCCTGCCCTGTCGCAGATAAAAAATCCATGATAGCCGGAGACTGGGCGCATCTTGCTATTGTAACGGCCTATAATGACATGCTTTCCGCGCATCAACCCTATGAACGCTATCCAAATCTTATTCGTGGTTTTGCAAGAGAATTTAACGCGACGACACAAGTTGCCGGCGGTGTTCCCGCCATGTGTGACGGTGTCACTCAGGGCCAAACCGGTATGGAGTTATCCTTATTTTCGCGTGATGTAATTGCTATGTCCACGGTTGTTGCCTTGTCACACAACACATTTGATGCCGCAATTTATCTTGGCATTTGCGACAAGATTGTTCCCGGTCTGTTGATGGGTGCTCTACAATTTGGTCACTTGCCGAGTATTTTCATTCCTTCTGGGCCGATGCCATCAGGCCTCCCCAATGAAGAAAAAAGCCGTGTACGAAAAGCTTATGCTCGCGGAGAAGCGAGCCGCGAGGAATTACTAGAAACGGAAATGAAAAGTTATCACAGCGCCGGTACTTGTACATTTTATGGTACAGCGAACTCAAATCAGATGCTTATGGAAATTATGGGACTGCATGTCCCTGGTGCAGCTTTTGTCCCGCCCGAAACCGATATCCGAGACGCTCTCACCCGAGAAGCCGTTAAACAGCTTGTTGAAAATGCTCAAAAAACACAAACTAAAAACCGTATTGCCGACATTGTTAACGAAAAATCCATTGTGAATGCAATGATTGGTCTGCTCGCAACTGGTGGTTCAACTAATCACACCATTCATTTACCTGCCATTGCCCGCGCCGCGGGTATTCATATTAACTGGGATGATTTTGATGAGTTGTCACAAATTGTGCCACTTATCTGTAAAATCTACCCAAACGGCAAAGCCGATATAAACCAATTCCATGCCGCAGGTGGTATGAGCTACGTCATCCGCACACTTTTAGATAACGGCTATCTTCATGAAGATGTCAAAACCGTTCTAGGTGATGGACTGGAAGCTTTTGTCTCAGAGCCAGTTCTTAAGAACAACGAGATTGAATGGCGCACCGGCCCCGCAACATCTGGCGATGCAAATATCATCTCCGACGCTCGGACCCCGTTCAGTAAAAATGGAGGCTTGCGAGCCTTATCCGGCAATCTTGGTCGCGGTATTGTCAAAATCTCGGCTGTGAAACAGGAGCATTATCTTATTACCGCCCCTGCACACGTCTTTTATGATCAAAATGATGTCGTCGCAGCTTTTGAAAACGGGGAATTGGAAAAGGATGTTATGATTATTCTTCTGGGACAAGGGCCAAAATCCAATGGCATGCCAGAGCTTCATAAGCTTACCCCACCGCTTAGCGCTTTACTTGAAAAAGGTTTTAATGTTGGACTTGTAACAGATGGCAGGATGTCTGGGGCATCAGGAGCAGTTCCCGCTGCGATACAAATTACGCCCGAAGCTTCAGATAACGGTTTTCTTGGTCTTGTCAAAGATGGCGATATGATTTGCCTTGATTGTAATAATGCGACCTTAACAAATCTTACTGATGACTTCACATCACGTGAAATAAAATCAACTGACAAAACGAAAACCTCATACAAAACAATGGGGCGTAACTTATTCAGCACCTTCCGAGAAACTGTTTCCGGCGCCGAGACTGGCGGCTCAATTTTCTTCGAGGATATGTAGATGATACTTGTGGGAGACATCGGGGGAACAAATGCGCGCTTTGCAATCGCAATAGAAACCGACAACAGACAAATCGTTATCAGTGATTATGAAAAATTCAAAACCCGTGAGTTCAACCAATTTGATGAGCTCCTTGAAAAATTTGTTCACGGCATCAAACACAAACCTCAAAAAGCTATTCTGGCTGTTGCCGGTCCGGTGAAAGATGGTAAGGCCAAATTTACCAATCAAAACTGGCTGGTTGATAACAAACTGATTGAAGAAAAATGCCATATTTCCTCAGTAGATATCGTTAATGATTTCGCCGCCATGGCAATGGCTGTGCCGAAAGTTGGCGAAGAGGGCTTTATAGAAATCAATCGCGGCGAAGCGCATGCCAACGCCCCTATTCTTGTGTCTGGCCCCGGTACGGGCTTCGGATCTTGTATACTTGTGCCACAAGGCACTTCATGGCGAACTCTAGCCTGTGAAGGCGGACACAGCCTATTTAGCCCGCGAGATGACACACAAATTGAAATTGTTAAAATCCTGCAGCATGATAATCCAAATGTATCAGTAGAGAATTTTTGCGGTGGCAAGGGGCTTAATAATCTCGCACGTGCAGTCTGTGAACTTCAGGGGTATAGCTACCAAGAACTCAGTCCTCATGAAATCCTAGAGAAGTCAGAGAAAGGCGAAGAACCATATACCACGATATGCACCATACGTGCTGAAGCAATCATGTCATCTCTCGCTAATATGGCGCTCGTGACTGGGGCACGCGGGGGTGTGATTATTGCCGGTGGTGTTGCCAAGCACTTAGTTAATTTTTTATCTTCAGAAAGTGCTCTTGAAGCATTTACTTCTGTATGGCCACATAATGACATGTTGAAAAATATACCGATTAAATTACTCATCGAACCAACAGCTCCCCTGTTAGGGGCTGCAGCCTTTGGCTTTGACGGAAATTAAAAGTAAATGAACATGACAGAACTCAACAAAATACTTGATGCCATAAAAACCAAACCGATTGTTCCAGTGTTAACCATCTATAATCTTGACCATGCCGTCCCTCTCGCTGACGCTTTTGCAGCGGCGCATATTAACACATTGGAAATAACCTTCAGAAGTGAACATGCTGCTGCCGCTATAAAGAAAATCAAAGCTGAGCGTCCAGAGATGATTGTTGGTGCAGGGACAGTGATTAATGCACAGAATTGCCAAACCGCTATTGATTGCGGTAGCGACTTTGTCGTCACGCCTGGCATTACCAAAGAACTACTCACAGCTTTATCCAATATGCCCATCCCTGCCATTCCCGGTATAACAAGCGTTAGCGAAGCAATGGTCACATTGGAAAAAGGGTTTACATATCAAAAACTATTCCCTGCCAGCATTGCAGGCGGTCCAAGTTTTTTAAAATCAATTCACGCACCTTTGCCACAAATCAACTTCATGCCGTCAGGCGGCATCTCCCAAAAAAATGCGGTAGATTATTTATCTCTCAATAATGTTTTTTGTGTCTGCGGCACTTGGATGGTGGATAAAGAAATGGTCGCGCAGGAAAGCTGGGGTCAGCTTACCAATTACATAAAGCAACACGCCTCACTCTAAACCACTAGCTTATTTTTTATTAACATAGAGATATTCGTACGAAGACTAACGAACAAGAATAATTTTGACAACGCTGTCATTTTTCCTTAAATTGTAATTAACAAAGGCAATAAAACCCAAAACCTGAGATGAAATCAAAAGGGCTCGCCATGACAATAAACATTGCTATTAACGGGTTTGGCCGCATTGGTCGCATGGTGCTTCGAAGCCTAATTGAGAATAATGTTAAGGGCGTAAACGTTGTTGCGCTAAACGACCTCGGGTCTTTGGAAAGCAACATTCACCTTTTCAAACACGATAGCATTCATGGCAATTTCACCACGCCGATTAGACAATTAAAATCCGGATTAAAAATTGGAAAACAAAATATTACTTGTTTTTCCGAGCGCGACCCCGCCAACCTCCCATGGGAAAAGTTAAATATTGATATTGTGCTGGAGTGCACTGGTATTTTTACATCTCGTGAGGGCGCCTCTAAACATCTAAAGGCAGGTGCTAAGAAAGTACTTATCTCTGCCCCGGGTTCAGAAGTCGATTTAACAGTTGTGTATGGTGTTAATCATAAAAAAATTAAACCCAAGCATACGATAATCTCTAATGCGTCATGCACCACAAACTGTCTCGCGCCAATTGCCAAAGTACTTAATGACAAATTCGGTATCGTTAGGGGGCATATGACCACAATTCATGCCTATACTGGGGATCAAAACTTGCTGGATACGATACATAAAGACTCACGCCGCGCGCGAGGGGCTGCCCTATCTATGGTGCCAACCTCTACAGGTGCTGCAAAAGCGATTGGTCAGGTTTTACCGGAGCTTTCAGGCCGATTAGAAGGTACGGCAGTCCGTGTCCCGGTGCCGAATGTATCGGTTATTGATTTCGTTGTTGAATTAAAGAAAACCATCAGCATTGATGATATTAATATCGAAATGACCAAAGCATCCAAAGGGCCAATGAAAGGCATTCTGGGTATTAATTCAGACCCGCTGGTCTCTTGTGATTTTAATCATAACTCTCATTCGTCAATTTTCGACACAACCCAAACTCAATTAGTCGGCAAAAAAATGGCACGCGTTGTGAGTTGGTATGACAATGAATGGGGCTTCGCAAACAGAATGCTGGATGTAGCAAAAGCAATGAGAAAAAATTAAATCCAGTATTTTTAACTTTATCCATGATCCGTAAGCAAACTATTTAAGGAGTATTTTCTATGATTAAAAAATTTATTTATGCGTTTAAATTTGCGTTCCTAACTTTGATGTTTTTGTCCCAACATGCCGTTGCAAACCCACTAATGGGCGCTTGGGAAATCGCGGAAAGTAAATGGAATAATGAGAAAGTCAAATTACCTGAACCCCGTGCGGTAAAAATTTATAGTGCTGAGAATTTTATGTACTCGTACTATGACATCTCAAAGCCCGAAGGTGTCTTAATTGGTCAAGGAAGTTATGTGTTTTCAGACGGCAATGTTTCTGAAACAATCTCAAATCATTCAAATAAAGAACTAATTGGTGAAGTTTACAAATTTGAAATAAGTTTCTCTGAGGACAAAAGCACTTTTAGTCAAACTGTTATGTTTGGCGAAAACAAGCTCGACGAAGTGTGGCGACGACTGGACTAATTGAACCATAAGAATTATTTGAATTGTTATGGGATTTTAAATACCCATGCATTTCTAATAATATCAACAGATCCATTAAGTTTTTGTTCAACAATTTTATCGACTATACTCACAGACTTTTTAGCCATGGCGGAGAAATTATCAAATCCATTATTTCCAAAGCCTTTTCTAGTTCGATGAATGTAATATTCGGAAGAAAGTTGTCTTCCGAATATTTTTTCAAGCTCCACTTTGCCCAACATAAATCCTAATAAACCTGCCCAAGTAGCTGTCGGGTTATCAGAGTCCCAACCAGCTAAAGTACCAATTTTAACGGTCTTCTTGAAGTCACCTTCTCCATAAAAAAGACTAATCAAACTCGCGCCAAAATTAATGCCAGCCGCAAAGCAGCCGTTACAATACAAATTTCGCGACGTCATATCATATCCATCAGCTTGTTGAATTTGATACCGCTCATAGAGTCTATCCCTAGCCTCTTCCCATTGAATACCCCGATCATAATCAGCTTTCACAAAATCAAACATACCGGCAGTATAGGAACCTTCAGGTAATAAAGCACGCGCCTGCTCAGCCATACTGAACAAAGCATCTTTTCTTTTCATTTTCTTGAGTGAAGGTGATAACGCAAGTGCGTGCATCACGACATAGAATTCTGCTGCAAGCGCCGCTTCCCCTCGCGCAGTTGTCTGAATTGGCATCTTCGCCAACTCCAAAGCGAGTGAAGGATGAGCTGGTGCGAACAAACCAAAAATTTCAGTTGTAAGTTGTGCGTCAATCATCTCCCAATGCGGGTTTAAATCAGGTCGGCTTGTTTCTGGAGGCGTCACTCCCTGTAACATCAATTCATGCGCACGTTGATTGGAGACCCAAAGATAATTTTCAAACACGCCATCCGCCTGACCATAGGGGGTTGGATATTGTTCATCGTAAATATGTGTAATCCATGCCTGCCTCACATCTTCTCCTGACAATTTTGTCAGCCCGTTTTGAAATAGATATTCCTGATACATATATTCAATATCCGTATCATCGTCAGACCCCCAGACCTCGCCAGGCGCAAGCAACACAAAATCAATTACTGGCGAAATATCACTTGGCTTACCCTCACCCCAAATGCTCGGAAGATCAGGCTTGCCCCAGTCTTCACGCGTGTAAAAATTTCCATGTATACCCTCACCGCCAATTTTATCCATTTCCGTGATACGGCCTGTCCAGTTTCCAATATTTGCCCCAAGCCAAAAACCTTCCATGCGATCGGCATAAACAGCGCGGTCAATAACGATTAGCCGAGAACCGATAGGCGTATCTGCGAGCACAGCCCCTGTCCCAGAAAGTGACAATAATGAGAAATAAATACATATAAAAAGTTGTCTCATGGTCAGGCAAAATAAATAACAAATAGAAAAGTACAGGTGAGTAGGAGTATAGAAGATATCAGCAAGTATCTGTCTTTTAAAATCTCAATCGCTGAGTGCTCTTCAACAGACCATGTGAGGTTTTTATCAAGCGCGCTTGGCTTCTCAGAAGAAGCAGTATCCAGATGAGTGATTACAAACATAGATAGAAGACACAAAAGACAAATGGGTAAAGGCACATAAAGATAATGAAAATCAAATATCGGTATGTAGTTTTTAAGAATTACCAAACTTAGTGAGCAGGCAATACCGATAAGTAATGAAAAAAAAGCTGCGTTTGGCGTAATGCGTTTAAAAAAATACCGCCGACATATACTGTCACAAGAGGCGCAATAGAATAGGACAAAGTGCTTTGCACATACTCAAATAGCGTATCGAATTTATCTATCTCACGTGCCCAGAATGCACTGACAATCATGATGACTAGGGTAAAAGTGCGACTGATAAAAATGAGCTGCTTATCATTAAGATTTGGCTTTCGACGCCTGACTAGATCAAGTGTAAAGATTGTTGTTGCGGCATGAAGAGATGAGTCAGTGTTAGACAGCAAAGCCGCCACAAGCCCTGTCATAGCCAAGCCTAACGCCCCGGCAGGCAATAATTCAGTTAGCAAAATAAGATAAACCCTGTCTGGCTCGGCAATACCAGGAAATAAGACCGCCGCAAAGACACCCGGTATAACGAGAATAAAAAAAACAGAGAGCTTCAAAAAACCCGTAAAAATCAATCCGAATTGCGCATCGCGCAAACTTTTAGCACTCAACCCCCATTGCAACATGTTTTGATTAGCAAACCAAAAATAAGCACATAATATTGGTATGCCTGTTATGAGACCTGGCCATGGCACGGCACGATCATCTAAAGAACGAATTAAAGAAAAACTTTCCGGCGGTAATCCTGCCTGAAAATCATCAAGCAACCGAATAGAAGCAAATGAAAAATAAGCAACAGTGATAGAGCCAGCAATAATAATCAAAAACTGTAATGAGTCCGTTCTAGAAATAGCTGCCAATCCGCCCGCCAAAACATAAACACCTGAAAAAATAACAGCCAATAGAATTACATTGCTCACAGAAAGCGACGGGATTAACGAGCTTAAAATCAACCCGCCAACATAAAGCGCCCCTGCCAGATCGATAAAAATAATCATGAAAATCATGAAGATTGAATAAAATATCGTTACACGGTGGTCATATCGCTTTTTCAAATATTCAGAAATGGTGAACACACCGCTACCCAAGAGCATCTTGTAGAGGACGATAGCCATAAAAATCAGAGCCAGAATACCAATCCACTCATAATTATAAATGGCTATGCCTGTCAGATAAGCAGCACCGGTAATTCCAACCAAGGCCGAAGCAGAGAAATTTGTGGCAAAAAGAGAGGCGCCAATTTTAAGCCAATTTAAATTTCGGCTACCGAGAAAAAAATCCTCAAGCGTGTCGTGTTTCTTTTTACCTGCAAGACCCAAAAACAAAATCGTTACAAGCGTAACAATCAAAATTGCGTAATCCACTCCAACCAAAAAGACACCTCATCACGCATAGCATTAGCGCTATTTTAGTTTTTGTGGCAACCTTTTCCGGTTCTTTTGTCGCTTCCACATTCATAAACACGTACCCAGTCCACGATAAATTGCTTTGGAAATGATTGTGTTATGTAGCCAACATCATTGTTCTCTTCGGGCCATTTACCACCAACAGCAAGATTCAAAATCATATGAAACGGATGATCAAAGGGGGCATGCGCACTGGGATTACCTTTTTTGGGTATGGTTGACCATTCTGCAGAAGTTAATGTTGAGAATTGCTGACCATCCACATACCAGTCCATCCTGCCCTCGCTCCACTCAAGAGCATACACATGAAAACCATCTACAGGTGCAGACAATGAAATATTTTTGCCTTTTTGAATATTATTTGGCGCAGCACCTCCAAAATGCAAAGTACCATAGACGCGATCTTCACGTCCGACTTCACATTCAGGGCATGACGCAGATAGATTAATCGCCTCCATAATATCAATTTCACCGGATGCAGCCCAGCCACCGTAACGCCACTCTTCAGGTAACATCCAAAAAGCCGGCCACATGCCCTGTCCCATTGGCAATTTCATTCTGGCCTCAAAACGCCCATATTGCCAAGCTTGTTTGCCACGCGTTGAAATCCGTCCTGAAGTATAGGCCTGTCGTTTTTTTTCAAATTTTTTACTGCTTGTTGGATTAGGAATATATCCATCACGCGCAATCTGCGGAACTGAATACCCCTTAGATCGTTTTTTGAGCGCAGTAATCTTCAAAAAACCATCTTCTAATTTCACATTTTCTTCTCTATCCGTGTAGCATTGACGCTCATTATTACCACCACCCCAACAATCAACATCATAAGTCCATTTGGAAATATCCAATTTCTCACCGTCAAATTCATCCGACCAGACGAGCTCCCAACCAACCACATCCGAGGCCTCAGAATTTGCTGGTAAAATCCACATCAAGACTAAAAATGCGATGAAATGAGAGTTTTTTATCAAAAGTATTTTCCTAAATGAACTTAAGTACTTTCTATGCAATTTCTTTTACACCACAATATTGTTTTACATAATCATGATGCATTGGAAGACCTTTGACAGTTTTTTCAACGCCTTCCCTGATAGTTTTCAAAAAAGTGTTTAGTTCTTGATCTGTCATTTTTGATGCAATGGGGTGATGTGACACAGGCATAATACCCTGCCCCATCATTACCTGAATCCATGAATTTTCAGCGAATAACTCTTCATTTTGTCGGAAAACTCTACCTGTCTCTCTAAAGAGCTCAATTTTTTGATTTAAGCTGTCAGTTAAATTAATATCAGCGCACATTTTCCAAAAAGGGTCATCTCGTTCATTTGCAATGTAGTGCAAGACTAGGAAATCTCGTATGGTTTCCATATCCCAATCAGCCTGATTATTAAATTCATCAATATCACGCTGTGAAATTTCATTGTAGGGCATCATCCGAATAAACCGCAAAATATTGCGCTGAATAAGATGAATACTTGTGGACTCTAACGGTTCCATAAAACCACTAGAAAGTCCAACCGCAATACAGTTTTTATGCCATTGCTTTTTACGTGTGCCAGCCCGGAATTTGATGAAATTCGGATCCGTGATGGTTTTGCCCTCTACAGTCTGCAATAATTTATCAAGTGCTCCGTTTTCATCCAGAAAATCATTACAATAAACAATACCATTGCCGGTTCTGTGCTGAAGTGGAATACGCCACTGCCAGCCAGCTTCATGAGCAATTGAACGCGTGTAAGGAACAGCTGGCTGAGTGGACTCCGTTTGAACAGCTATTGCACCATTACAAGGTAAATGATCTGTCCAATCCTCAAACTCAATACCCAATGCCTCACCAATCAACAAACCCCTAAAGCCTGTACAGTCGATAAAAATATCCCCCTCAAGGGTAGTGCCATCATCAATATCAAGAGAGCTGATAAACCCAGTTTCACCATTGAGGTTTACTTTATTAATTTTTCCCTCAACACGTTCCACACCGTTCTTCTCGGAGAAACGCCTTAAAAATTTTGCATATCGTGAAGAGTCAAGATGGAAGGCATAACTCATACCTTCATTAGGAAGGTGTGAAAATTTATTATCCAACGCCGCCTTAAGCTCAAGACAATAATCATCGTAAGAAGTTTTGTGACCTCTTTTTAGCCCATTCAACCAAAAATGTTGAAAGCCGCTTGTCCAATGATCTTTTCCAGTTGTCCCGAATGAGTGAATATATTTTTCACCATCCACACGCCAATTTTCGAAGCTAATACCAAGCTTAAATGTTGCTTGAGTTTCACGCATGAATTCATTTTCAGGAATATCCAGCATCCTATGAAAAGTAATAATCGGAGGAATTGTTGCCTCGCCAACCCCTACTGTACCTATCTGTTCAGACTCAATGAGCTTAATATCTACTAATTCTCCGAGGGTTTTTGATAATGCCGCAGCCGCCATCCAACCGGCAGTTCCCCCACCGGCAATAACAATCTTACGCAGTTTAAATTCATTTTCTGCTGACATAGTCAAAGTCATTAGCTTAAAACCTCCAGTAAATAACTCTTAATTTTACGCGCTAAATCTGAATTTATTCTGCTCAACACACCCTTGCTTTTTTCAGGAATATGAGCCGTATTCTCTTCAGAATTGTTAAATATATAATACTCGAATAATTGCTTCCAGTGTTGTTTTTCTGGGTGCGGCAAATCGCGTATTGTCGCGATAGCTAATTTCATTGCTGCGTCAGGACCACCAAGAAATGTTGGGTTTTCTCGCCACCAAAAATTTAACATGACATTAAAATCATCCAATCCTTCAACCGCATGCCACCACATACTCGGTATATAGATGATATCTCCAGGTGAAAGTTCGGCTGTAAGGGCATGCTCTAATGCCACTGCAAATTTTGGATATTTATCCAAATCAGGATTTTGCAAATCAACCATACTTACTGCGCGTCCAGCAGGTGTAAAATCAATAGGCCCAACATAAAGGTTTTCAAATTGATTTGGAGGGATAAGCGTAAACTTTCTTCGCCCGCCAATTACGCAAGCTACATTATTGGGAAAATCATTATGCAATGGGACCTGAATCTTATTTCCAATCCACAAACCTGCACGATATTGATCTTCATTTAGATATGAAGGTGTCTCAGTAAGCAAATTTTCAAAATATTTGTGAATTTCTAATGAGCTTAGATAAAGTGCTACATCCTCTTCTGCTTCACGGATTTCGTCAAAATAACCTAATACTGTTTTAAGGGCTGCTTTTCGTTCAACAAAATTTACCCCCATATCTTTATTATAAAATATCTTACCGTTTTGCTCCGGCTCGCCAATCGCATAAACAAAGTCACGTTTTAAACTGCATTCATGAAGATACTTTTTTAGTGCAGTTTCTGACTCTCTGCCCTTTTTAACTAATAACCAGTCGCTATGTAGTTGACGAACAATAAAAGGACGTCCAGATTGAAATCCCTCTCTCATTACATCAGGGTCTTTTGAAGACAGTTCAATTATTTGTTGAAAAGACATTTTTCCCGAAATCCTCCGTGATCAGGAAAATTAAAATTGTTTTTATAGTTGACGGTTTTTTCTTTCTATTAATCCGGTAACACTCGCCATAGAAGCCAAAATCATAAAAGTAGGCATTAAATAACCTTTGCTTCGCATTTCGAGCAACAACTCATCTTCAAGTTCTTTAAACCGTTCCTCGTTAATAGTTTGAAAACCTGTTAGCCTATTCAAAGATTGATCTTGAAGAGAAACATCTAGTACGAATGGTTCTAACAAATCATATTTGACCAGCCAATCCACATAGCCTTTTCCGCTTTCAAAGCCAAAATGTAGCATTTCCATATTTTTAACTGTATTTTTTAGATATTCAGACTCAGCACCCATTTCATCAAAGATAGCGATACCATTTTCCTCATCATCACCAGCAATTAAAGGACTATCCAAATCAATAAAGACGCGTCCATCATTTTCATTTTCACTATCACGACCAATAACAAATGGCTGAACATCTAAGGCCAAAGGAACATACCCACAATCCCAACCATCTTGCGTTACGAATAAATTTTCTTTCGGCTCTAGACCTAGAAGGGCTACCGAAGAAAAGTCTTCACCATCCGGATTTTTTTGAAAAAATATAGGATAATGAGACTGAATATTTCTAAACTCAATAGGAAAAGTAACACATACGCTATTCCCAATACCTAGATAGGCATCTTTATTTTTTTTAAGTTTTAGATTTTGGTGTTTTTCCTTAGTTAAGATTTCTACATTTGACATATGAAAAACTTCTTAAAAATTAACAGCTCTTAACTCTAAAATAAAAGGGGGCAGGTTAGTCAAGCCTCTTTGAGACTAAATCTAACCTGCCCACAATTTGTGTTCAGTTTAACTTACTAAAAATCTAGTAAGTGTAACGGATGCCGAAATAGTATCTAGCAAAGCCAGGAGCTGCAAAGTATACATATGACGGATCACGACCGTGAGTTCTTGGTAAGTCCTCTTCAGTCATGTTAATGCCATCAAAGAAGACCGTTACATTATCATTGACTCTGTAACTAGCACTCATATCGATCTGCTCATATTCTTCAACGTAGCTAGGATGGTTGCCAGTTCCATTCAGGAAAGAGTCTCTCCAGTTATAAGCGACCCTAGCCTGCAAACCATCTTTATCATAGTAAGCCACAAGGTTGGCACTATCACTCAATCCAACCAGTGCAAACTGATTTCCAGCTGCCGCATTAGTTAAATTGTTGTATTCAGCTGATCCATCGACAATAGTGTAGTTAGCTAAGAAGCCAAAACCAGTGTCAGTGAAATCATGCTGCCATGCAATTTCCCAACCATCAATTGTTTCAGAGTTCGCACCATTGGTTGGAGCCGTGAAACGGAATGGTACATTTGGATCTTGACCAGCAATACCATTAATTACAGTTAGACCATTTGCATCTACTTCTGTAGTACCTGGGTAATTAGCAATGATCCAATTTCTTACATCATTTGCATCCGTTCCCACTGCTGCTACAGCCTCGTCGTAACGAGGTCCCTGTCCAGGGTGACCAACATTAAATGGAGCAACGTCAATGTTACCAGAGGTAATCCAGTTATCTACATCTTTAGTAAAGTAACCAACAGAAATATAACTTAAGTCACCATAATAATATTCAGCTGAAATATCAAAATTTTCAGACTCGAATGGCAGAAGTTCAGGGTTACCACCTGAACCAGTACCACGGTCAATTCTGAAAAGCTGATCAATTGAGTAACCAGCTTGCAAATCAGCATAAGTAGGTCTTGTAATAGTTTCACTCCAAGACATACGAAGCTTTGCATCATCAGTAATATCGATATCAAAATCTAATGACGGTAAATCATAATCATACTCTGATGTCAGAGTAAGAAAGTTTTCACCTGGAGCAAAACCAAGATAGAACTCATTAGCTGTAGCCCAGTTGGATGCTACAGGGACTTGACTAAGTGAGGTTGAAGTTATCTCAGTTTCTTCATGTCTTAAGCCAGCCACAACATTTGCAGGACGTCCAAAAAGTTCAAATTCCTTATTCAACTGAATGTAGAAAGAAGTTGTCTCTTCCTCCAGTGTTCTGTTGGTGTTTGTATATCCAGGAAAACAAACATTATCAGTACCACAAACATTATAGTTTGCCCTCAAGAAATCAGCCGCTTCTTCGAAATTAAAACGATGAAACTGAGGAATTATTGAGCTTGTACCAAATGCACTTGGAAGACTTGTTAACTTAAATAAATCATCAGGTGTGTTAGCTGGAGTGTTCCCAGGAATACCACCCCAAGTATCATTTTGGCGGAAACCATACTTCGACTCAATTTTGTTATCTATAATTGAAATACCAAAATCAACACTGTCAATAATGTCATTAATTGCATCATTGTTGGTAAAATCGTAGGTACCATGAACCTGACCTTGATCAAGGTTAGCCTTCATGTAAGCAAAACGATAAACATTACCAGTAAACTGTCGGCTAGCAGAACTGAAAAGAGTGGCTTGATCAGTTACACCTGTGACAGACATGATTGGCAGGTCACCCGAAAAATCAATACCTTGGCCAGCAAGTTGGTATGCAGCTGTACCAATGACATTATTAGATCCGTATTCACTATTTGGTTTAGACTCAGACTCTGAACGATTGTAATCGAATACCAAACTCAGATTTTCTGTCGCTTGAACCTCAAGATTAAGACCCACACTATCAAGTATATTTTCGTTGGCTGTTAAACCTGCGCCCATAGAGAAGTCTGAGGGACCAGCTGGGTCAAAAGTTTCATTATAAGAAATGATTGGCTTAGGATTACCATCACCCCAAACTGAAGCTACAGTTCCATGATTAAACCAAATACTTACATCATTATTTCTTGCTTCAATCTCATAAGTTGCTTTGAGAATATCTAATGTAGCAGTTATTTTGTCATTTGGAGCGTATTGCATGGTTAAAAGACCGTTAAAACGCTCAGATTCAAAATCAATTAAACTGTATGCCATATTTTGTGGAATACGGTAAACATCTGTATCAGCAGGCCCATTGGTAACAGTGTGATTGGGGTTTCCTACAATAGAACCCCAATTACCTTCATTACCATAATACGCATCACGCCAACCAACTGTAGCTTGATTAACACTACTCTTACGCTCTTGGGAGATTAAAGATAGGGATACACCAAACTCTCCTTCAGCCAAATCCCAAGTATTTGAAATAAGACCTGAAATTTCAGGAGTTTGTGTGGAGCCACCGTTCCAAGACTCATCTTGAACGACCTTGTAAGAGGCAGTTGCCTTAAAACCTTTGTCATCTAATGGACGAGTTGTATTGATGTTTATGACTGAACCAATACCTCCACTGGCAACTGGAGCTTTACCAGTTTTATAAACTTCAAGACCTGCAATCCCCTCAGAGGCAAGATTAGCAAAATCAAAAGATCGTGAGGAAGGAGCACTTGCACCATCACCTAAAGTAGATGTTGCAATTTGGCGGCCATTAAAAGTAACCAAATTGTATTCAGGCCCGAAACCACGAACTGTAACTGTTGAACCCTCGCCACGTTGACGGTCAATGGAAACACCAGAAATTCTTTGGAGTGATTCCGCTAAGTTTGTGTCAGGGAATTTACCCATCTCCTCAGCAGAAATTGCATCCACAATCCCTTTTGCATTTCTTTTTAGATCGCTTGATGATTGAAGACTTTTTCTAATGCCCTGAACAATAAGCTCATCGACTTCTTCACTTTGTTGCGCAGATGCTACGTCTATACCTAAAGATACAGCAGCAACAGACACACCAGCAAGAAGTGTATTTTTAAGTGTTTTCTTTGCAAATGAATTTTGCATTTAAACTACCCCCACAAATATTTTTATAAGTCTTAGCAGAAAACTAAAATTGTCCATCATTGTCAATTAAATTTATTGATATGAGACAAAATTTGTGTGACTCAATTATTTAGTGTTACATTTTTGTTACAAAATGCCCGCAGAATTTAAAAGCATAATTGAGCTCTTAGCCTTTTTGCGAGTGGGTAAGAAAGATGGCAATTAAGTTAGAATACTTGACTCTCTAACATGCAGTTTATGTGGTAAAACCCTTACAATTGGATCAAATTCTAATGCTTTAGGAAAATTATTCAGTTGTAGCATTGCTTCTGATGCCATTTTTGAAAAAGGTTGAGCAACTGAAGTTAACTGCGGCCACAATACTTTAGAAATAAATGAGTCATCAAAACCAGCTATAGCCAACTGATCAGGAACACTAAACCCCATTTTACTTGCCACCATCATGGTGGCTGCAGCCATTTCGTCATTTGAACAAAAAATAGCTGTCGGACGTTTACTTTCAGGTAAAGAAAGTAATTCTTGGGAACACCTCAGCGCTTTTTTGTAATCAAAACTACCCTCTTTAACCAATTCTGAATTAATCTCTAAACCAGCCTCCGAAAGCACCTTTTCATAGCCCTGCAGGCGAAGAAGGCTTGCTACGTGCATTACATCACCACTAATGTGAGCAATTCTTTTATGCCCTTGATCAATTAGATGTTTTGTTAGCTGCATGGCAGCCTGCTGTTCATCAATTACTATTGATACACAAGAAGGAAATGCCTGGGACGGGGAAATTAACACAAAATTAACCCCTTTTTGACGTAAAAGTTCATGAACTTCAACGGAGTCGCATAATGGAGGAACCAAAACAAGATTTTTAATTTTTGTTTTATCCAAGAAACGGCTTACTTGACCAATCCAATCTTTGTTAGTTTCGTCCAATAATTCTGCTACTAAATAACGACCAGCATTGAAACAAGCTTCCAAAAATGCCTGATTTAAGCCTGACTGATAGCCACTACTTGGATCGCCATACATTAAACCAACGCTAAGCGTATCACCTAATCGCATTTGTCTAGCAATCGAACTAGGCGAGTAGTTGAGTGTTTCCATTGCATTTTGGACTCTTAAACGGGTTTTCTCGCTCACATGACTATAATCATTGAGAACTCTAGAAACGGTTTTAACCGAAACCCCAGCCTTTTCTGCTACATCGTGGATTGTGCTCAAGATAACCTCTGGAAGGATAAAAAATCAAAATAGATTGATTCCAAATTTTTAAATTAGAAAAAAACTTATCAATAGCTCAAAAAATTGGGTCCTAATCATTTTTAAAATATAAATTTTATAGTAATTGGCCAAATTGTCCTTTAATGCATTGACTTTGTCCAATAAAGACAATATCCATTTCTTGAGGACAAAATAACTGATAAATATGTGGGGGTGTTTAAAGTTAAATCATTCACTCGAAAGGTTTAACTGATTAAAAAATCTTTTATCTAAGCAAAAATTTCTTAACTTTCATGGGTTTAAAGCCCAGTTACTTAACATGCCAAAATTTAACAGTCTTTCAGTCCATAAAGGGTTAAACAAAAAAATTTTCAGGGAAATTCAATGTCTAAAAGTTTTGTTACAAAAAAAATTATTAAAAATTTAATTGTAATTGTTATCGGATTACAGATTACAGCTTGCAGCGATAAACAAAAATCTCAAGCAGAAATAATATTGGAGCAAATGACACTTGAAGAAAAAATTGGGCAAGTTATTCAAGCTGATATTGGCTCTGTCACCCCTGAAGAGGTTCAAAAATATAATCTTGGGTCCATTTTAAATGGCGGTAATTCCGCCCCTGGAGGAGGAAAAACTGCTGAGTGGCAGGAATGGGTGAGTCTAGCCGATGCCATGTGGTTAGCTTCAACAGATATTTCAGATGGTGGTCTTGGTATCCCCGCCATTTGGGGGACTGATGCTGTTCACGGTCATAATAACCTGCAATCTGCTACAATCTTTCCGCACAATATTGGCCTCGGCGCGACACGCGATACCGTTCTACTCGAAAAAATTGGTGCTGTTACTGCTCACGAAGTTCGTGCAACAGGTTTAGATTGGGTCTTTGCTCCCACTGTTGCCGTAGCGCGCGATTATCGTTGGGGACGCACCTATGAAAGTTATTCGGAAAACCCGCAGCTCGTTTCAGATCTTGGTGCAGCACTCATTTTAGGCCTGCAGGGTAAACCTGGCACTGAAAATTATCTGGGCGATAAAAAAATTATTGCTACCGCAAAGCACTTTGTCGGTGACGGTGGCACACAATACGGCATTGATAAAGGTGACACGATTGTTACCGAACAGGAACTACGAAATATTCACGCCTTTCCCTATAAACAGGCTTTCCAAAATGATGTGCAATCCGTAATGGCATCCTTCTCAAGTGTGAATGGTACCAAGATGCACGAAAATAAACCCTATCTGACCGATCTGCTTCGCGATGAAATGAATTTTAACGGTTTTGTTGTTGGCGACTGGAATGGTCATGCCGAGATACCAGGGTGTACGGCGACGAATTGCCCAGACGCTTTCCTTGCCGGTGTTGATATGTATATGGCGCCTGAAAGCTGGAAAGGCATTTACGAGTCCCTCAAATCACAGGTTGAGAGTGGCGACGTCCCAATGGCCCGTCTGGATGAGGCTGTTCTCAGAGTCCTTCAAGCCAAAGTGACCGCTGGTATTTTTGAAGCCGGCCTTCCGTCACAACGTCCGGAGACCAAACAAGAGTCACTGGGAATTGCCGAGCATCGTGCCTTAGCGCGTGAAGCTGTTCGTAAATCACTTGTTTTGCTTAAGAACAATAATCAAGCCCTTCCCATTAAACCAAAAGCCAATGTTATGGTGGTGGGTGCGGTTGCCAAATCCATGAAACATCAGACGGGTGGTTGGACACTTTCATGGCAGGGTAATGACAACGCGAATGACGAATTTAAAACCGGCGAAACCATTTATTCAGGTCTTGAGGCTGCCATCACCCAAACAGGTGGCACAATTAGCTGGTCGCCCGACGGGTCTTATGAACAAAGGCCCGATGCTGCGATTGTTGTTTTTGGGGAAGACCCCTATGCGGAATTTCATGGCGATCGAATGGATTTGATTTATGAATTTGAAGGCGATCCTAACCTTAACATTCTTAAGCAACTCAAAGCCGACGGCGTTCCGGTTGTTGCCATTTTCATTAGCGGTCGTCCACTCTGGGTCAACAGCCATATAAACCTATCCGATGCATTTGTTGCAGCTTGGCTACCCGGCACGGAAGCTGGCGGGATTGCGGATGTTATTGTTGCTTCTGCTGATGGCTCACCACAATTTGATTTTGTTGGCAAATTGCCATTCTCATGGCCTGTTGAAGAAACGGGCCAATTGGTTCGCAAGAATGATGGTTCTGCGTTTCAATTTGGCTATGGCCTAAACTATGCCGATGATGTGCAACTCGCTGCCCTGCCCGTGTCAGATGTTTTACAAAAACCTGAAAAAGTTTTCTCAGGTCAAATTCTTGCCAAAGGGAAAGCCGTTGAGCCGCTTGAATTTTATCTTGGCGACCTCACCAATTCAAACACACCGGCTCCTATGCTGAACCTGAAAAGCCTTGGTGGAAGCCTGACCTCTTCTGGCACGGATTATCAAGCCCAGGAAGACTCCAGAAAGTTGAGCTGGGTAAACGATAACTTGGCGAATGCCTCAGCTCGTCTAGCCCGCCCTTTTAATATCACGCAAATGCCTAATTACGACTTGCTCGCGCTCTCCATGACGCTGAAACTATCAAAGGCTGGCGATGATGAATTCATTATAGGGATGATTTGCGGCGAGGCGTGCATTGGTTCATTGGCAATATCGTCAGTTCTGACAGACCTCCCCCAAGATAAATGGCAAGAGGTAAAAATTCCCCTCAGTTGTTTTGTAAGCAAAGGTCTTGACCCCACAAAAGTCGAAGTTCCGTTATTTATGCAAGCCAAGCAAGGATGGGAATTGTCAGTTCACAATGCAGAGCTTGTCAGCTCAGATGAATTGACAAGCTGTCCGCAATAATTATTTGGTTACGTTTTTTAGGGCGACTACCAGAAGAATATATAAATACCGGTCAGCAATACACCAATAGCAATCGACAAGCGATTAAAAAGGGCTGCGCTTTCAAACCTGATGCCGGAAAGATCCACGGGCTGTCCGGCTTCTGGTTCTTTCGTCAGTATTGAAATGATATATCCAGCTGCTAAGCAGGCCAAGAAAACCACCCAAATACGGATGACGAAAGGTGTATCCGGTGTTGCGAGTTTAAGAATGATATTTGACCCCACCGACACAACAAGCATGCCAAAGGCACCTTGAGAATTGCATCTCTTCCAGAACATACCTAACAGGAAAACCGCTACAATACCGGGCGCGATATAACCTGTATATTCTTGAATGGTTTGAAACGCGCTGGCCATACCGCCAAGAAACGGGCGGGCTAAAATGACCGCAATTACAATAGAAGCAAGCGATGTAAACCGCCCAACTGTCACATAATGCTGTTCGGTTTTTTCTGTCGCAAGATAATCACGATAAATATCCATTGTGAAAATCGTTGAGATGGAGTTCATCATGGAGGCCAATGAAGAAACGATGGCAGCGATGAGTGCGGCAAAAACCAACCCACGCAGACCTTGAGGCATCAAAGTCATTAAAACGCCATAAGTCGAGTCAGGCTTGGCTTGAAGCGTTGCCATATCCAACTGAGCATTTTGCGCCAGCCACAAAGCTGCAATGCCTGGAATAACAACAATAACCGGAATTAAAAGTTTCAAAAATGCGGCAAATGCCAGACCTTTACGCGCCTCTTGTAGACTTTCGGCGCCGAGCGCTCTTTGAATAATGTATTGGTTAAACCCCCAATAAGAGAAATGCAAAACCCACAAACCGCCAAGCAAAGTCCAGATACCGGGTAAATCCTGATAGCTTGGATTTTCTGGAGATAAAATCATTTTAAAATGACCCGGAATGTCATTCATAAGCACACCAAAACCCCCAAGCATGCTACCTCCAACATTCACCATGGACAGCAAAATACCCGTAATGGCTGCACCGCCGACAACCAGAATGACCACTTGAATAATGTCGGTCAGCGCAACGGCTTTAAGCCCGCCATAAATTGAATAAAGCACGGCAAATCCAGCCAGACCAATCATGCAATACATAACACTCCAACCGGTAAGCGCGTTAAGCGCCAGCCCCCCAAGCCACAAAACAGCAGTTAAATTGACAGATGTGTAGAGCACGACCCAGAATATTGCCAAAAGCAATTTGACCTCACCCCCAAAGCGGGTCTCCAAAAATTGCGGCATGGTATAGATTTTTTTCTCAAGGAATATTGGTAGAAAATATTTCGCAACAATAATCAGCACCAAGGCGGCCTGCCATTCATAAGCGGCAATCGCCAGCCCAACGACAAACCCCTGCCCTGATTGCCCAATAATTTGCTCAGCAGAAATATTGGCCGCAATTAAAGAAGCACCAACCGCCCACCATTTCAGGCTGTTACCGGCAAGGAAATAATCTTTACTATTAACTTCGTGATCTGCTGGCGCTCTGGAAACATAAAGCGCGACACCCATCAATACGGCTCCGTAGATTGCAATCACGGATAAATCTAGAAATGTAAGCATTATTCCCTCCCAATAATGTTAGCTCTTATTATATTAGGCTTGATAATTACTTTTTGTGACAACGTTGTCAAATTATCTGTATTGCACATGTCTTATAGCAATATTTATGGGCGTGTTTAGGCTGGCTTTTCTGAGCAAACGATTGGGTTAATTAAAAACCATTAACGGAAATAGTAGCTTCAAGATGATGACTGATTCTAATTTTGTTGTTTCAGGAGGTCGAGCGCGACATCGACAATCATATCTTCTTGTCCGCCAACCATGCGGCGTCTGCCAAGTTCAACCAAAATTGTACGGACATCAATGCCGTAATCTTCTGACGCTTTTTCCGCATGACGCAAGAAGGAAGAATACACACCCGCATAACCCAATGAGAGCGTTTCCCGATCAACCCTAACCGGGCGGTCTTGCAATGGGCGCACCAATTCTTCGGCAGCATCCATAAGTTTGTATACATCGCAACCATGCTGCCAGCCCTTCCGGTCAGCCGCCGCGATAAACACTTCCAGTGGGGCATTACCTGCCCCCGCACCCATGCCCGCCAAAGACGCATCCACGCGCCGCACGCCGTTTTGAACAGCAACAATCGAGTTCGCAACCCCTAAAGATAAATTGTGATGGGCATGCACACCAATTTCTGTCGCCGGGTCTAAAATATCACAATAAGCCCGCACACGCGCCGCATAGCCATCCATATCCAAAGCCCCGCCACTGTCAGTGACGTAAACCGTGGTCGCGCCATAGCTTTCCATCAGCTTGGCTTGCTCTGCAAGTTGCTCTGGCTCACTCATATGGCTCATCATTAAAAAGCCGATGGTGTCCATCCCCAAATCCCGCGCAATACCAATATGCTGTTTGGACACATCTGCTTCTGTGCAATGCGTGGCAACACGCACAGACCGCACACCAAGGTCATAAGCCCGCTTTAATTCCTCAACCGTCGCAATACCCGGCAGAATGAGCGTTGTCAGAACAGCATTATCAATCACATCGGCAACGGCTTCAATCCATTCCCAATCGGTATGCGCGCCGAACCCGTAATTAAAGCTGGCGCCGGAAAGACCATCACCATGTGCGACTTCAATCGCATCAACACCAGCTTCGTCGAGCGCCTTGGCAATCATTGCTACATGATCAATGCCATACATGTGTCGGATAGCATGCATACCATCGCGCAAGGTAACATCCTGAATATAAAGTTTTTCTTTGGTAGGATCTTTCAAAAAGCCACTCATGCCACACCCCCTCGTACTTTTGTCGCCATGCGTTCGGCGGTTGCCATACCCGCAGATGTCATAATGTCGAGATTACCCGCATAATTCGGCAGATAATGACCCGCACCTTCTACCTCAAGGAAAATCGTTGTTTTAACGCCTTCATATTCACCCTGCCCCGGGATTTTAAGACGGCTATTGCCGGTAAAGCGCTCAAATTGAACTTCTTGTTTCAGGCGATAGCCCGGCACATATTTCTGAACCTCGGCAACCATATCCTCAACGCTTTGGCGGATTTTATCTTCCTCGCCGCCAACTGAAAACGCATAGATTGTGTCGCGCATAATCATGGGCGGTTCGGCAGGATTGAGAATAATAATCGCCTTACCTTTTTCTGCCCCGCCAATCACCTCAACGCCGCGCGCGGTGGTTTCTGTAAATTCATCAATATTGGCACGTGTGCCCGGCCCCGCAGAGCGCGACGAAACAGAAGCTACGATTTCGGCATAAGGTACGCTGTCGCTCACACGGGTAACAGCATAGACCATTGGAATGGTGGCTTGCCCGCCGCAGGTCACCATATTCACATTCTGCTTGTCTACATGCTCATCGGCATTAACGGGAGGGATACAAAACGGGCCAATAGCCGCCGGCGTCAAATCCACCATCAATTTGCCATCGCGTACACAGATTTCGTTATGGATTTTATGCGCGCCTGCCGACGTTGCATCGAAGCAAATTACAATCTCTGACCATATATCAGACGCCACCGCCCCCTCAATGCCCTCATGGGTGGTTGCCACACCACGCTCACGTGCTATACGGAGACCGTCGGAGTCAGCGTCAATACCAATCACAAGAGCCGCTTCAAGAATATCCGAGGTTTCCTGAATTTTGATTAACAGGTCGGTTCCGATATTTCCTGAACCGATAAGAGCACATTTAATTTTGGACATATTACTTTCTTTTCATCTCAATTTAGAAGGCTATTTAAATCTCAAGCTGTAAAATCAGCGCGTACTGAACCAAGCCCTTCGATTTTCATTTCATAAACCTGCCCACCCTCAACTTGCGTTAACGGCCCGAGCGCACCAGACAGAATTAAATCCCCTGCCTTGAGAGGGCGACCATATTTAATCATCATCTGCGCCAGCCAAAGACATGCATTGAGGGGATTACCGAGACAGGCGGAGCCTTGCCCCGAACATACAACTTCACCATTATTCTCAATGACCATGCCGCAATTCAGATGGTCGAAAGCATCCAGCTTGACCGGACGAGAACCTAATACATAAAGGCCTGAAGAGGCATTATCGGCAATTGTATCTGTGATTTGAATATCCCAAGCAGCGATGCGGCTATCAACAACCTCAATCGCAGCGACAGCATATTCTATGGCCGACAAAACCTCCGCCAGCGTAATGCCTGTACTATCGAGATCTTTACCAAGATAAAAGGCAATTTCACCTTCAATGCGGGGCTGAAGTAAATGAGACATGGAAATCTCCTGCCCGTCTGCAAAAGCCATGTCAGAAAACAACATACCAAAATCCGGCTGATTGACACCAAGCTGACTTTGCACGGCGTGAGAGGTTACACCAATTTTACGCCCACTCAATAGCCGACCCTGCTTTAACCAGTATTTTGTGTTTTCTTCCTGGACAGCATAAGCATCGTCGATTTCCATGTCATAGCTTTTGCGCAAAGCATCAATCGGAGATTTAGTCTCATAGGCCTCCCGAATGGCGGTGGCTGCAGACAGTATCTGCTTTTGATCTAATGACATTCTTATTCCCTCATATTTAAAACAGAATTTTCTTATACGTGTTATTTACTCTGAAGACTCCACTTTCGTCTTAAACGACTGCACCATATTCATCAAGTTGTCGTGATTAAAATTGTCACATTGTTTAGAAATTTTATACAAACTCTGTACTCAAATATTCCTGATGTGATATAAAATAAACGAGGGAAAGTTATGAGTAATAGTGCGTTAATGGACGATGAAGCTCTTGAGTTACTTCTCGAGAACCTCTTCTTCAAGAAAAATACAGAATTAATGAGCTACAGCGACTCGTTCGAGTCTCGGATGCGTGACCGCTTCATCACTTTTGTGAAAGAAATACGCGAAGCCGGTACCTCAGAGGAAAATAACCAAATCCTCAGAAACACAAAAATTGTTGTTAAAAAGAAATCGCGCCGAGCCATGGACTTAGTCAATGTGCAAGCCTTTTTGGATCGAATTGAATTACGTTCAACAGATGCTGAAGCGCGAACTGCCGTAATTAAAATCCTCAAAGAAGAAAAAAACTTTAAACAGGTTGAAGAAAATGCGGAGGACGGCCTTATTACGGTCAAACTTCCAAAAATGGATTTGGAAAAAAGGTTTGAGCTTGCTGACTTCATTGAAAGCAAGTTTAAAAATTACCAAAAAAATGTGATGATGGTAAAAAACCAGTCTATGCAACAAATCAGAGCCGGGCTTCAAAATGAATTTATTTTCGGCCCGGATGCAGCAAAAGCAACCAAAGAAATCGAGAAAATCATCGATCACTACATTAAAACAGCTAAATTGATTTTCTTTGTTAAGCACAAAGATGTTTTAAAAAACCAATTCAAGCTATCCGACGAGGATGACGTCATTCTTGCCCGTAAAATGTCCACAGTTGCACACGTGCTTGATTAATAAGCTTAACCCTTTATTTAGAAATACATTTAATTGTGATATTTAAAATGATCGTACAAATCGGTCTGAAATTTGCAATAGAATTTATTTGTCATGTGAAATGACTGTTGCGGGTAGGTTGAGATGCAAAGAACAGTAGACGACATTAAAGAAAGAGCAAAATATCTTCGCGATATGTTGGCTGAATATGCCGATGATGCGTCCGTGTGGCTGGATAATGATGAGGATATGGAGTACTTCATTGATGAGCCCGCACAAGAAGTTGTTAACAAAGCCATTACGCCTCACCAAGATACTACTCATGAAGTAGCTCCCACACCTGCAACTCACCCTTTGGTAGCCGGTTTTCAGGATAACACTGAAACACCAGCCGACTTAGCGAAGGAAAAAATTGAGGATGAGATTGATGATCTCAGTTCGGAAAATACTGACCAACACCTTGCAAACATTCTTGCCGACGTGCCAAGCCGCACCAACAATGAAAAAATGCCCGCAAAGGACCAAAAGCCTGCTGTAAATAGTCCCTCAGATCGCTTTGAAAAAATTGCTCAAGTGATTTCAGAGAGTGAAAACTCTTCATCTGTCTTGCCAACTGAAATGCCCAAAACGCCTAATATTGATGAAAAAGGGCGCAAGATTATCAAATCTAAAGAAACCTTAAAAATTCTCAACGAAATGGGTCGGGAAATCGAGATAGGTAAACTCAATGACAGCATGATTAGCAAAGGCACGCCCTTGAATGCTTGCTACTGCATCCTTGAGGGGCGCGTTAGATATTACGACTCATTCACGAATGAATATCTGCTGGGCGAAGGAAGTATGATTGGTGCAGCGGAAGTGCTGGCCCCAAATAAAATTCATTTTGATTATCGAACTGAGGGCTATGTCAAAGTAGCTATTATTGATTTTGGTATTATCAAATCTGCCATTGATAATTTACGCCCCCTCACCCGCGGCATTATCAAATACACGCATGACCGGATTATGGGACAAAAAGAACGTTCATCACATCATCTGGTCGATGATCGATTCATCAATCAACTCGATCGCTATAACCATTTCAATATTAAAGAAGGCGAAATACTATTTGATGTCGGAGATAAAAGTGACACTTTCTTTTATATCTCAGAAGGCTCGATGAATGTTGTCGATGAAACCGGTAAAGTACTTGCCAATCTCACATCCGGCCAATCCTTTGGTGAAATAGCCGCCTTGACAAGCATGCCCCGCACAGCAAGATTGGTTGCCAAAACTGATACAGATTTATTTGAAGTCCGCTCTAAAGATGTCTCGAGGGAATTGTCATTCGAACCACCAGTGATAAAGCTGATTGTTCGTGGCATTATCAATCAACTCATAATCAACAATTAGTCGCACGTTTAGTGTTTGAATAAGCACATACTCTTTTGTAGGTTATTTCTTGAAATAAGAATGCCAGCAATCAGGAGATGAGAATGTTATCCACGCACGCACGTAAATTTTACAAAGAAGAACACAATATGTTCCGCGACACGGTACGCAAAGTCTTTGATAAGGAGATGGTGCCGCATCTGGATAAACACGAAGAAGAGGGTATTGTTGGACGCGAAGCATGGAAAGCCATGGGCGATGCCGGACTACTTGGCATGACTGTTCCAGAGGAAATGGGGGGTCTAGGACTGGACTTTTCTTTTAATGCAATATTCTCCGAAGAGCTTGCCTATATGGGCTCTTCAGCGGGCTTCACCCTGCAAAATGACATCACCGCAGATTATTTTGTTCAATACGGCACTCAAGACCAAATTGAAAAATATGTGCCTGGTATTATTTCCGGCGACATTGTTACCGCCATCGCTATGACCGAACCTGGCGCAGGCTCTGACCTGCAGGGAGTACGTACGACGGCGATTAAAGACGGCAATGAATATGTTCTAAACGGCTCGAAGACCTACATCACCAACGGACAAAATGCCGATGTTATTATTGTCGTCGCGAAAACAGATCCATCACTTGGTGCCAAAGGGATTTCTCTTATCTTGGTTGATGCCGATACGGAAGGTTTTGAGCGTGGACGAAACCTTGACAAGGTTGGACAGCATAGCGCTGACACATCAGAATTATTTTTCAATGATGCCCGCGTCCCAATGACGAATATTCTCGGTGAAGAAGGTATGGGTTTTGTTTATCTGATGACCCAGTTGCCACAAGAACGCCTCTCCATCGCCGTATCTGCTATGGGTATGGCTCAAAGAGGCTTTGACGAGGCTGTCAAATTCGTGAAAGACCGCCCTGCTTTTGGTAAGACGGTTTTTGACTTCCAAAACACTCGCTTCACTCTGGCAGATTTACAATCCAAACTTCAAGTTGGCTGGGCACATTTGGATTGGTGTATTGAACGCCATGTTGAAGGCAAACTGACAAATAGCGAAGCGTCTGTTTGCAAATTATGGCATACGGAGATGGCTTGTGAGATAATTGACGCCGCATTGCAACTCCATGGCGGCGCCGGCTATATGAATGAATATCCAATAGCCAGAATGTGGCGTGATGCGCGTGTTATGCGTATCTATGGCGGTACATCCGAGATTATGAAAGAACTTATCGGTCGTTCAATATAATCTTATGACAAAATTTTAAAGCTGGTTGTGGCTTTGGCAAGCAATCGGTCTTGGTCGTCATAAAGCATACTTTCCACAAAACCAATGGTGCGCCCCATACGCTCCACTTGACCTATACCCCATAAGGGCCCTGCAGCAACCGGACGCATAAAACGCACATTTAAATCAAGCGTTACCTGCTCCGGTGTTTTGAATTTTTCGCGTTTATAAGCCAAAGCTACACCGCAGAGTTGATCCAACATGGTTGCAACAATACCACCATGAATAATGCCCTGTAGATTATTCAAATCCTCTGAAATATTGAAGGTACATTTTACATGCCCTGTTTCAGGGTCGCATGAAACAATTTCAACACCAAGGAGCCTGTTTAAAGGTGAGTCAGCAATCGGCGGAAAGTCAGTCATTATTATCTCTTTTTTATTGTTGGCTTAAATTTTAAGCCGTTTTTTGAACTGAAGAGCGTTCAGCAATTGAGTCAAGCACATGCGTCAAATGCACAAGTCCACTTTCAACTTTTTGGCCCGTTTTTTTGAAGTAATCCGTGTAACAATAAAGCATTATATCGCCGTAAGTCATACGATCCCCACATAAAAATTGCTTACCTGCCAGCACATTATCAAGCCAAACAAGTCCATCCTGGGCTTTGTTTTTCATACTTTCAGCCGCTTCGGGATAGACGGTAATGCGCTTTTCAAAATAATTTTTCCCTATGCCATATTTAAAAGCCATGGACATCGGCTCCATCACAGCAAGGTCAACACGGCGCGCCCACATACGTGCTTCCGCACGCTCTTTCGCGGTAGCCCCAACTAAAAACGGGTCGGGGCAGACTTCCTCAAAATACTCAATAATTGCCGTAACCTCTGAGATAATTGTCCCGTCATCCAATTCAAGGACTGGTATCTGCCCAGCAGGATTTTTCGTAAGAAAAGAACTTGCACGGTTCTCGCCTTCAAGAAAATCAACAATAATTCTCTCTAGATTGAGATTCTTTTCATACATGGCAACATCGACAATTCTGGGATTGGGAATACCATCGGCTGTGTAGAGTTTCATGACGCAGTTACCTATTTTAAAATGGGACAGACAAATTTCTAAATCTAGATTTGAGGTTAATCTGTTCAATATATTTTAACAATTAGCATTTCACGATATCGACAAATTTAATAGTCGTGCTAGGTTCTTGTTATGACCAAAACATTCACACTCAAGAAAGCTAAATTCACAATCGGACAAGTCGTAAAACACAGGCTTTTTCCGTTCAGAGGCGTCATCTTTGATGTCGACCCGGTTTTCGACAATACGGATGAATGGTGGGAGTCGATTCCTGAAGATATCCGACCTCATAAAAACCAGCCTTTTTATCATCTTCTTGCAGAGAATGAAGAGACCGAATATATCGCCTATGTATCCGAACAGAATTTATTGGCTGATGATCTTGACCTCCCCGTAAATCATCCGCAAATTAACGAAATCTTCGGTGCCTATGACCGGGGTCAATATCAGGTACTCACCAACAACACACATTGAGTGACAAACTAAATGTTCAGCAAATTATTTCACTGGTTGGGACGACGACTTGTGCAATATCTTGATGAGCCTGTTCTCGGTTATCACTCATTCTCAACGACCACTGCAGCTGATTTGAGACCCTGTATCCAGCCTGGAGATGTTTTACTTATTGACGGCAATTTACGTATCTCATTGGCCATCAAATACCTCACCCAATCAACATGGTCTCATGCGGCCATCTATGTTGGACCGGACTCCGGATTGACAGACGAATATGGTAACCCTGCCGAGCTTATTGAAGCCGATGCCGGCAAGGGGGTTATAGCTGTGTCTTTGAATAAATATGACGGTTTTAACACCCGCCTATGTCGACCGGTTAAACTCATCAACGCGGATCGCCAGACATTGATGGATGCCCTCATCGCCTCAATAGGGCGCCAATATGACATCAAAAATTTTATTGATTTAATTCGCTTCACCTTTCCACAACCGCCGGTACCACAAAAATGGCGGCGACGCATGCTGGCATTAGGTAGTGGCGAACCGACACGCGCGATATGCTCGACTTTAATTGCCGAAGCCTTTGAACAAATCCGATATCCGATATTACCCACAGTGACCCGCGAAAATGCCAAAGAAATATTTCATATTCGGCATCATTCGCTTTACACACCCCGCGATTTCGATATTTCGCCATATTTTGAAATTGTAAAACCAACCCTTGCAAAAGATTTTAATTACCGCAATATCAAGTGGTCCAAACACAACCAGCCTACTGATTTTTAATGCGTCCTAAATTTCTTAAAACACTCACCTTCAGCCTTATTGTTGCTCACATTATTGGCAGCATTTCAATGCTTGGCGTCTCTATTGCTCTCGCTCAAACCTCACATGGCATCGCCATGCACGGGGAAATGAGCCTGCCATCTAATTATAAAAAATTCTCTTTTGCCGACAGCCGAACGATTATCGGAGGCAAACTCACCCGAGCAGAAATTGGTAGCTTTGACAGCCTGAATCCCTTTCTGGTTCGCGGCACGGCACCTGAAGGTTTACGTGATTTCGTATTTGAAAGCCTTATGGTTCGCCATAATGATGAACCCTTCACCCTATATGGTTTGCTCGCTGAAAGCATTGAAACTGCCGAAGATCGAAGCTCAGTAACTTTCACTTTACGCCAAGAGGCCCGATTTTCAGACGGTAAGCCTGTGCGTATCGAAGATGTAATTTTTTCATATGAAACACTGAAAGCGCGCGGACGCCCGAACCATAGATATTATTATGGGCAAGTCACGGCTTTGGAGCGCCCTGCGTCTGGACAAATAAAGTTTATTTTCAACACCGACAACCCCGATAGGGAACTCCCGTTAATTGTTGGGCTCATGCCCATTCTTCCGGAACATATCTATAAAGGGGCAGCATTTGACGATATCTCTATGAAACTTCCCGTCGGCAGCGGCCCCTACATGGTTGAAACAATTGAACCCGGACGTCGTATTACCTACCGGCGCAATAAAAACTATTGGGGGCTTTCAATGCCCTTTAATAAAGGGCGGCACAATATTGAACGTCTTGATTATGAATATTTTCGTGATGAAAATTCTGCCTTTGAAGCATTCAAAGCGGGGCTCATAGATTTATGGCGCGAAACTGACCCTAAGCGATGGCAAACAGGCTATGACTTTCCTGCAGCGCGTGATGGACGCATTATCAAAAAAGAAATCAAAACCGGAATACCTTCAGGTTTACGAGGCTTCGTATTTAATACCAGAAAAAAATCTTTCAAAGATATACAGGTGCGCCGCGCTCTGTCTCTGGTTTTAAACTTTGACTGGATTAATAAATCTCTTTTCAGTGGCGCTTATCAGCGTACCGAAAGTTATTTCCAAAACTCTGATCTCAGCGCACAAGGACAATCTGCTTCACCAGCGGAGATGAAAATTCTGCGTGGGGCAAAACTACCGCGCAACATTTTACAAAATGGTTATGTCGCGCCGGCAGGTGATGATAAGGGTCACAATCGTCAAGTCCGACAGACAGCTCTGGACCTTCTTAAAAAATCCGGTTACGCCATTGTGGATGGACGCCTTGCACATAAGCGCAGTGGTGACGAATTAGAGTTCGAGATTCTTGTTCAAACGCGGGAGGACGAGCGACTTGCCCTTACTTATAGTCGCATGTTGAACAGTATTGGGGTCATGGCAAAAGTTCGATATGTCGATGCCACGCAATATCAGAACCGCCTCCAATCTTTTGATTTCGATATGATTATTTATAATTGGTACGCCTCTCTTTCACCTGGCAATGAACAAGCATTTTACTGGGGGTCAGCAGCCGCCGATCAAAAGGGTAGTCGTAATTACCCTGGCATCAAAAGCAAACAGGTTGACCGTGCTATTGAAGCCCTTACCCAAGCACGAAAGCGTGAAGATTTTGTAACAGCCGCCCGCGCTCTGGATCGCTTATTGATGGGTGGGCATTATGTCGTCCCGTTATATCATTTGCCACGTCAATGGTTTGCCGTCTGGAGTCAGGTTGAACACAGTTGGAGACATGCGCTTTATGGCGCACAGATTGATAGCTGGTGGATTAACCCGCAGAACTAAATTTTCTCAGTTCAACAGTCTCATAAAATTAATTTTTTCTAGGTACCCGGATTACATCAATATCCAATTCACGGATTTTCTTACGGAGCGTGTTCCGGTTCAGCCCTAGCAAATCAGCCGCCTTGATCTGGTTACCATTGGTCGCGGCAAGGGATTGGCGTATGAGAGGTTCTTCGACCTCTCGCAACACGCGGTCATAAAGCCCGTTGGGTGGCAAGCCATCTTTGTGATCAGAAAAATATCGCGTAAGATGCATGTCCAAACTTTCGGAGAGTGATTTACCACTTACCGACTCTTGATTAGGAAACGACACCTGATTAACCCCAAGTTCCTGCTTAAGAACGGACACATCAATAACATCTTCATTATAAAGAGCCGCCACTCTTTGCATCAAATTCTCAAGCTCACGGACATTACCCGGCCAGTGCCAATCTTTTAAAAATTCAAGGCCTTCCTTGGAGACCGAGCGCGCCGGCAGCCCCTCAACTTCTGCTTGATGGAGGAAATGTCGACATAAATCCGGCACATCCTCGACCCTATTTCTCAAAGGCGGTAGGCGCAACGGTACAACGTTCAAACGATAATAAAGATCTTCCCTAAACAGCCCCTGATTAATAAGTTGGCTTAAATCGCGATTTGTGGCGGCAACAATACGCACATTGGTTTTAATCGCTTTGCGCCCACCTACGGTTGTATATTCTCCCTCCTGCAAAACACGCAATAATCGTGTTTGCGTTTCCATTGGCATGTCACCAATTTCATCCAAAAATAATGTACCTCCCTCAGCTTGAGCAAATCGACCTTCAACACGTTGATCAGCCCCAGTAAAAGAACCTTTTTCGTGACCAAATAATTCACTTTCAATCAATTCTCTTGGAATTGCCGCCATATTAATTGGTACAAATTGATTATGCTTACGGGACGAGAAATCATGCAATGCACGCGCAACAAGCTCTTTACCCGTACCACTCTCGCCAAAAATCATGACCGTCAAATCATTCTGCGTCATACGAGCCAGGCCGCGATAAATCTCCTGCATTGCCGCTGAGCGCCCGATAAGCGGCATATCCTCATCGGTCTCTTCTTCTTCCTTTTCAACAGCAGGCTTTTCAGCCGAGGCAATCGCTTGACCAACTATAGAAACAAGCTCCGTTAAATCAAAAGGCTTAGGCAGATATTCATACACACCACTTTCAGCCGCAGTCATAGCTGTTGAAAATGTATTCTGGGCACTCATCACAATAATGGGCAGTTCAGGTCTTATCCTTTTAATGCGTGGGATAAGATCAAAAGCGTTTTCATCTGGCATAACCACATCAGTAATCGCCAGAACGCCCTCACCATTAATCACCCATTGCCAGAGCATGGATGCATTTGAGCTTGCCAGAACCTCATAGCCCGCTCTGACAAGCGCCTGTGTAACAACTGTCCGAATTGCTTTGTCATCGTCTGCGAGTAGCACAACGCCCTTACTCATTATTATTCTCCTGCGTATCAGATGGTGCGGCAGACATCGGCATTAAGACTCTAAAAATTGTCTGCCCTGACTCTGTTTCACATTCAATAATGCCACCATGATCTCCAATAATTTTAGCAACCAAAGCAAGCCCGAGGCCTGACCCACCCTGCTTGCCGGTTACGAAAGGCTCAAAAATAATATGCTTCAGATCCTCATCGATACCTGCACCATTATCAATCACGCTAAACTCTAGCGGCAGGCTGACGCGCTTACCTTTTCCCGGCACAGCAAGTCTTACTCCAGGGCGGAATGCGGTGATAAGTGTGATTTCTCCATTCTTGGCATCACAGGCTTCGGCAGCATTTTTTACGAGATTTAAAAAGACTTGAATAAGCTGGTCACGATTACCCCGTAATGGCGGTAAAGAGGGATCGTAAACTTCATTGATTTTAAGTTTTTTGGCAAAGCCCGCCCGTGCCAACTGAATGACATGATTAAGAATGGAGTGAATGTTTAAATTTTCATCAAACTCTCTTGGGCTATCCGTAAAGACCTCAAACTCATCAACAAGCCCTGCAATCCTGTCTGCCTCAGCACAGATTAAGGAGGTTAAGTTTTTATCCGCCTCGCTCAAATCACTTTCAAGTAATTGCGCGGCTCCTCGGATACCAGAAAGGGGGTTTTTAATTTCATGCGCCAACATTGCCGCCATTCCACTAACGGAACGAACCGCCCCGCGATGCGTTAATTGCTGGTCAATTTTAGACGCAATCGACCTTTGCTGGATAATAACAATCACGCTTTCAAGGTCATCAATATCATTGAATGACCCGACAGTCCCTGACGCGTCGGAGGACACGGGTGCGACCAGCACATCCACGGGTTTCTTCCGACCATTACGCGGCGTACCAAGATCAATATTATATTCATTCACGGAATGACCGGTCTTAAAAACCTGCTCAATCAAAGATAAAATCGGACTACCAAAAGGCACGAATGAACTAAAGGTCTTGCCAATCATCAGATTACGGCTCGCAGCAAAAAATTCCTCGGCTGCCAAATTAAGATACATAAGCTGACCGTCGCGGTTCAGTGCCAAAAATGGCTGGGGAATAGCGGCAAGAAGATTTAGCTCATCTGTTTTAGCTGTTGTTTTGCTCATACTGTCTTTCTAGGCGGCTACCGTATTTCGGAAAATGTCTGACTTTCTGAGAAAAAGTGTTTCAATCTCATGAAAAACATCACTAGGGTTTTCAATCTGACAAAGCTTTGATTTATAATATTTTATGTCTTCTAATTTCACCTCATCACCCAAATGCGGCTCTGAAAACTCTGTATCAACAAACCCTGCAAGATGTTTGCGTGCCATGCGATTACCCAGCTTCTCGCCATATAAATCTAATATATCGGCATACCAAGTCTGAACCTGCTCACATCGTTGCTGTGAAGAAAAAGAAGTCAGGTTGTTTTGCGTGAGAGAACATGCCACTTCATCCAGCAACCAGGGATTACCAATAGCGGCACGACCAATCATTACCGCCGCTGCGCCTGACTGATCTAACGCTGCTTGAGCTTGCTTGGCTGTTGTGATGTCACCATTCACGATAACGGGTATTGAGACAGCCTTAACAACATTATTAACAGCCTTCCAGTCTGCCTGCCCTTTATAAAACTGGCATCTTGTGCGTCCGTGAACAGTTATGAAATACACGCCCAGTTCTTCAGCCTTTGCAGCAATATCAGCCGCATTAAGAGAGTCATGATCCCAACCCAGCCGCATTTTCAAAGTTACAGGAATGGAAACCGCATCCACCGTGGCTTTGATGATATCCATTGCTAAATCTTCTTCACGCATTAACGCAGACCCGGACAGCCCCCCAGTAACCTGACGTGAAGGGCACCCCATGTTAATATCCACTATATCTGCCCCAGATTCTTCGGCCAGTTTTGCGCCCAGACTCATCCAATAGGGGTCACGACCCGCAAGCTGTATAATGAAGGGTTTTTTCACTTTATCATGAGATGTGCCATTACAGGCTTCATAACCTGCCATACGGCGCACGACATCGGGACGCGCTTCGACGAGCGGCTCACTGGCAACCATCTCAGTTACAACCCAATCACACCCAACATTAAGAGAGAGTTTTCGAAACGGTAAATCCGTCACACCAGACATCGGTGCCAACGCAACCATGCCTGGTAGTGGACTATTATCCGTAGGGGTTGAGAATGATGTGTTCATAAATCGGTCACAACAAAAAATTGCCTAAATTTTGAGCAAAGTAGGCAATTCACCCCAAAAGAGCAAGTGGATAATATAAATTCTATCGCCTTTATTCGCGGAGCATATTAGGTTGGTGTCATGTCGCAAGGTTCCGAAAATAAAAATATAGCGCTTATTGTTGCCGCAGGTCGGGGGCATCGCTTTTCTGCCTCTGATAGCGATACAGCGATTAAACCGGTATCAGCTTTGCCAAAACAATATCAGCCCCTCAATGGCGAGCCGGTGTTGCAGCACACTTTGAAGGCTTTTGAAAATCATCATCTTATCAGCCATATCCAGACCGTTATTCATCCTGATGATGCAGATTTATATATCGCAGCCTCACAAGGTATTACGAAATGCCTGCCACCTGTTTTCGGGGGGTTAGAAAGACAAATATCTGTTTTTGAAGGTTTGAAAGCATTAAAGGACATAAACCCGAAGTGTATTCTTGTTCATGACGCGGCACGACCTTATCTATCTGAAGATTTGATCTCCAGAATACTCGCTGCCCTCGAAACCTCGCCCTCGGTTATTCCAGTTTTACCTCTCACAGATACGGTGAAGTTGTTTCATAAGGATCAATCATCTCAAACCCTCCCGCGTGACCGTCTTAAACGCGTGCAAACGCCACAAGGCTTCGACTATGCCACACTCTTAGAAGCCCATGAGAAAGCCACAAAAATAAAGGATTTGTTCACAGATGACGCATCTCTTGTTGAGCATTTCGGTATTGAAGTGGTAAGCGTTGACGGTGACGAGAGGAATATCAAGCTGACAGTTGAAAGTGACCTGATGGAAACCCTTGAATACAGAACTGGCTCAGGATTTGACGCCCATCGCTTCACCAATGGCGACCATGTCATGCTGTGTGGGGTAAATATCCCTCATGACCGGTCGTTAGAGGGGCATTCAGATGCCGATGTAGCTCTTCATGCCCTCACCGATGCGCTCATGGGCGCTTTGGCAGCAGGGGATATCGGGGAGCATTTTCCAATGTCAGAAGCTGGAAACAAAAATCGAAATTCAGAGGACTTCCTCAAATATGCGGCCAATCTAACCACTAAACAAAGAGCGCATATTGTTAATATCGACCTGACAATAATCTGTGAAAGCCCAAAAATAAGTCCCTACCGTGAAAAAATGGTTCACCGCCTCGCTACAATATTGGATATGCCTGAAAACCGGATCAGTGTTAAAGCTACAACTACTGAAAAAATGGGTTTTACAGGCCGTTCAGAAGGTATTGCGGCCCAAGCCGTAACTTCTATTGCTCTTCCCACAGGGTTGTAAGGAAATTATATGCTCAAACTTCATACCCCGCCGGAACAACTCTCAGTATTCTCGCCCGTTACGTTACTGGCTAGCTTTGGTGGAAGCGGCTTTATCTCACCAGCATCCGGCACATGGGGGAGTCTTGCCGCCCTGCCTTTAATCTCATATATATTATTTAATTACAGTGCTTTATATCTAGTTTGTTTAAGCATTGCTTTATTTTTTGGTGGCATGTGGGCTTGTCAGGAATGGCTAACAGCAGTTGAAGGTCAAGATAATGACCCATCCATGATTGTGATTGATGAAGCCGCCGGCCTGAGCCTTACGCTTGCTTTTGCTGAGATGAGCTTAATGAGCGTGTTTTTTGGCTTTGTCTTGTTCCGTTTTTTCGATATTGCCAAACCCTGGCCTGTTTCATGGCTGGAAAAGCGTTTTTCAGGCGCATACGGCATCATGATTGATGATATGGCAGCAGGCCTTATTGCGGGTATTCTTTTATTTTTCATTCAAATATACGGATAAATGATGTTCAAAACGGCTCTTATCGACAAAACAAGTGATTTGCTGGACACTTGCAAACGCCTTGATATTACCCTTACCACAGCTGAGTCATGCACAGGCGGCATGATTTCCGCACTTTTAACTGAAATCCCAGGCTCTTCCGCATCGCTACATCAAAGCTACGTTACCTATGCCAATAAAGCCAAGCACGCAATTCTGGGCGTTCCGACAGATATATTAAGGGATAAGGGCGCGGTGAGTGAAGAGGTTGTCAGGGCCATGGCAGAAGGCGCCGTTATAATTAGTGGTGCAAGCATCAGTGTTGCTGTCTCGGGCATTGCCGGCCCGGGGGGTGGCACAGCGGACAAACCCGTCGGAACGGTACATTTCGCTACGCACTATAAAAATGAAACAGCCTATGATTGCCAGCATTTCGGATATATCGGGCGACACAATGTCCGCATGGCAACCGTTGAACACGCCATTGACATGCTTGTTAAACGGTTGAATTAGCTAATTTTTCTAGCTGTATATATCTAGCGCACGTTCTTCGAAAGCTGAGACAAATTTTTCGACGACGCGCCCCATCATTGGCTGAATAATTTGCCGCAATAACGGCATACCGAACTCAAAATCCAGATAAAAGTGAATATCCGAGCCTTCTGACGTATCAGTGAAAGTCCATCGATTATCCAATTTGCGAAACGGCCCATTGGCTTGAGTAACAAGAAGAGAGTGCGCCGCCGCATCCATCTTTATCTCGCTGGTATAAGTTTCTCGCAGCATTTTATAGGCAACACGCAAATCAGCGAGCATAACAGACTGGCCTTCTGCCGCCTCAGTGACGGATATCACCCGTGACGCGGTACAATAAGGTACGAATTTGCTGTAATTATCCACGTCGCACACAAGGTCATACATTTGCTGTGCGGAAAAAGGACTATGCCGGATAAGTGAAACAGCTTCTGTCAAACTGACTATCGCGCCTGTTGCGCCTCTCTGGCCGCTTTAAGCTTGGCAAAATCCTCATCAGCATGATGCGAGGATCGCGTGAGCGGCGTGGCTGAGACCATTAAGAACCCTTTGGCCCGAGCCATTGTCGCATAGGACTCAAATTCCTCCGGCGTAACAAACCGATCTATCGGCGCATGTTTACGAGTCGGCTGAAGATATTGCCCAATCGTGATGAAATCAATGTCAGCAGATCGCATATCGTCCATCACCTGCATAACTTCCTCCCGGCTTTCGCCAAGCCCAACCATAATGCCGGATTTGGTAAAAATCGTCGGATCAATCTCTTTTACGCGCTGTAACAGACGCATGGAATGGAAATAACGTGCCCCGGGACGAATATTCAGATAAAGCCGCGGCGTGGTCTCAAGATTATGATTGAAAACATCAGGCCGCGCCTCGATAACAATTTCCAATGCGCCTTCTTTTCTTAGAAAATCAGGAGTCAGAATTTCAATACTTGTCTCCGGCGAGGTGGCGCGAATGGCATAAATCGTATCGGCAAAATGCTGCGCGCCGCCATCATCGAGGTCGTCGCGGTCAACCGAGGTAATTACGATATGACGTAAGCCAAGCTTGGCAACAGCATCAGCCACACGCGCTGGCTCATCAGCATCCAACGCAAGCGGCAGGCCAGTACTTACATTACAAAAAGCGCAGGCACGGGTGCAAATCTCACCCATAATCATCATGGTGGCGTGGCGCTGTGACCAGCATTCGCCAATATTGGGACAGGCGGCTTCTTCGCACACCGTCACAAGATTGTTATCTTGAATAATTTTCTTGGTTTCTGCATAAATCTCGGCATCTGGCCCAGCGCCGGGTGCCTTGGCACGTATCCAGGAAGGCTTGCGTAAAACTTCCGTATCTGGACGATTGGCCTTTTCCGGATGGCGGGGACGTTTGTCAGGCGAGAGATTGTCTATAATCACTGTCATAGACGTTTATATATATCAATTTCTCAGGAATTTTAAGATTAATCGGCTGATGGTAACAAAATTACCGTTTCACCTGCCGCAGAAAAGCCAAGCACATCGCGGACACGCTCATCCAGATAATCCGGATCAGGATTTGGGCCTGAAAGTAAACCAATGCGGGCGAGTAATTCGGCATTGGCAGATTGAAGCGCCAACAATTCCTTATCTTTATCGGCTCGTTTCTCACTCAACGCGCCCCAGGCAAAATAGCCGCGCTCACCCTGCAAAGCATGATAGGTGAGATAACTGCCTAACAGCGCCAGACAAAACGGCATAATCAGAAATCGCAAGCGCAGAGGTTTGCGTCCGACTGTATAGGGTGTCACCGGAGATGTTGAAAAACGAATCATCATGATGTCCACAGAGAATCACAAAGTGATTCATCCGGTCAAGGTGAAACTGATTCGGTGCTTAAAAAAGTGTTATACAGACCCGTTATAATGTGCTGTATCGCCCAGCATTTCCTCGATACGAATAAGCTGGTTATATTTGGCAAGCCTGTCGGAACGCGCCAGTGACCCAGTTTTAATCTGCCCGCAATTGGTTGCCACAGCCAAATCAGCAATGGTCGCGTCTTCAGTTTCACCAGAGCGATGCGACATGACAGCCGTATATCCGGCTTTATGAGCCATCTCGACGGTTTCTAGCGTTTCGCTTAACGTGCCGATTTGATTGACCTTCACCAGAATGGAGTTAGCGACCCCCATATCGACACCTTTTTTCAAACGTACAGAATTGGTAACAAACAAATCATCACCAACAAGTTGCACATCATCCCCGATAGCGGCAGTGAGCGCGGCCCAACCATCCCAATCATCTTCGGCCATACCGTCTTCAATTGACTTAATCGGATAAGCTTTCACCAAGTCTTGATAATAGCTGACCATCTCATCGACTTTGAGCTTCTTACCCTCACCTGCCAAATTATAGATGCCATCTTCATAAAACTCGGTAGACGCAGAGTCTAACGCCAATGTAATATCGGTTCCGGGCTTATAACCGGCTTTTTCTATGGCCTTCATCACATAATCCAGCGCAGCTTGAGTGGAGGCAATATTGGGCGCAAAACCGCCTTCATCCCCAATGCCCGTGGAGAGACCATCAGCAATCAGCAAACCGCGTAGAGTATGGAAAACTTCAGCGCCCATCCGCACGGCCTCACTAAGATTTGGCGCGGAGACAGGCTGAATCATAAATTCCTGAATATCAATCGGGTTATCTGCATGTGCGCCGCCATTGAGAATATTCATCATTGGTAGCGGCATGACATGCGCTTGCGTCCCGCCAACATAGCGCCAGAGGGGCAAACCCAAACTATCCGCCGCCGCTTTCGCAACAGCCAACGATACGCCGAGAATAGCATTGGCACCGAGTCGGGATTTGTTATCCGTTCCATCCAAAGCAATAAGAGTGCGATCAATATGTTGCTGTTCCAACGCATCAAAGCCACTAATCGCCTGAAAAATTTCCTGATTAACAGCGCTGACGGCGTTCAATACGCCTTTACCATTATAACGATCACCACCATCACGCAGTTCAACAGCTTCAAACGCACCGGTTGAAGCACCCGATGGCACACCCGCACGACCAAAGCCGCCACCCTCGAGCCAAACATCCACTTCAACAGTCGGATTGCCCCGACTATCAATGATTTCACGACCAATTATATCTATGATTGCTGTCATTTTTTCCTTTTCGCTTATGAAAAGCTTCATACAGAAAATTTAAAAAATTTGCAAATATATCCAGAGTTATTGACCTGCTACACTTCACTGTTAGTAATGAAGCATGACAGATTCTCGAACTGCATTGGTACTGTTTTCGGGTGGGCAGGATTCCACAGTATGTCTGGCGCATGCGCTGGCGACCTATAGCCATGTGGAGACTGTCGGATTTGATTATGGGCAAACGCACCGCGTTGAATTGGATTGCCGGCTGGATGTGCTGGCACAAATACGCGCCGCCTTTCCTGATTGGGCGGAAAAGCTGGGCGATGACCATGTGCTTGCCTTGCCTGCCTTAGCGGATATTGGCGGCACGGCGCTGACAGGCGACGGAGAAATCCGGGTTCTGGACAATGGCTTGCCTTCGACTTTCGTGCCGGGGCGGAATCTTCTTTTCCTAACTTATGCGGCGGCTATTGCTTACCGTCGTGGCTTGTCGGTTCTGGTTGGTGGCATGTGCGAGACAGATTACTCCGGCTATCCCGATTGCCGCCGGGATACGCTTGACCATCTCGCCAAAGCCATATCGGCAGGCATGGACGCCCCCATTGAGATTGAAACGCCGCTTATGTATCTCGACAAAGCCGCGACATGGGCTATGACAGAAACATTAGGGGGTGATATGTTAATTGACCTCATTCGCGAAGCCACACATAGCTGTTATCGCGGTGATCGCACCACCCGTCATGAATGGGGCTATGGCTGTAATGACTGCCCGGCCTGCGAGCTTCGATCCAAGGGGTACGCGCAATGGGTAGCCCAAAAAAAGGTATCGCATGACCTATAGTGTGAAAGAGATGTACTACACCTTGCAAGGCGAAGGCGCACAATCCGGGCGTCCAGCTGTATTTTGCCGCTTTGCCGGATGCAATCTCTGGTCTGGGCTTGAAACTGATCGCGCCACTGCGACCTGCACCTTTTGCGATACAGACTTCGTCGGCACGGATGGCGAGAATGGCGGCAAATTCTCCACCGCCGAAGAACTGGCGGACAAAATCGCCGCGCTCTGGCCCGATAAAGACGCGCTGGCTGATGCTTATGTCGTGTTTACGGGTGGTGAGCCACTGCTTCAACTGGATACAAAACTTCTGGAAGCGTGCAAGGCGCATGGCTTTGAAACAGGTGTCGAGACCAATGGCACACAAATAGCGCCCGCCCATCTGGACTGGGTATGTGTCAGCCCCAAACCGGACAGTCCTCTCGTGCAAGATAGCGGGCATGAATTGAAATTCATTTACCCGCAAGAAACGCTCTCCCCCCATGAATTTGCCGACTATGATTTTGAGCATTTTTTTATTCAGCCCATGGAGGTGGAAGACCCAGGGGCCTATCACCATAATATTCAGGCGAGCATTGTTTTTTGCCTGCAAAACCCGCAATGGCGGTTGAGCTTGCAGACGCATAAAATTATCGGCATTTCTTAGCATTTGTCTTTATTGACGATTTCGCACGGATGGGGCATAAGCCGTGAACACCCTTTTTGTTTGGGGAAAAAATGCAACTGACACGTGAATTTTGTTTTGATGCGGCACACTGCCTCGAGAATTACGACCCCGGTCATCCGAACCGCCGGATACATGGTCACTCCTTTCGTGTGCGCGTAACCCTGACGGGCATGCCGGACAACAAAACCGGACAGATTGTTGACCTTGCTGAATTCGGCACGATTTTGGAACATCTGCGCCAGCAACTTGACCATCACATGCTGAACGAGATTGACGGTCTGGAAACGCCGACGCTGGAGAATATTTGTCTCTGGCTGTGGGAACATCTGATGCCCGACCTGCCGGATTTGAGCGCGGTGGAAGTCTTCCGCGATAGTCTCGGTCAGTCCTGCCTTTATCAGGGAAGTCGTCATGTCAACTAAACAGGGAAGCGACACAACTGGCAGCACCATGCTTGGGCAACAAACGCCCATGCCCAACTCACCCGATGAGGCGGTGCTGGAGCGTGTGCCGAACCCGCATCCCGACACCTTATATGTTGCGCGATTTGCCGTGCCGGAATTCACCTCAATTTGCCCCAAAACAGGCCAGCCGGATTTTGCACGCCTGATTATCGACTATGTGCCGGAAAAATATTTGGTCGAAAGTAAAAGTTTTAAGCTCTTTATGGGCAGTTTTCGCAACCATGGCGCGTTTCATGAGGATTGCACCATCGAAATCGCAAAACGCCTGATTGCATGCATGGAACCCCGCTGGCTGAGGATTGGCGGCTACTGGTATCCGCGTGGCGGTATCCCGATTGATGTGTTTTACCAGACCGGCGAACCCCCTGCCGACCTCTACATCCCCGATCAAGACGTCGCCTCCTATTCGGGACGCTAAATTTTTGCTAGGCTGGTTATGCAGATGCGGAACGTCATCTGCGGGGTGCTAAGAACACCTTTAATCTTAGCCGCAATTTGTATTGCGTATGCGGCTTAATGCAAACCTGATAACAGGGACAAGCATTAAACCTTTTTTTATGAATATGCGGAAAACTCGTTCACCCATGACTCAGGTCGAGGTGACGACGAAATAAGGCTATGCCGAATACGTCGTTGCCGTACTCAGTTTCGGTTGTTCTTAGCACCCCGACACCATTCTTTGGATGGTGTCGGTTTTGTTAGGAACAGGAGACCGCGCCATGAAGAAGCGCAGCGCTAAATCAAAAAACACGCCAGAGAGTATGAACGCCGGAAATGCAGAGAATATTCGCGAAGATCTTTGGCTCTAACGCGTCTATAACGGGCTGTCGCGCTATCAAATGGCGGAGGGCATCACCAAGCCCGGACAGTATCGATCTTATGAATGTGGCTTCCAGCACGTCGATGACAAGCCCAATGGTTTCCTTATCTTTCAAGAAACAAAAAAATCTTCCATTCTTCCCTCACGCTTATTTGGTGCGTGTTTGGGAAGACTTTACGGCTAACTCACCGCTTCGTGCAAGACCTTAAGCTGACTGAGCAGGTCGCGGGCGCCACTGAGGGGCAAGCAACTCGGTGCGTCGCACAGCGCGCTATCCGGCTCGGGGTGGAATTCAAGAAACACACCATTCGCGCCCGCCGCCACGGCTGCTTTCGCCAGCACCGGCACACCTTCGCGCCGCCCGCCTGTGGACGCGCTCCCCCCCTGAGCATGGGCGGTGCGCGGGTCGGCACCGGGAAGCTGAACCGCATGGGTGGCATCCATCGTCACCGGCACACCGAGCTTTTTCATCTCGGCAATGCCGAGCATATCGACAATCAGATTATTATAGCCAAAACTCGTGCCGCGCTCGCACAGGATAATCTGCACATCTGGCGACACCTCGCGCGCTTTGGTGATGATATTCGCGCAATCCCACGGGGCGAGAAACTGCGCTTTCTTAACATGTAACCAGCCTTGTTGCGCGCCCACGGCCTTTGCCGCCGCGACGACCAAATCCGTCTGGCGTACCAAGAAAGCCGGCAGTTGCACCACATCGGCAATCGCCGCCACGGGTTCGGCTTGCGCGGGCGTGTGCAGGTCGGTCACAATCGGCACATTATGCGTGGCCTTGACCTTGGTGAGCATGGCAAGGCCGTCCGCCTCTCCCGGCCCGCGATAACTGCTCACGGATGAGCGATTGGCTTTATCGAAACTCGCCTTGAAAATATACGGCAAGCCCAAATCGGCACAGATAAATTTCAACTCGGCACAGACCTCTAACGCCAGCGCTTCATCCTCCAGCACATTCAGCCCTGCCATCACAACCAAGGGCGCACCGTCCCCAATCGCGATATTCCATTTATCAAGTTTCATTTGCATCACGCAGATATCCTATACAAGTCTGCTCTGGTTGAGCGCCGCCTCAATGAATGACGAAAATAACGGGTGCGGCTCAAAAGGCCGCGATTTTAATTCGGGGTGATACTGAACGCCGATATACCACGGGTGGTCTTTAAACTCGACAATCTCCGGCAACAGTCCATCCGGCGAAACACCCGAAAACGACAGCCCCGTCGCCTCAAGCTGATCACGATATGCCATATTCACTTCATAACGGTGGCGGTGGCGTTCGGAAATCACCTCACTGCCGTAAATATCAGCGACCTTACTGCCCGCCGCAAGTCTCGCCTGATAAGCACCCAGCCGCATTGTGCCGCCCATATCGACATCAATGCCACGGGTCTCAAGCTGGTCATCCTTCATCCATTCCGTCATCAAGCCAATCAGAGGCGTTCCATTGACGCCAAACTCGGTTGAACTGGCATCCTTAATGCCGGCGAGATTCCGCGCAGCTTCCAAAACCGCCATCTGCATACCAAAGCAAATACCAAAATATGGCACATTGCGCGTGCGGGCAAAATTTGCGGCGGCAATCTTGCCCTCCGACCCGCGCTCACCAAAACCGCCTGGCACCAAAATGCCGTGCACCTTTTCCAAATAAGCCGCGGCATCTTCGCGCTCAAAAACCTCTGCATCCTGCCATTCAAAATTGACCCGCACACGATTGGCAATGCCGCCATGTTGTAGCGCTTCGGTGAGTGACTTATAGGCGTCTTTCAATTCCGTGTATTTGCCGACAATGGCGATATTCACCTCGCCTTCGGGAGCGCGCACCGGCTCAACCACGCGCCGCCAGCGTGTAAGGTCAGGTAGTGGCGCATCGCTCATGCCGAAAGACTCCAGCACCTCCGTGTCCAGCCCCTCCATATGATATGCTTCAGGCACGGCATAAATCGTATCGACATCCTGCGCCATAATGACAGCGCTCTCGCGCACATTACAGAACAGCGCAATTTTGCGTTTCTCACCTTCAGGTATCGGGCGGTCACACCGGCACAACAAAATATCCGGCTGAATACCGATGGAGCGTAACTCTTTAACCGAGTGTTGTGTCGGCTTGGTTTTCATCTCACCCGCCGCAGGAATATAAGGCAAGAGTGTCAGGTGAATATAAATGCAATGACTGCGCGGCAAATCATTCCCTAGCTGACGAATGGCCTCAAAAAACGGGAGGCCTTCAATATCGCCAACCGTGCCGCCAATTTCACAAAGCACAAAATCAACATCATCCGTTTCCGCGCGCACAAAAGATTTAATCGCATCCGTCACATGCGGAATAACTTGCACCGTGCCGCCAAGATAATCGCCACGGCGTTCGCTGGTGATAATCTGCTGGTAAATCTGTCCAGTGGTGACGTTATCACCCTTGCTGGCTGGAACGCCCGTAAAGCGTTCATAGTGACCGAGATCGAGATCTGTCTCAGCGCCATCATCCGTGACAAACACCTCGCCGTGCTGATAGGGACTCATCGTACCCGGATCAACATTAAGATAAGGGTCAAGTTTCCGGAGCTTTACAGAATAACCTCGGGCTTGAAGCAATGCCCCAAGAGCCGCAGATGCCAGGCCTTTTCCGAGTGAGGAAACCACGCCGCCGGTGATAAAGATAAATCGCGCCATGGGTGGACAGAATACATAGTCCTATCGAGTCGTGCGAGAGGAAAATGCATCGAAATAAAACTTTTTGGGGTTTATTCAGATACAGGCGGTAGCGGAATGTCAGATTGTGTGCCGGTAGGTCCAACAGGCGGATCAATTTCAGGCATGAGCGGTGCTGGAGCCGTTTGCTCGTCAATCTCTGTCGGGACATAACCTTCCAAGATAGACTCGCGTCCGGACATGCTACCCAAAACTGTCAGGCCGATACTGGTCAGGAAAAACACAAAGGCCAGTATCGTCGTCATTTTAGTCAGGGCATTACCAACCCCGCGGCTGGAAAACATGTTGCCGCCGCTACCTCCACCGATGCCGAGTGCACCACCTTCGGAACGCTGAAGAAGCACCAGAACAATCATGGCAAGTGTGATAATCAGATGAATGACCAAAAGGGTCGCGGACATGTTTAACTCCTGAAATTTGGTTGGATTTACCCCAAATAGGCGAAAATGAAAAGAAAAAACTGTGAGGTAAAGCTTTTAAAATGATTTAAGAATAGCTGTGAAATCCTTAAATGACAGGCTCGCACCACCAACCAGCGCACCGTTAACATTCTCCAGCGCCAAAATGTCAGCCGCATTCGCCGCGGAAACAGACCCACCATAAAGAATTCTAAACTTAGCGCCTGATTTAGGATGAAGTTTCAGCAAGGTTTTCCGCAAATGTGCATGTGTCCTGATAATATCGGCGGGTTTTGGTGTTCGCCCCGACCCAATCGCCCAGACTGGTTCATAAGCAATTAAAGTGTTTTGCGGCGTCGCAGTTGACGGTAAAGATCCTCGCAACTGACGACCGACAACCTGCAAAGTTTGCCCCTTGTTAAATTGCTGGCGAGTTTCGCCTAAACAGATAATTGCCTGTAACCCCTGCCCGATGACCGCTTGTGCTTTTTGGCAGACTTGTTTGTCTGTTTCACCATATTCGGTTCGTCGCTCTGAATGCCCGACAATCACAGCCTTGGCGCCTGCATCTTTCAACATGAGCACGCTGACATCACCCGTAAACGCGCCGGACGGCTCGATATGACAGTTTTGCGCTCCGATTTTGAGTTTTGCGCCTTTTATGGCCTCGCCCAAACGGTCAATAAGGGTTGAGGGCGGGCAAATCATGACGTCAGCAACAATCTTTTGCTTATCAAGAAAATCAGCAAATCGGCGAACCAACTTTACATCCCTGCCGGAACCGTTCATCTTCCAGTTTCCGATAATCGCAGGTCTTATCGACATAAATGCTATCCTTTTCACTCTCTTTTGAGTTTAATCTTAAATATGCGAAGTAAGCATGTCATGATTATCTATGATTCATCAACTTTGAAACCACAATTAGAACGATAGACGCGCTATCCTTTGCTTGTTTTTAACTATCGCAAACTTTATGATGCGGCAAAATTCTGGCGTCCTTAGGAGTTATCATGCTGACAAAAATCAGAAAAATATTTAGCGGAGTGCTTGGCTTTGCACTCATCGGATTGCTTGTGATTGCTTTCGCCGCATGGGGCGTTGCGGATATGTTTGACATGGTCGGACGCGGCAGTGTCGCTAAGGTAGGTAATCAAAAAATTCCGACTAATGAATATCGCTTCCGTCTGGCCCAACAAATGGATCAGATTTCACGCGAGCTCAACGAGCCTCTTAGTATTGAACAGGCACGTACATTCGGTGTAGACCAGCAGGTTCTTGGCAGAATGATCACCCTCGCAACTTTGAATGAAGCCACAGATAAACTCGGATTGGATGTTAGTGACGATTATATCAGAGATCAGATTATCAATGACCCCAGCTTCGCTGGGCCAGGGGGCGGCTTTGATGCGCCGACATTTCGTCGTCTTCTTGCTCTGAATGGTCTGACCGAAAAAGTATTTGTTCGTGACAGACGCAACAACAAAACACGTGAGCAAATGCTTGATGCGATTTCATATGCCACTGTTTTTCCTACTAAGTTGAACGAAATTATCTACACGCACTCGCTTGAAACCCGAAAAGTGGAATATATCCTCATCCAGCCGGATATGGCGGGTGTAATAGGTGACCCGTCTGAAGATGAACTCCGCTCACTTTATCAGCAAGTACCAAACATCTTTACCGAGCCGGAACGACGTACCGCTACAATTTTGAACCTCTCACCAAGTAACCTCATTGATACAATCACAGTGACAGAAGAGGAGTTACGGGAAGAATATGACATCCTGCAAGATGATTATATCAATGCCGAAACGCGGGAAGTTAACCAACTTGTACTGACAGATGAAACCGAAGTCCAGAAAGCAATGGATATTTTGGCGTCCGGAAAAGAGTTTGAGGATGTTGCGCAAGCACTCAATCAAAAAGTTTCAGACACTGATTTAGGTGAAATGTCACGCGGAGACTTTATCGCCGATGAACTGGCTGACCTTGCCTTTAGTCTTGAAGAGGGTCAAACAAGCGGGATTATCAACGGCCCACTTGGCAAAGTCATCATGAAAGTGCGGAAGATAAATGAACAAACTGTACAGTCATTCGAAGATATTAAAGAAGAAATTAGATTAAAATTAGCTCAGGAAAAAGCCGAAGATGATTTGGTTGTCCTCTCCGAAAATATATATGACCGCCTCTCAGGTGGGAGCTCGCTGGAAGCCTTATCTGAGGAGAGCAACCTCGAGTTACTTCGGGTAGAAAATATTTCCCGTGATGGGGCCTTAGAGAACGGCTCAATTAATGAGATTATCGGCAAAAAAGAAAAAGTGATGAGCCGCATTTTTGAGTCCGACATGGGCCAAGAAGCCGGCGCCGTTGAGCTTGAAGATGGCAGTCTGATTTGGATACGTGTTGACGGTATCATGCCCGAGCGTGTTAGCCCATTTGAAGATGTACGTGAAAAAGCAACCCAGCAATGGAAGTCCAGAGAGCGTCGAGCTTTACTTGAGGGTCTTGCTGAGCATATTGTCAGCGAGGGTAATAAGGGCAAGAAATTCTCCGAACTTGCCGATGAAGTCGGAAAATCGCCAATTACATCGCCCGCTGTTAATAGACAAACAGATGATGAGACCTTTTCGAGACAAGCTGTTCGTAAACTTTTTGTCGCCGAAGAAGGGGAATTCACTTGGAGTCAGGTTGGTTTCGGAGAGAGTTTGATTGTTATGCGTGTGGCTGAAATTGTAAAGCCAGACCTCAACAATAAAATAATGCTGAATGCTTTTATGTCATCCGCAAATCAATCGGTGAATGATGCCGTGCTCACCCAGCTAATTCGAGATTTCCAAAATGAGTTAGGTGTGAGTGTAGACAATCAGACATTGGAAGCGCAGCTTAGCAGCTTTCAACAATGACCGACAAATTTTCATCCAACTTAGCACCCTCTCGCGCTGATTTTGGAAAAGCCTATAATGATGGCAAAATCCAGCTTGTTAGTCGGAAACTGAGTAGCGACCTTGAGACACCCGTTTCAGTCTACTTAAAGTTATGTCAGGACGAGTCTCACAGCTTCTTAATGGAGTCCGTACAGGATGGCGAAATCAGAGGTCGCTATTCAATGATTGGTTTCGCACCGGAAATGTGTGTGAAAGTTATCAACGGCACAGCCTATCTCAATCAGGATGCATTGACAGATCCGTCAGCTTATGAGGCCCTGCCCGGCAACCCGATTAAAAAACTTGGTGAATTATTACAACAAAATCAGATTGATATGCCCGAAGACATGCCGTCTATGGCAGCCGGTTGGTTCGGCTATATGGCCTATGACATGGTTCGTTATATGGAAACTTTACCCTCTGAGAACCCTGATATTCTTGGTCTACCGGAAAGTATTTTTATCCGACCATCCATTGTTGTGGTGTTTGATGATGCGACAGACACGATGCAAATTGTAACGCCTATCTATCCGCACGCAGAAATGACTGCTGAAGCGGCCTATGACCTGGCAGCACAAAGATTAAATAAAATTTTTGAGCAACTGCAATCAGCACCACCAAAGAATGATTTTAAAAACATGTCATCTCTGCAGCAGCCGATATCTAATATGAGCCGCGCCGCTTATCTGGATATGGTCAAGAAGGTCAAAGAATATATTGTGGCAGGAGATATTTTTCAGGGCGTTGTCAGCCAGCGATTTAGCACACCTTTTTCTTTGCCGCCATTTGAGCTTTATCGTTCTTTGCGGCGGGTCAACCCATCCCCATATCTATTTTATCTGAAAATGGATGATTTTTCTCTGGTCGGTTCCAGCCCCGAGGTGTTGGTTGGTCTCACGGGCAAACAGGTTAATATCCGTCCAATTGCCGGCACACGAAAAATCGGAAAAAACTATGCAGAAAACCAAACGATAGCCTCCGAACTTCTCGCGGATGAAAAAGAACGTGCCGAACATTTAATGTTGCTTGATTTGGGCCGCAACGACGTCGGGCGCGTGAGTGAAAAAGGCTCGGTAGAGGTTACAGAGGCATTTTCTATTTTGCAGGCTTCACATGTCATTCATATCATTTCTAACGTCGTCGGTACGCTGTCAGAAGATTGCGACTTTATTGATGCGCTGATGGCCGGTTTTCCTGCGGGAACGGTGTCGGGCGCACCAAAAATCCGCGCTATGGAAATTATTGATGAGCTTGAACCTGAAAAAAGAGGTGCCTATGCAGGCTGTGTAGGGTATTTTTCAGCAGGCGGAGATATGGATACCTGCATTACGCTCCGTACAGGGATTGTGAAGGATAACCAACTTTATGTTCAGGCAGGTGCTGGTGTGGTTTATGACTCCGTTCCTGAGATGGAGTATGAAGAGACCGTCAACAAAGCTATGGCATTGTTCAGGGCAGCCGAGGCGGCAATAGAGCAGAACAAACCTGATTGATTAGAAACATGATATTACTCATTGATAATTATGACAGTTTTACATTTAATATTGTTCATTTTTTGAGTGATTTGGGCATGGATACCACTGTCGTTCGCAATGATAAAATTACCCCACGGGAGGCGCTGGATATGTCGCCGGAGGCTATTGTTATCTCTCCAGGTCCATGCACCCCCAATGAAGCTGGTATCTGCCTCGATTTAATTAAAGCTACGGCTGAGGCCGAAAAGCCTGTCCCTGTCTTTGGCATCTGTCTGGGGCATCAATCCATCGGGCAGGCTTTTGGTGGTGACGTTATCTCCTGTCATGAGATAAAACACGGCAAGCTCAGCAAAATTACACATAATGAAAAAGGCTTGTTTGAGGGTCTGCCGAACCCCTTAAATGTTACCCGTTATCACTCGCTGGTCGTGTCACCCAAAAATCTACCGGATTGTCTGGAAGTAACCGCGAAAACAGATGACGGCATTATCATGGGTATTTCCCACAAAACCCTCCCCATTCACAGTGTTCAATTTCATCCAGAAAGCATTGCAACACAACAAGGGCATAATTTGTTAGCAAACTTCTTGACAGCGGCGGGGTGCGACCCCTCAGCGCCACCACCAACCCATAATCTTGAACTGGAAATTCCCTCATGAGCGATAACGACACAATGAAACCGTTTATGACCATTCTGGCTAGCGGTAAAAGTCTGACCAAACAAGAAGCAGGAGACGCCTTTAAAGCTATTTTAAGTGGTGCGGCAACATCGGGACAAATCGGCGCTTTTCTAATGGCGCTCAGTCAACGTGGTGAAACGCTTGAGGAACTATTAGCCGGCGCAGAGCTCATGCGCGAGCTTGTTGTCCGAGTAGATGCGCCTGACAACGCCATTGACACATGTGGCACGGGCGGAGATGCGGGGAGCGCAGGTGGTGGAACCTATAACATCTCGACAGCAGTCGCATTTGTCCTCGCAGGATGCGGCGTTCCAGTTGCCAAACATGGTAATCGTTCTCTCAGTTCTAAATCCGGATCGTCAGAAGTACTGGAACAAATGGGCGTTAATTTGAGTTTAAGTCCTGAACGTATCAGCGCCTGTATTCATGAAGCTGGTATGGGCTTTATGTTCGCCCCGGCTCACCACAGCGCCATGAAACATGTAGGCCCTGTACGCGCAGAACTGGGGATACGTACTATTTTTAATTTGCTTGGCCCAATGTCCAATCCAGCAGCAGCAAAATATCAACTTATGGGCGTATTCGATGATAAGTGGTTAATGCCTTTGGCAGAAACACTTAAAGGACTCGGTTCACAAAAAGCATGGGTTGTTCATGGTTCAGACGGGCTGGACGAAATTACGACTACCGGGCCGACATCCGTCGCGGCACTTGAAGATGGCACAGTGCGCCGCTTCGAAGTATCGCCAGAAGATGCCAAGCTCCCTATAGCAAAACCTGAAGACCTACGCGGAGGGTCACCAGAGGAAAACGCAATTGCCATGAAGGCACTTCTGGCAGGCGATAAATCTGCCTATCGTGACATCGTTGTACTGAACAGCGCGGCAGGACTTATTGTTGCCGGTCAAGCCGAGAATTTAGAAAACGGCGCCCGCATGGCGGAACAGGCGATTGACTCCGGCAAAGCGAATGACGCACTCAACAAACTCGTTGAGATTTCACAACAGGGCTGACATGACAGACATCCTGCAAAAAATTTCGGATTATAAAAAGCAAGAAATTAAGGCCGCAAAATCGTCAATGCCTCTGGAAACCTTAACCGCCAAAGCCGAAGCCGCCCATAGCGTAAGAGGTTTTGAAGCCGCCCTACGCGCCAAGCGCCAACAGAGTAAACCAGGATTAATTGCAGAGATTAAGAAAGCCAGCCCATCTAAAGGACTCATCCGCGAAGATTTTAACCCAGCCCTTTTGGCAAAAGCCTACGAGGCAGGCGGCGCAGCATGTCTTTCGGTTTTGACAGACACACCAAGCTTTCAAGGTGCTCCTGAATATCTGGGTCAGGCACGTGAGGCCTGCACCCTACCGGTCTTGCGAAAGGATTTTATGTTCGACACATATCAGGTCGCCGAAGCGCGTGCCTGGGGCGGTGACTGTATCCTTATCATCATGGCGGCTGTGACTGACTCAGAAGCCCGCGACCTACAATTCGCCGCCCGTGATTGGCAGATGGATGTTCTTTTCGAAGTCCATGATGAGGACGAGCTAACCCGTGCCTTAAAACTCAAACCGAGTTTGCTGGGGATCAACAACCGAAATCTCAGAGATTTTTCCGTTAGCCTTGATACCACTTTAAAGCTTTGCAAAATGGCACCGGATGATTGCCTTATTGTGAGTGAAAGCGGGATTTATACACCCGATGATATGCGTCTGCTGGCCAATGCAGGCATCACAACTGTGCTGGTTGGTGAAAGCTTAATGCGCCAGCAAAATCTCAGCGAAGCAACAAAAAACCTTCTTTCTTAAAAATCGTGCTTGACAGATTCGCATGAACTAAACTAGAACATTCACGTTGATGTTTTGTTCTATTTAATGTTAATCATCTTTACTGATTTACATTACTTTGATGGAGCCACCTTTTAAGGAGCTAGCTATGCTAACCAATAAGCAATACGAATTATTGATGTTTATTAGTGAACGACTTAAAGAGAAAGGTGTCGCGCCTTCTTTCGATGAAATGAAGGAAGCCTTAGATCTGCGTTCCAAATCAGGCATCCACAGGTTAATCACCGCGCTCGAAGAACGTGGCTTCATCCGCAGACTTGCACACCGCGCACGCGCTCTTGAGATTATCAAAATGCCGGATGCCGCATCACCGAGTCTGGCAATATCAAACCACACCACTGCCCCTATGGAAGCTGAAGCTTCTAACGACAACAACTCCGTTAGCCTATGCGTGATGGGTCGGATTGCAGCAGGAACACCTATTGAAGCCATTCAGGAAGAAACGCACCGCATCAGTGTGCCGCTGGAAATTATGCGTAGCGGCGAACATTATGCTTTAGAGGTCAATGGCGACTCCATGATTGATGCAGGTATTTTAGATGGTGACACAGCAATTATTCAGCGCAGTGATTCAGCAGAAAGTGGGGACATTGTTGTTGCCCTTGTAGAAGAACATGAAGCCACGCTGAAGAGACTGCGTCGTAAAGGGGATATGATTGCTCTTGAAGCCGCTAACCCTGCCTACGAAACAAGGTTGTTCAAATCCAATCAGGTTCGTGTCCAAGGTCGGCTTGTCGGTATCATCAGAAAATACTAACGCCTAATCCAGCCAAATCCTTTTTTAGTTTTAATCCCACCTGCGAAATGCGTGGGAACATCGTCACCTGCGTTGAATTCATAAAATAACGTCTCTCCCGGTTTCGACATTCCCCTGTGAAAAACTAACGGACAAAAGAGCTTCTTTTTGTTAACGATTGCCAAAATAACTATATCGGCCTTGATGCAAGCTTGTGCAATTCCGGCGTTTTCATAAATGACAGCAAGCCTCTTGTCTTTAAGAGAGATATAACAAACTGGATGTGTACAAATCCTCTGCACTCCTTTTGCCTTGCGATCATCACCATCACTCAACAACCACCGCGACGGCACGAAGCTATTTTTGATTTTAGAGATAATTACCAATGAACCATCCAACTGACGCGCAGCCACATAACTGGCATTACCATTAATCATTAAATCCGGCTTCTTGCCCTGCCCCATCATGAGGGACACCGCCAAAAGCACAGGCCAGGCAGCATGCCTCAATTTACTTTTAACCAGACATAGCCAAACTAAAGCAATACCAAACAGCGGTAATGCAAGCTTTGCTGAAGCGGCGATATAAGATACAGGGGCAGGAAGTGTAAGACACCAGTTTGCAGCCATCAGTGCCTTTTCAATTCCCCATAGCATAACCATGAGCGGTGTTTGCTCCAGACCAAACGGCATGGCAATTAAACCCGCCATTGCCGCAGGCATAATCACCACCCCAAGTATTGGCATAGCGAGGAGATTTGCGAGCAGTCCATGGTTGCCAATCAAATTGAAATGTATAATCCCGACATATCCCGTTGTTAAACCAGCAATGATACTGGTCATAAACAAAGCGATAAAATAGAGCCAGATAAGACGGATGTTTTTTTCAACAAGTCCAATTCGGCGTTTCGGCCATGGCATTAACCGTCCTCTGCCATACACTTCATAAAAAGCAACAAGCGCCACCACAGCAGAAAAAGACATTTGAAAGCTTGCTTGCATCACAGATTGCGGGGCAAGAAGCAAAACAACCATAGCGGCAAGCGCAACATTGCGCATTGTGAGTGCCGCCCGCCCAAGTATTATGGCGAGAAACACCAGCGACATCATAATGAAAGCGCGTTGTGTCGCCACCATCCGACCCGAGATAAACAGGTAAAAAAGTCTAAATGACCACGCAATAAGGACACGAAATATGCGTGTATTATGCGTTTGTACCAACACAGGAATAAAAGCAAGCATCACCCCCAATAAGGCATAGACCGTGCCAGCAAACATCGCCATATGCATGCCAGATATTGCGAGCATATGCGCGAGCCCAGTATGTCTGAGTGTTTCTCTATCAGCGGGTTTTATCTGTCCACGCACACCGGTAATTAATGCAGCTGCAATCCCGCCCGCTGAAGGAGACATGGTAGTTGTAATCCGATGGGAAAGCGCCAGTCTTTTTTGAGCGAGCCAGAATGAGAAACGCTCACTGCGCGATATTTCAGCCGTGGGATTTTCTATACTTTTACAATCCACAGATTTAAATTCCCGGATAAAACCAACAGCACCTTCTTGATGAAAATGCGATACAAAAAGAGGTTCATAAACCTCTGGCCAGATTGCAAACTCATTGGGTCGGAGCTGAACACGAAGCAAGATCTCACAGCCCGGCTGAGTTTCTTCCAAAAAGCTATGTTTTCCATAAACTCTGACACGATGCGGGCGGTAGCGCGGATGAATTTTATCCGCCTTTAAAACCTTTAAGATAAATAGACTGCCATTTACCCGCTTTTCTTGCCATTCAACGAGCGCCACCATATCCGCTGTAATCGGATATTTTAAGAAGGGACTATCAACACGAGATGTCTTGATCTGGGCAAACAGAAAACCTGCTGAAACAATAATCAACGATAGACCCAAATATCGATATATCTGGTCAGGCTGACGAACGGATAACAAAATCCCCACACCCAATGCTGCTAACTGCACGAGCATAACTGGCACAATAGAAGGTTCAAAAGGGAGGCTGAAATAGATGATAATTCCGATTGAGAAAATTACCAGAATCCACAGAATGTATTGGCCTTTAAACCCTTCATGGAAAAGAGAAATCAGTATATTAATTTTTGTTTTGATGACTGACGAACTCCTTGCGCTATGATATGAACGCAGAGTTAACAAAATCGGTGAATGTACTTAACGAAGAGTTTCCACTATTTGAGGAGACGCCACCAGCAACTGAGGCGTGTATTCAGGAGAACCACAAGCAATATGACCAGCTCTGAGACAAAAATCATCACGCGATTTGCCCCCTCCCCGACGGGTTTTCTTCATATTGGTGGCGCCCGCACGGCTTTGTTCAGCTGGGCTTTTGCACGTAAACATCAGGGATTGTTTTTGTTAAGAATTGAAGATACTGATAGAGAGCGTTCGACTGACGATGCAATACAAGCAATTCTGGACGGTTTAGATTGGCTTGACCTGACACCCGACGCACCGCCCGTCTATCAGCATCAAAATATTGAACGCCACCGCGAAATCATCGACCAGATGCTAGCTGAGGGTCTTGCCTATAAATGCACATGCACCAAAGAGGCCCTTGATAAAATGAGAGAGAAAGCCAAAGCCGAAGGAAAACCTATACGCTATGACGGCACATGCAGGAACAAGGAAAGCGTGCCAGATGATTTGCCTTTCACTGTTAGGTTTAAAGCGCCACAAGAAGGCACAACCGTGCTGGGTGATTTGGTTCAAGGAGAAGTCAGCATTGAGAACAACCAGCTTGATGATCTCATTCTCCTGCGCTCGGACGGCACGCCGACTTATAATCTTTCGGTTGTCGTAGACGATCACGATATGGGAATTACGCATGTTATTCGCGGTGATGATCATCTGACAAATGCGGTACGCCAAAGTCAAATTTTTGATGCGTTATCATGGTCGCGCCCTGCTTACGCGCATATACCACTTATTCACGGAGCTGACGGCGCTAAGTTGTCAAAGCGATATGGTGCACTTAGTGTTGAAGCATATAAGGATATGGGTTTTCTACCAGAGGCAATGCGGAATTATTTAGCAAGATTAGGCTGGAGCCATGGTGATGATGAGCTTTTTTCAACAGCTGACCTCATCAACTGGTTTGACATTGCTGCAATTGGCAAGTCCCCCGCCCGACTAGATATGGAAAAAATGCAAGCCACTAATATTCATCATATCCAACATGGAGATGAGGATGTTTTAGCTGATTATGTCATGGAACAACTTTCGCTTTCACCGGAGAATAAAACTAAATTGATGACAGCCTTACCGATGATAAAAAAAACAGCCAAAAGCTTGGATAATCTCGTAGAGAATCTTCGTTTTTTATTCCTTACGCGTCCCGTTAAGCTAAATGACAAAGCGCTAGAAAGCCTGACCGATGACAAAATGGCAAATGTCCGGAAAGTCTTCCCGGCACTCCAAAAGCTTGATGCATGGGACGCAGATGGCATTGCTAATTTTTTCGGAAAATTTATGGAAGAAAATGATTTGAAATTAGGACAGTTCGGCCCCGTGATGCGCAATATATTGACCGGAACGGGTTCGCCATTAGGTGTCTATGATTTATTGCTTTTGCTCGGTAAAGAAGAAAGCTTAGCAAGGTTGGATGATATCCTCGCAAATTGAATAAAAATACCAGTCTGGCTATGGTATTTTTGCTTCAATTTAATTATATTGCCCTCAATTCACACCCCCTTAAGGAGTTCAAATGAGCGAGCCTAAAGATGCACCAGCCGCTAAGCTTGAGTCAGGCGGAAATGACTATAACCTAAACGTTCATGGCGGGAGCATAGGCCCAAGCGTTATTGATGTTTCAGGTCTCTATGGTTCATCTGGTCAGTTCACTTATGACCCCGGTTTCACATCGACAGCAAGCTGTAAATCTTCCATTACTTATATTGATGGCGAGGAAGGTATTCTTCTGCACCGCGGCTATCCGATTGAACAACTGGCTGAAAAAGGCAATTTTATTGAAACCTGTTATTTGCTCATGCATGGCGAACTCCCTAATAATGACGAGCTACAGGAATTTGAACAAGCAATAACCATGCACACCATGGTTCATGAGCAACTGCAAAAATTCTATTCTGGCTTTAGACGCGACGCACACCCAATGGCAATTATGGTCGGCGTTGTTGGCGCACTGTCCGCTTTTTACCACGACAGCACGGATATCAACGATCCTGATCAACGTAAAATCGCCAGTCGTCGTCTCATTGCTAAAATTCCAACAATCGCAGCTATGGCTTACAAATATCATATTGGTCAGCCTTTTGCTTATCCGCAAAATAATCTTAGCTATGCAGCTAACTTTCTACATATGTGTTTTTCCGTTCCCAGTGAGCAGAGAGAAGTTAATCCTATTCTCGCCCGTGCAATGGATAGAATTTTTATTCTCCATGCAGACCACGAGCAAAATGCATCCACATCAACCGTGCGTCTTGCTGGTTCCTCAGGCGCTAACCCCTTCGCATGTATAGCAGCAGGTATAGCTTGCTTATGGGGACCAGCTCATGGCGGCGCCAATGAAGCGGCTCTTGATATGCTGGCTGAAATCGGATCTGTTGACCGTATCCCGGAATTTATTAAACGTGCCAAAGATAAGAATGACCCATTCCGTCTTATGGGCTTTGGGCATAGGGTCTATAAAAACTACGACCCACGCGCCCGTGTGATGCATAAAACATGTCATGAAGTTCTGGGTGAGCTTGGCATCAAAGATGACCCGCTCCTTGACGTGGCAATGGAACTTGAACGCATTGCGCTCAGCGACGATTATTTTATAGAGAAGAAACTCTATCCAAATATCGATTTTTATTCCGGCATTACTCTCAAAGCCATGGGTTTCCCAACAACCATGTTCACAGTTTTATTTGCCCTTGCAAGAACTGTCGGCTGGGTATCTCAGTGGAATGAAATGATTGAGGATCCGAGTCAGCGTATTGGTCGCCCACGTCAACTTTATATCGGTGCGACACATCGCGACTACGTTCCAGTAGAGAAACGCTAACTAGCTTAAAAAATCCAGTATCTGGCTTGCTGTTTCCGAACTTGGATCACCAGTTTCAATACTCATTATATCTTTCAGTGATTTAAATGCTTCAATTTGATTAAGCCTGTCTTCACTCGTCTCATCTAATAAGGGTTGCAACGCGGCTGACAATTTTTCCGGCGTGCATCGATGCAGGAGAAATTCCGGAACAACAGGCTTATCAAGTATAAGATTTGGCATAACAACCGAGGGGGTTTTCGCCATTCTCATAACAAAATAAGCCATCCATCGGTCAATATCATAACCTATAACAGACGGCACCCCTGCCAAAGCTAGCTCTAGAGACACTGTACCTGAGGCCGCAAGGGCAGCCGTCGCACACCCAAAAAGACCCAGCTTATCGCCTTCCCCCTCAATCAAGGTTATCTGAAACCCGTCAAGCGTGCTTGCCTTTTGCTTTAAAGACGCTTCTATTTTATCGCGGATATGAGGCACAGCAGGAATAAACACCCGTAATCTTTGTTTCTTGTCTTCGAGCAAACTAACAGTTTCTAAAAAGGGTGCATTAAGGCGATTAACTTCACTTACACGGCTTCCCGGCAGCAAAGCCAAAACCTGCTCCTCCTCTGTGATGTTATATTTATTTTTAAATTCATTAACATGCTCACCGTTTGGGAGATTTGCGACTGCGGGGTGGCCCACATAGCGACATTCAGATCCATTAAGATATTGATAAACACGCGGCTCAAAAGGAAGCAGAGCAAGGATAAGGTTGTAATATGGCTTAATGGCCTTTGCCCGTCCCGGACGCCAACCCCAAACAGTTGGCGCCCCATACTTAATCATAGGCAAATCAGGTCGTAACCGGCGAAGGCGCTTCGCAACCCGAACCGCAAACTCAGGGCTGTCAATAAAAACAACTGCATCCGTATTAGATTGAATAATAGACTCAACTGTTTCGTCTATTCGTTGATAGATTAATTTCAGACGCGGAAGAATTTGCTGTAAGCCCATAACCGCAATATCTTCCATGGGAAAAACGGATTGGATGCCTGCTTTGGTCATTTCAATGCCACCTACCCCAGATAATGCAATGTCTGAAACCTGACGTCTTAGTGAAGCAATTAATCTGGCACCCAAAAGATCACCGGATGTTTCCCCCGCAATAATTGTTAGGTGAAGCCCCATCAGGGTTTTAAACCTTTTAAGAACATGCCAAGTTCGTCCGCAAGTTTAATGCATGCATCTGCATCAATTAGTTGAGTTTCCTCACCTGCGAAAGCAATACCGGCAAGACCTGCAAGTGAGGCATTTTCAATAGTTGTAAGACCGAGTGTCGGCATATCAATACGGCGATCTTGATTTGTCTTGGGTAGTTTAACGAGCACCCCCTCGCGTTTCGTAACACTTCCTCTCATCGCTTGAGAAAGTTGTGCAACCCTCTTTAACATTTCATCAGTACCTTCTGGTCCTTCAACAGCAAGAACCTGCCCACGACAAACAACGCAACATTGACCAATATCCAAATCTCCTATGGTATCGGTTACAATGCGGCCTCTCTTGATATCAATATCATTTTTGTTTGAAGGTTTGGATTTTGTTAGAACACCTGCAGGTGCCATTATATCTTCAATAATATCTTTGGTCGCACGAATGGTAATGCCGTTTTCTTCAAAAATACTGACGAGTATACTTAAAACGGTATCATCACCAATCCCGTTTTTCTTAGCTTCTAACGCCACACGCGCGACAAACTTCATGGTTCCAAAATCTGGTATGAAACGAAAAAGGTTAGGCCGCGTAACCCCGCCGACAATCACAACTTCTTTACATTTGTTTTTTTTAATTGTTCGAAGGGTCTGTCCAAGACGCTGGGGATAGATTTTATGATCAATTTCAAGCGATAGATCATAAGCATCACTTATTCCAAAAACACAGACATCATATCCTTGTTTTTGCGCTGCCTCGACAACTAAACCGGGTAAAGCACCATTTCCAGCAATAACACCCAATTTTTGTGGTTTGCCCGACATGTTTATTCACTTATTAATTTTTAATTTTGTGGAGGTAAACATATGCCCCGCTTATCAATAGATTTAATAAAACTCAATAAGTCATTAACCAGAGGTGATCCACCAAACTCTTCTTCTGCTTGTTGTACACGCTGCTCTAATAAATCCACATCAGAGGATGAAAATAACAATTTGTAAGCGTTACGTAAGCTATGAATATCCTCACGTTTAAAATTAGCGCGTTTGAGTCCAACCAGATTTAACCCTACAAGACATGCTCTGTCTCCCATGACAGTGCTAAAAGGAATAACATTACCTACGACCATAGCCCCAGCACCAATAAAAGAATATTTCCCAGCTTTAGAAAACTGGTGAATTGCACTGAAACCACCAAAAATTACGTTATTCGCAATCTCGACGTGCCCACCAAGTGCCGCGTAATTCGCCATAACAATATTGTCACCAAGTATACAATCGTGAGCGATATGAACACCCACCATAAACAAACTGTTATTACCTACACGCGTAATACCACCGCCACCTTCTGTACCAAGATTTATGGTGACATTTTCACGGATACGATTGCCATCTCCAATCTCAAGAAAACTTTTCTCATTTTTGAACTTTAAGTCTTGAGGAATATGCCCCAGTGAGGCATATGGGAAAACTTCATTTCCCATGCCTATTGTTGTATGGCCAGAAATGCTCACATGTGAATGTAAAACAGTGTTATCGCCAATTTTTACATTTGGACCAATGACACAAAAAGGGCCAATTTCCACCCCATTCCCTATTTCTGCGCCTTTATCGACTTCGGCTGTTGGATGTATGTTACTCATAGCTGATTTGACCTCAATCAGGGATTGGCGAACATATTGCGTTAGATTCTATTTGGTGAAAACAAATTATTTTATTCGCCTTTATTAGTTTTTCTCTTTCTGAGCAACTGGCCTAATAATGCCGTTTCCTTGCGCCAAAGCGAAGAAGCCCGTGCTGGGTAACCGGCGACTTCTTGACCGGCAGGTATACTTTTCACAACTACGGAAGCCCCTAGTATCCGAGCCCCTTTTCCGACATGAATATGACCGTTAAAAGCTGCTTGCCCTCCGGACATAACATAATCCTCAATTATTGTGCTTCCGGCAAAACCGACTTGTCCGGCAATCAAACAGTGACGCCCAATCCGGACATTATGTGCAACATGAACTTGATTATCTAATTTTGTGCCTTCCCCTATCATCGTATCGCTCAGGGTACCTCTGTCTATATCAGAGCCAACACCGATGCTCACATGGTTTTGAATAATCACCCTGCCCAGCTGGGGAATTTTTACATGGCCTGAAAAATCAGGCGCATATCCAAAGCCATCCTGACCAATTGAAACATTCGGGTGAATATGAACATCATCACCAATAAGAGCAAATTGTACGACGCTGTTAGCACTAATAACCGATCGACGCCCTACAACACAACCCGGGCCAATTACTGCATTAGCACCTATAATTGTATCTTCACCAATTTCAGCCCCAGCGCAAATTACAGCACCATAACCAATCTCAACATTTGTGCCGATAATAGCATCGTCATGAATCTGCTCTGCCTGAACCCCTACCACAGGTTTTGCCTGCGCTTGATCCGGAAAAATTTTTTGAGCAATCAATGCATAAGATTTATAAGGGTCATCAACAACCAATACAGCGGCAGGAAAATCACCGATACTGTCAATGTCGCCAGCGGATATTAATAAAGCGCCTGCACGGGTAACAGCCAAATCATTTTTATATTTGACGTCGTTATAGAAAACGATATCACTCTGCTGAGCATCCAATAAAGAGGAAACACCGTTTATAGAAGCATTCCCATCCCCCTGCTTGATTTCTACATTCAGAAATCCGGCTAATTCAGCAATCGAAAACGTCTTACCAGGGGGATAGAAACGGCTATCTACCATTTATTTTGCAGGTGCCTCAACCTTTACAGAACTCAGAACACCATCAAGGCGTTTTGTGGCAGTGTCTGTAATATCAACATCAGGGCTACCGATAAGAACAGCACTACGTTCGAGAATTGCAATAGCACCCTTCTCGTTCATAATATCTTTCAAAATCGGGCTGAGGCTTTTCAAAATTTCTGCTCTTGCGGCAGCAAGACCAGCATCAATTTTGCGCAGCTCTTGTTGAAGCTCTTGGTTCTTAGCAATTTCTTCAAGTTTAAGCTCATCTGCTTTAGCCTGAAGTGCATCAGGTGCCATCATTGTTTTCTGAGATTCGAGCTTTTGAACCTTATCAGAAAGATCCTTTTGTGCCTTATCTCTTTGAGACTTGATTGCTTCTTGCTTCTTTTGAACCTGAGAAATCATACTTTTGCCAGCCTTAGAGTCGGCAAAAAGTTTTTCAATATTCAAAATCAGAACATTCGACTGAGCAAAGACTTGTTGTGGTACACTAAATAAAAACAGTGCGAACGAAAATATTACGAGTTTTTTAAGCATTAATCCCTCTCTTAAAAACGTGTTCCTGCAGTGAAACGGAAGAACTGAGCACGGTCATATTCCTCTTCCGCTAATGGTCTGGCCAGATCAAAACGAACAGGCCCAAATGGCGATTTCCAGTTAAAAGTTAAACCATAACTTGCCCTGAAAGCAGTATCATCTTGAACATTGGTAGCCTCAACGTCAGTTTTACCAATAACACCAAAATCGGTGAAAATGTATGTTTTTATTCCAAAATCTTTTGGAATTCCTAGTGGGACTTTCGCCTCCAAAGTTCCAACAAGGTATTGCTTAGCACCTAAAACATAATCTGTCTGTAGGTCACGAGGGCCAACACCAGATCTTTTGAAACCCCTAATGATAGAACCACCAACAAAAAAATTGTCGTTATATGAGATACCTTCTTTCTCATAATCTCCAATAATTCCTCCACTCAATTTTGCGTGGAAAACCCATTCTTCAAAAAATGGTTTGTAATAGTCCGCTACAATGGTTGATCTAATATATGTAACGTCACCAAGTGGAGTTGCAATATTTTGAGAAAAAATAAAGTCCCAACCCTCAGTTGGATCAATCACATCGTCTCGCTTATCAATTGTGTAAGTATACCCTAACTGCGCTTTTAATTCTGTAAAAGGTCTAAGATATGCTCCAAATTGAGGCGTGTAAGCATCGTTAATTAACTCATTTTCAGAAAGGCGTACAAAAATATTCAACCTTGCATCCTCTGCAACTGGGAAGCCAATTGAACCACCAAGACCGGTTTCAGATGTCTCAAGGGCTGCCTCTGTGTCATAATCAGTCGTTGTTCTGAACACATCAACACTTCCGAAGAGATCTCTATTTAGGAAATAAGGCTCAGCAAATCTTAGATTTAGAAAGGTACGTTGAGAACTAATTGAAGTGGACAAACTCAGAAGTTGACCACGACCGAGAAGGTTGCGCTCAACAATTGAAAACTGGGTTGAAAGATCCTCGACCGAAGAATAGCCTATACCGAATGCTAACTCACCTGTTGATTGCTCCTCGACATCAATATCAAGAACTACAGAGTCTTCATCATCTCCGGGTGTCTCGGTTATTTCAACTTCACCAAAGAAATTTAAGGCTTTAATATTTCTTTCAGATTTATTCAACAACGCACGGTTAAAGGCATCCCCTTCTCTCAGGTACATTTCACGTCTAATAACGCGATCTTGTGTGCGCACATTATTATTCACATTAATGCGCTCTACATAAACACGCGGCCCCTCTTGAATACGATAGGTGATGTTAACAATCAGGTCTTTTCGGTTACGACGAACACGTGGACGAACATCTGCAAAAGCATAGCCTTTTGTACCAAGAGCCTCTGTTAAATCATCTACCGTGTCGTCAACTTTTTTGGAGTTATAGACGCGCCCTGTCTCGTGTCGAATAAGCTGCTCAAGCTCCTGGATATTTACGTCTTTGAGGTTCGTGTCGATGACCGAGTCACCAAATTCGTATTTTTCACCTTCTTCAACATTAAATGTTACAAAGAATTTTTTACCGTCACGAGTTAATTCTGCAAAAGAAGAAATGACGCGAAAATCTGCATAACCCTTGCTAAGATAAAATCGGCGTAAAAGGTCACTATCATAAGCGATACGGTCAGGGTCGTATTTGTCATTTGAGGACAAAAAGCGCCACCAACGTGACTCCTGTGTGGAAATTTCTTCGCGCAACCGGTCATCATCAAATCTTTTATTACCGATGAAATTAATCGACCGGACGCGCGTGGTTTCACCCTCTTCAATCTCAAAAACAACATCCACGCGGTTTTGTGGTAATTGAATGACTTTTGGTTCAACCTTCGCTGAAAAACGACCAGAGCGACGATATAGTTCGACGAATTTCTCTACATCATTTTGAATTTTGGAACGCGTATAGACCTGTCGTGGACGCAGTGAGGACTCTTCATAGAGGTCATCATCATCCAGCTTATCATTACCCTCAAAAATGACGCGGTTAACAATTGGATTCTCAACCACGGTGACAATAAGCCCACCCCTTTCTCGCCTGATCGTAACATCCGCAAATAGGCCTGAAGCAAACATGGACTTGAGTGACTGATCGAGTAATAGGGGATCAGCAGTCATACCGGGTTTTAAAATCATATAAGACCGAACTGTATCGGCTTCCACACGCTGGCTACCCTCAACCTCAATGAATTGGATACTAAAATCTTCTTCGGCTGGTGCTCTATTCTCTTGCGCAGCCAATGGTTCAGCAATAATTGTGGCTAGGTATGTAAAGGCAAACAAAGCAATGAAAGCTGAGAATTTTGAATTTGTCATAACGTTATGGCCTCAGTTGAACAGGCTTATTTTAGAAACATCATTCCACGTTACGAAAACGAAGAGCATAATAACAAAAGCAAGGCCGGCACGCATACCATACTCCTGAACTTTTTCAGGCATTGGTTTTCCTATAACGGCTTCGTAGGAATAGAACAACAAATGACCGCCATCAAGCATCGGTATCGGGAAAAGATTAATCAGTCCGATACTTACTGAAATTAGTGCAATCCAATTAAAAACCGCAACCCAGCCTAAAGAGGCCATCTGACCTGATATCTGAGCAATTTTAACCGGCCCACCCAACGCATCAGCGCTCTCACGTCCAGAGATAATCCCGCCTAACGACCTGAAGGTCTGAGTGATGATAAATGTAGTTTCTGAGACACCCTTACCAATTGCTGTAATGGGGTCGTAATAAACTTTGCTGACGCGCGTTTGATCTGGTCTGCTCGTAATGCCGAGCCGCCCCAGGCGATATCGGTTTCCGAAATTATCAACATCTTCAACCAGTTCAGGGCGTGCTACCAGTTCAACTTCCATGCCGCTGCGCTCAACAACAAACACCAAATCACGGTCAGGATTAACGGATACTGTCCGGGCGACATCGTTAAAACTCTCAACCGGAGAACCATCAATGGATAAAATAAGATCACCGGGAATAAACCCTGCCCGTTCAGCAGCGCTATTCTCACGGATGGTATCAACAATCGGAAGAGAAATTTGCTTGCCGACAAATGTGAAGAGACAGGCATAAATTAAGATAGCCAGAACAAAATTAGCTATAGGTCCAGCCGCGACTACAGCTGACCGTTGCCACAGGGGTTTAAAGTGGAAAACATCTTTTTGATCGTCTTCGGTCAGCTCTTTTAATTTTTCATTATCTGGGCTGCTGGCAGCATCCTCATCACCGTAAAATTTGACATACCCACCTAATGGCCACAGGCAAATTTTCCATGACGTACCCTTACTATCCATCCATGAATAAAGGGTGTGCCCAAAACCAATAGAAAAGGTTTCAACCCTTACCCCGCACCGCCTTGCGACCCAGAAATGCCCTAACTCATGGAAGAATACCACAACCATGATTACAAAAAGGAAAGGAACAACAACTCCAAACAAGGCGTTAAAGATTATATCCAAAACGGTCTCCATTAAACGGCAATATTGAAAGCATTTATTAACATGGTTTTATCATTAGTGTTTGTTTTTTTTCTTCATTTTACAGAGAGATACTGTCCAATGCCTCTCGTCTGGCAGCTTCGTCAACGGCATAAACATCAGCCAAGCAGGAAATGTCAGCATCGGTCATTTTGTCCATAGTATCGCGAATAAGACCCGCTATATCCGCAAAACCGATTTGCGCTTTTCTAAACGCCTCAACTGCAATTTCATTCGCCGCATTCATAACAGTCTGCATGCCTTGTCCTGCATTAAGGACTTCAAAAGCGAGTTCTAAACAAGGATAACGTTTTAAATCAGGGGTCAAAAAGCTCAATTCCCTTTCATCAGCAAGGTCAAGCGCAGCTATATTAGCCTTTAAACGCTCTGGCCACCCCAAACAGTAAGCAATGGGTATCTGCATGTCAGGCGTTCCCATATGCGCCATGACTGATCCATCATGCATGGTCACCAGACCATGGATAATTGATTGTGGATGTATCAGCACTTTGAGTTTATCTGCTGGCACCGCAAACAGATGCTGAGCTTCAATAAGTTCAAGACCCTTGTTTAACATTGTCGCGGAATCTATTGAAATTTTTTCTCCCATAGACCAGATGGGATGCTTAACTGCCATTTCCGGGGTAACTTCAGCAAGTTGATCTAATGGCAAATTCAAAAAGGGCCCGCCAGAAGCAGTTAGCGTCAGATGCCTCACATCCTCAATAGATTTGCTAACAAGAAGCTGATGCAATGCATTGTGCTCAGAGTCGACAGGTAATACAGTCGTGTTTTGTTGCGCCGCAATGTCCATAAATAGAGACCCAGCCGCCACCAAACATTCCTTATTTGCAAGCATGACAATTGAACAGTTTTCTAGTGCAGTTAATGTTGGCTTCAGGCCAGAAAACCCGGTAATCGCTGCCATCACGCGGTCTGCAGGATAAGCCGCAGCTGCCAACACACCTGCTTCGCCGCAAGCAGTTTCAACTTCTAAGCCAGCCAAAGCAGCTTTGAAATCTTCATATAACGCTTCATCGGCAATCGCGGCGAATTTTGGTCTAAAACGTTTACAAATCTCGGCTAAACGCTCAACATTATTTCCGGCAGTAACAGCAGAAACGCAAAAATCATCTGGATGAGCATCTATCACCTGCAGTGTACTATCCCCGATAGATCCGGTAGCACCTAATATTGAAATCTTCTGTACCATTATTTTACCAGACCAGAACTGCGTTTGCGGTCAATCCTTTGTCAAAACTTCTGGCAATGAGAAGCAGGAATACTGTAATCGCTACGGCGAGCATACCATCTAGCCTGTCAAGCATACCGCCATGCCCCGGCAATATCCCCCCAGAGTCCTTCACGTCATATTTTCTTTTTAAAGAAGACTCAAACAAATCACCTATTTGAGAAATGACCGCCAGAATACCACCAAACACAATGAGATATATGGCTGAGGTATTGGGAATAAAGAAACTCATAACGGCCCCGATAATGGCGGCGCCTATAATACCGCCAGCAAGACCAGCCCAAGTTTTATTTGGCGAAATCACCGGTGCGAGTTTGGCTCCCCCTATCGTTTTACCAAAAACATAGGCCATAACATCGGTAGCCCAGACAACCCAGAAAACAAAAAGTACCAACCAGATGCCATTATCAAGGCTCCTCAAAAGGATGATAGATAAGGTTGCTGCACCAATATAGGCAAAGCCGCCCCCTAAAAGAGAGAGCTGCAACCCAAGTAATAAAGACAAACCAATTGAAATAAGAAGTCCGAAGATATAAAAACCCAGGCCGGCCCCAAACCCTTCATGACTTGCCAAAGCGATTAACACCAACAAACTACTTAACAAAATTTGAGCGAGTTTGGCTTCTTTAGAGATGATATTAATCCACTCAACACCCATGATGACACAAATAATGGCAATGAAAGCCGTAAAGGGAAGCCCACCCTGCCATAAGATAATCAAAACAATCGGAAGCGCTAGAACGGCTGTTATGAAACGTGATTTAAGGCCGCCCTTAGGCGACGAACCGACAGCCTGAACAACTTGTTGGTTCATTTTGAGGCCTTTTTGAGCGAGAACTTTTCATGAAAGCTCTTATCTTTTTTATCGTTAGAGTTGTCATCTTCTATAATCCTACCAAAGCGCCGCTCACGCCTAGAATATTCTTTCAGAGCTATATCAAGTTCCCGTTCATTAAAATCAGGCCAGTACACGTCGGTAAAATAAAGCTCCGCATAAGCAGCTTGCCAGAGCATGAAATTACTAAGCCGATATTCACCACTTGTGCGGATAATCAAATCTGGACTTGGTAAACCAGCAGTTCTGAGATGTTCCTCGAAAACCTCTTTGGTAATATCCGCAGGGGAAAGTTTGTTCTCACTGACTTTAGTTGCAATTGATTTGGCGGCATAAACAATTTCTTCTTGTGAGCCATAATTGAAAGCAATCTGTAGAGTCATTTTGCTGTTATCGCGTGTCGCGTTCTGTGCATGTTCAATCAGCTTAAGCGTGGCTTGAGGTAGCCCATCAATTTCACCGATAATTTTGATATAAACGCCTTCTTCTGCAAGATCCTTCAAATGCTCATCAAAATATCTATGCATGAGGTTAAACAGAAAATTCACCTCGGCTTCTGGTCTGAGGCGGTTTTCCGATGAAAAAGCAAACAATGTTAGAACTGGCAAATTACGATAAAGGGCGGCTTTCACAATCCGTTTAATGGCTTCTGCACCAGCCAAATGACCCTCGGGACGGCTTAACCCTCTAGATTTCGCCCATCGCCCGTTACCATCCATAATAATGGCGACATGCGGAAGTGGCTCAATCGTTTCGGTAATTTCATGTGGAGGTGTCATCAATCAACCATTTAATTGAAACTAAAGTTAAACCTGACGGATTTCAGCTTCTTTTTGCGAAAGCGCTTCGTCGATCTTTTCAACGTAATCATCAGTTAACTTTTGCACATCATCAGAAAGTGACTTTTGTTCGTCCTGACTAATCTCGCCGTCTTTTTCACCTTTTTTAAGCTGATCCATGCCGTCACGTCTAACGTTCCGAACAGCAACGCGGCATTGCTCGGCATATTTACCCGCAATTTTGACCAACTCCTCACGGCGTTCTTCATTGAGTTCGGGCAATGGCACACGAACCATTTGGCCATCCGCCATCGGGTTCAATCCCAATCCAGCCTCACGTATAGCTTTTTCAACAAAGGAAACCTGCCCTTTATCCCATACCTGAACAGAAAGAAGGCGTGGCTCCGGTGCTGAAATCGTACCTACTTGAGACATTGGCATTTGCTGCCCATAAGCCTCCACCATAATAGGTTCGAGTAGCGTTGTGCTGGCACGGCCTGTTCTCAAGCCACCAAAATCGCTTTTCAGGGTGTTTAAAGCCCCTTCCATGCGTCTTTGTAAATCATCCATATCAGCAGACATTTTATATCCCTATTTTTTTAAGTTTAGAAGATTATTGTACAATTTTCATTATCTTCAAGTACTTTGAGAAACGCACCATTTGATTGAATTGAAAAAACCACGATTGGTATATTATTTTCCCTCGACAAACTTACTGCAGATGCATCCATTACTTTCAAATCTTTAGATAGCACATCCATATAGCTTAACGTATCAAATCGAGTCGCGGAACTATCTATTCGCGGATCAGCTGAGTAAACCCCATCAACATTGGTTCCCTTCATCAACGCATCGCAATTCATTTCAGCCGCACGCAAAGCCGCAGCTGTATCAGTAGTAAAAAATGGATTCCCCGTACCGGCAGCAAAAATCACAACCCGGCCTTTTTCCATATGGCGAATGGCGCGTCGTCGGATATAAGGCTCGCAAACCGTCGTCATTGGGATAGCCGATAACACCCGCGTTTGAATGTCTTGCCGCTCAAGTGCATTTTGCATGGCAAGCGCATTCATAACCGTTGCCAGCATGCCCATATAATCTGCACTAGACCGATCCATCCCACCGGCAGCACCAGATAGCCCACGGAAGATATTACCGCCGCCAATAACAAGACAAATTTCAACGCCGGATTGGCGGGCCTGACTAATTTCGGTTGCTATTCTATCGACAGTGCCAACATCAATGCCATATTGTCCGTCACCCATGAGGGCTTCACCAGAGATTTTCAGAAGAACGCGTCTAAATTCTCGTTTTTCTGTCATTTCCAGTAACTCCGGCTGATTTCTATATTCGCTTTATTGTGGTTGGTTTAAGAACTGCCCACTGCGGCGGCAACTTCAGAAGCAAAATCTTCTTCAGGGCCTTTGTCAATGCCTTCACCCAGTCCAAAACGGACGAACCCAGCCAACTTTACCTCACCACCAATATCGGAGGCTGCATTTTGCAAAACTTTTTCAATGGTGTTTTCGCCATCAATCACGAAAACCTGATTAAGAAGCACAACTTCTTCGTAGAATTTACGCAACCGTCCTTCAACCATTTTTTCTATAATCTCTTCTGGTTTGCCGCTTTCTCGCGCTTCAGTAATAAGCACTTCACGCTCACGATCAACTTCGTCTTTCGACAAATCATCCGTTGAAAGTGCCAACGGGTTTGTCGCAGCAACATGCATGGCAATCTGCTTGCCAAGCGCACCAAGCTTTTCACTATCGCCTGAAGACTCCAGAGCAACAAGCACACCAATCTTACCCTGACCCTCAACAACCTGACCATGCAGATAGGATGCCACCACACCTTGTCCGACAGACAGAGCTGCCGAACGTCTTACAGACATATTTTCTCCGATTGTACCAACCATTTCAGCGACATGATCCTGAATAGATTTACCCGCACCGGGGTAATCGGCAGCGACAAGTTTATCAAAATCACCATCAACACTCAGGGCAACTTTCGCAATATCGGAAACCATATTCTGAAACTGGTCATTACGCGCAACAAAGTCTGTTTCCGAATTGACTTCAACAACAGCACCTTTTGTTCCGTCAGTGATAATAGAGACAAGCCCTTCTGCAGCAACGCGGTCAGCTTTTTTAGCTGCTTTAGAAAGCCCTTTAGTTCTTAACCAATCAACTGCAGCTTCCAAATCACCATTCGTTTCGGAAAGTGCTGTTTTGCAGTCCATCATGCCTGCGCCGGTTTGTTCACGCAGTTCCTTGACCATTGAAACAGTAATATCAGCCATTGTCGCTCCATTTTCTTATAGAGTTGGATAAAATTTATGATCTAGTCAGCTTTTTCTTCTGTAGCGTCTTCCTCAGCGGGTGCTTCTTCAACAGGAGCTTCCTCGGCAGGCGTTTCTTCAGTAGAAGTTTCCTCTGCAGGCGCATCTTCTTGAGGCACTTCTTCCTCTGTGGCCTCAAGAGCAGCTTCAGGCGTTGGTTCGGCTTGAGCGCCAATATCCACACCTGATGAAACTGCACCCTGCTCAATACCGTCAATGACGGCTCCCGAGAAAAGTGAGCAATAAAGTTCAATCGCCCGTGTCGCATCATCATTGCCAGGTACCGGGTAAGTAATGCCATCAGGGTTACAATTACTGTCAAGAATAGCAATCACAGGAATACCAAGCTTATGCGCTTCTGCAATTGCGATAGACTCTTTATTCGTGTCAATCACAATCATCAGGTCCGGCAGACCACCCATATCCTTGACGCCGCCAATTGCCAGTTCAAGCTTATCGCGTTCACGTGTAAGGTTCAGAATTTCCTTCTTAGTGAAGCCAGTGGAAGCCTCATCAGACAACAAATTTTCTAGTTCGCGTAAGCGCTTAATAGAATTGGAAATTGTTTTCCAATTTGTCAGCGTGCCACCCAACCAACGTGTGTTCATGTAATATTGAGCACATTGTTGCGCCGTGCGCGCAATAACTTCCGTCGCCTGACGTTTTGTGCCGACAAACAGAACCCGTCCGCCAGCAGCAACAGTATCACGAACCGCGACAAGTGCCTGATGCAAAAGCGGAACGGTTTGCGCCAAATCAATAATATGAATACCGTTTCTGTCCCCAAATATATAAGGGGCCATTTTGGGATTCCAGCGATGTGTTTGGTGACCAAAGTGAACACCAGCCTCTAAAAGCTGACGCATATTGTAATCCGGTAGAGCCATAACTCTCTCTCCTTTCTCCGGTTAATCCGCCATGAGGAAATGGGCTGAACATCTCAGCACCGGAGGGGGTTTACATTTAAGCAAAGCCAATCCCCATGTGTGTAATGCGGCGGGTATAGGACAGGTTGGGCAGGAAAACAAGCCCCAATTATCATTGAAATGAGCTTTTAAATATCTTCAACATGCAACACACCGTTCAAAGCCTTGATAGCCCCTGAAATGCGTGGGTTTATCTGATATTTTCCAGGCAGACGAAGTTCAACCTCATGACGCTCATTTTGCATAATGAGGGTTACAATCCCCCCCTTTGCAGTGCTCAGTTTGATATCTGTGTCACCCTTACTACACCCTTCATCCAGTTGTTTCCTGATATAGGGCAATGCAGTTTTATTTTCGACGAAAATGCGGAGGCTTGCATCATTGCCCGAAGCGACCACCTCATCAAGTGAACGGATATTCTCGGCCTGTAGTCTGATTGTATCATCCTCTCGAGAGACTTTAGCGCTGATAATCACGGATTGCCCGACACTCAGAATCTCGCGTTTATTATTTAAGACTTCTGAAAACACGATCGCTTCAAACTGACCTGTAGGGTCGGAAAGCCCTAAATATGCGAAAGGATTTCCCTGTTTGGATTTACGTTCATCCATCTTAGCAATCGTTCCGGCAAGCAGGACATTATTTTCAACCGATTTGGCAAGGTCTTCAAAACCCAGCACATTCATCCGGCGTAATACCGTCCGGTAATCATCTAACGGATGACCGGAGAGATAAAACCCGATGGCATCAAATTCTCGGGTCAGGCGTTCAACAGGCGACCATGGGGCGACCTCTTGCAATGTGCGGCTCTCAGAAATTTCTTCTTCACCAAAAAGATTACTTTGCCCTTCTTTTCTCTCGTTCTGGGCAATCGAAGCTTCAGACAAAAGCATTTTCACGGATTCAAAAAGTCGAGCGCGGTCAGTTTCCAAACAATCAAATGCCCCCGATGAAATCAAATTTTCCAGAAGTTTGCTGTTAATCCCGACAGCACCTACCCGCCTAGCGAAATCAAAAATATCCTTATAGGGCCCGTTTTGTGTACGCTCGGCAACGAGATCAATCATGGATTGGCGTCCGACATTCTTAATCGCAGACAGAGCATATATGATTTCCTGTTCGCCGGTTTCAAACATCACATCCGAACGATTAATGTCCGGCGCAGATACTTTGATATCGTGGGCCAACGCATCCTGTACAAAAATTTGTAATTTGTCGGTGTTTTCATAATCAAGCGACATTGATGCCGCGTAAAAAGCCACAGGATAATTAGCTTTGATAAACGCAGTCTGATAAGCCACAAGCGCATAAGCGGCAGCATGACTTTTGTTGAAACCATATCCGGCAAACCTATCAACCTGATCAAAAACCGCACTGGCATTCTTTTGGTCAACACCGTTTTCTGTTGCCCCTTCAAGAAATCTACTTTTTTGCGCCTGCATTTCCTCTTTAATTTTTTTACCCATGGCGCGGCGAAGCAAATCCGCCTCTCCCAGCGAAAAGCCGGACATGACCTGAGCAATCTGCATGACCTGCTCCTGATAAATAGGCACACCATAGGTTTCCTCGAGCACAGGCTTCAGCATGTCATGCATATAATCGGGTTCTTCCTCCCCTTTCTTACAGGCGATATAGCGCGGAATATTATCCATCGGCCCTGGACGATACAGAGCAACGAGCGCGATAATATCTTCAAAGCAGTCCGGTTGCATTTTCCGAAGCACATCGCGCATACCGGTACTTTCAAACTGGAACACACCTACCGTATCGCCGTTACCCAGCATGGTGAAGGTTTTCTCATCATCAAGTGCTAATTTGCTGAGATCAATCTCTATACCGGTCTTGGCAAGTAGCTCTACAGCACGCTCCAGTACAGTAAGGGTTTTCAGGCCAAGAAAATCAAACTTCACAAGCCCTGCATTTTCCACCCATTTCATATTGAACTGCGTAACCGGCATATCAGACTTTGGGTCACGGTAAAGTGGCACAAGCTTTTCTAGGGGGCGATCACCAATAACCACACCGGCGGCATGCGTTGAAGCATGGCGATAAAGGCCTTCGAGTTTGAGGCTAATCTCAATCAGTTGGGCGACGGCGGGGTCATTATCCCTCTCTTCTTGAAGACGCTGTTCACTATCAATGGCTTCCTGCAGGGTTACAGGCGCGGCAGGATTATTGGGCACCATTTTGCACAGCCTATCGACTTGCCCGTAAGGAATTTGCAGCACCCGCCCTACATCACGCAAAACAGCCCGCGCCTGTAGCTTCCCGAATGTAATAATTTGCGCGACCTGATCGACGCCGTATTTTTGCTGAACATAGCGGATAACCTCATCACGCCGCGTCTGGCAAAAATCAATATCAAAATCCGGCATGGACACACGTTCGGGGTTTAAAAAGCGTTCAAACAGCAAACCAAAACGTAAAGGATCGAGATCTGTAATCGTCAAAGCCCACGCAACTACCGACCCCGCACCCGACCCCCGTCCGGGACCAACAGAAATGCTATTTTGCTTTGACCACTGGATGAAATCAGCAACAATCAGGAAGTAGCCTGGAAAGCCCATGCCGTTAATAACCTCAAGCTCGTAATCAAGCCGGTTGAAGTAGGTTTCCCGATCTGTAGCGGGTGGCGTGTCCGTAAGGCGTTTTTCAAGCCCTGCCCGTGCCTGACGCGCTAATTCATCGGCCTCGCCCTGCCCGCCATCCCCGGATACAAAATCGGGCAAGATAGGCGCATGTTTTTGCGGACGGAAAGCACATCTACGGGCAATTTCAACAGTATTTTCTATGGCTTCAGGCAAATCTGCAAAAAGAGAAACCATTTCTTGCGGCGTTTTGAGACGATGATTAGGTGTTAGTTGACGCCGTTCCGTTTCGCGCACATATGTTCCCTCGGCAATACAAATCAAAGCATCATGTGCCTCAAAGTCTTCTTCGGACTCGAAGAAACTCTGATTAGTCGCCACAAGTGGGATGTCATGCGCATAGGCAAAATCTATCAGCCCTGCTTCAATTTCCTCATCATCCTGAAGCCCATAGCGTTGCAATTCTATATACAGATTATTAGGGAAAATATCACACAGTCGGTGAAGAATGTTTTCAGCCTCTATTTTGTTTTGAGCGCCTAAATACTTATCAATCGGCCCCTCGCGCCCCCCGGTAAGGCAAATAATGCCTGCCCCTGCTTTAGAAACATCTTCTAAGGTAACACCAGGTGGTTCAATGCCATCGCCCTCCAGATGAGCGCGGCTAACAATGGAAAGCAAATTCAAATATCCCGTTTCATTTTGGGCGAAAAGTGCAATAGAAGGCAGGTCATAGCGGTCACGCCCCGGTAACTCCAGACCTCGCAGAGATAAAGTCACGCCAATAATTGGTTGCACGCCGATATCAGAGAGTTTTTCTGAAATCTCCAGCGCCCCGAAGAGATTATTGCGATCCGTCACGCCAATGGCAGGCGCTTCAAATCGGAGAGCCGCATTAGCCAAAACCGCTGGCTTTAATGCGCCTTCAAGCAGGGAATAAGCACTATGTGCCCGCAAATGTATAAATTTAACGGGCACAGCTTCTTTTACGTCACTCATATTTTCGCTTGCTATGTTTTCTGTCGTGGCCATCATTTTACTCTACTCAATGTGCCACCAGTTCTGAGTCTTGTCAGTCACTGGATGATGTTTTTCACAACATAGAGAGGAATCGATTGTGGGTAAGTCTAAAGAAATACACCTAGACTAAACTTTGCCCGCTAGACACAAATTTAAAGGAAACTACCTATCATAAGAACAAAATAACCAAATGAAATAAGCGATACCAACGCAATTAAATCCTTCACAATCATCAATCCTGACCCTCAATTATAACGCACAGAGCCCCTATTGTTCACTTTTTGTTCTTTACTGTCAATAAATATAATTATCAAATAATTACAGTTAATTATAGGTGTTTAAATAAGTTCATGCATGAATAAGACCGTCCGTAAGAGTTATTTGACGATCCATCAGATTCGCAAGCTCAGGATTATGCGTTGCAACCAGTGCTGCACTCCCACGTTCATTTGCAGTTTCAAGCAGAAGCTCAAAAACCATCCGCCCGGAAGCCGGATCAAGATTGCCCGTCGGTTCATCAGCCAAGAGGAGTACAGGGTCATTTGCCAGCGCCCGGGCAATGGCAACACGCTGCTGTTCGCCACCAGATAGCTGCCCCGGATAATGCTGGTGACGCTCGGTTAAATTTAACCGGTTAAGGAGTGTTGCAGCCTTATCGCGCGCTATATCAGAATTTGAACCTGCCAGACGCATTGGCAGCATGACATTTTCCAAAGCCGTGAACTCAGCCAGTAAATTATGAAACTGGTAGACAAAGCCAATAGACTGACGCCTTAAAAAAGTTTGCTCAGCATCCGAACAACCCGCCACATCTTGCCCCAAAAGCTTTATATGACCTTTATGCGCCGTTTCCAGAAGGCCAACCAAATGCAAAAAAGTTGACTTCCCTGCCCCTGACGGCCCGAGTAAGGCTACATTCTCACCGCGATATAACGAAAAATTGACCCCGTTCAGCACTCTTACCAGCTTATCTGTATCACCATATTGGTGATGTAGATCGATGATTTCCAGAACTGTATCGCGTTTAGTCATTTCGCAACACCTCTACAGGCGCCAGCGATGCCGCGCGCCAGGACGGATAGAGCGTCGACAAAAATGAAAGCGCCAACGACAACCCCGCTACCATCACAACATCTTCAACAATGATTTTGGCAGGGAGTTCATTCAGAAAATATATTTCAGAGGGAAATAATTCAGTTCCTATGAGGGTTGTAATAAGTTGCCTGATGGCTTCAATATTCTGGCAGAACACAACGCCAACAATGACGCCAACCAGCGTACCAATCACGCCGATAGACGCGCCGGTGATGAAAAATATCCGCAAAATCGCCCCTCGCTTCATGCCCATAGTGCGTAAAATAGCAATATCGCGGCTTTTATCTTTGACCAACATCACCAGACCGGAAACAATGTTCAGCGAGGCCACCAGCAAAATCATCGTCAGAATAAGGAACATAACATTGCGCTCCACCTTCAGCGCACCAGAAAGCGCGGCATTGGTTTGTTGCCAGTCTCTAACCCAACCGGCCTCCCCAACAGCGCGGTCAATCGCGGGTCGTAAGTCCTGAATTTTATCCGGTTGCGCAACAACAATCTCCAGCGCAGCCATATCTGTGCTTGTTCCAGTCAAGGCAGAAACTGTATCCATATCCGTGTAGATAAATGTGGCATCATAATCGGACAAGCCAACTTCAAAAATACTCTCCACGGAGTATTGGCGTACACGCGGTGCTGTACCGAAAGGCGTTTTTGCTCCTTTTGGTGCTATCAGTGATAGCGGCATACCTATTTCCAGCCCATAAATTTCCGCCATGCGCTGACCAATAGCTATGCCTGGAGTTGTATTTTCAATTTCTCCAACACGCGATAAATCACCCAGCACTTTATTATCCGTCAAAACAGGAAGTTGAGGAATAAGAGCTTTATCAACACCCCGTAATATCGCGCCGCGTGCGGTTGTACCGACTGAAACCATAACCTGAGCTTCCAGAACAGGGGTAACACGCTGCACGCCGTCCAGTTGGACAAGTCGATCAACTACTTCTTTTTGAGATTGAAATGCCCCACCATAGGGGCGAACTACCGCATGCCCGCCAACACCGAGAATGCGCTCAAGTAAATCCGCGCGAAAACCGTTCATTACCGCCATAACAATAATCAGGGTCGCAACACCAATCATGATGCCAAGGAATGATGCCCAAGCAATCAGAGATATAACCCCTTCGCGGCGGCGAGACCGAATATATCTACCGGCAATCTGCCATTCAAATCGGTTGAAGATACCTGCCATTACTTCTTTTCAGGCGGGGGAGAAACCAGCCTGTCCATCGCTGCCTCCAGCGGAAGAGTTTCTTTTTCTCCGGTAGCGCGGTTCTTAATTTCGACCTCTCCGGCCTCAACACCACGCGGCCCGATTACCGCCTGCCATGGGCAGCCAATCAAATCCATATCCGAAAACTTTCCGCCCGCGCGCTCATCCCGGTCATCATATAAAACATCAATACCCTGTGCAGTGAGGCGTGCGTAAATATCCTCGCACATGGTGTTACACCCTTCATCTGCAATTTTTAAGTTAATCAAACCAACCTGAAACGGAGCAACACTCCAAGGCCAAATAATTCCGTCGTCATCATGCGAGGCTTCAATAATCGCCCCAACTAAACGCGAGACACCAATCCCGTATGAACCGCAATGTAGCGTTACGTTTTGCCCATCAGGCGTTGCCACAGTCGCATTCATTGCTTCACTATATTTGGTTGCAAAATAGAAAATATGCCCGACTTCAATACCACGCGCTTCAACCCTTTTATCTGCTGGAACTGCCGCCTCAAAAGCGGCCTGGTCATGCTTTTCATCCGTGGCAGCGTAGCCAGATATATAAGGTTCAATAACAGGTGTGAGGTCGTCCTCATAACTGACTTCATCACCGGGGGCTGGCAATTCGATTAAATCCCGATGGCAGTAAACCGCAGACTCACCCGTCTCAGCGAGAATAATAAATTCATGGCTCATATCGCCGCCAATTGGCCCTGTATCTGCTGCCATAGGAAGTGCCTGCAATCCGAGTCGTTCAAAAGTCCGCAAATAGGCAACAAACATCTTACGATAGGCAATACGCGCCGTATCCACACTGACATCAAAACTATAGGCATCTTTCATCAAAAATTCGCGCCCCCGCATCACACCAAAACGCGGACGTATTTCGTCTCTGAACTTCCATTGGATATGATAGAGGTTCAGCGGTAAATCCTTGTAGCTCCGGACATTATCGCGAACAATCTGAGTGATTTGCTCTTCATTGGTGGGGCCAAAAAGCATGGGGCGTTCATGGCGGTCGGTAATCCTCAGCATTTCTTTGCCATAACCGTCATATCTACCGGACTCTTCCCACAACTCTGCAGACTGAATAGTTGGCATCAACATTTCAAGCGCGCCTGATCGGTTTTGTTCCTCTCTGACAATATCAGAGATTTTGTTCAATACGCGATGACCAAGAGGCAACCAGCTATAAATACCGGCACTTGCTTGACGCACCAGCCCGGCACGCAACATTAATACATGCGATACAATCTGCGCCTCAGCAGGGTTTTCTTTTAGAGTTGGCAAAAAATAAGCAGATAGACGCATTCAATTTTCCTTTATTTATCATACGCCGAATGCCGCTAAATGCCGACAAGAATATCCGAGGTAAGAAGCCAGTAAACGATTATAAATAAAACGCTCGATATAAATGTTGTGATAAGCAACTTACGTCCGATACGCACATTGGCAGGCGCGCTTCCAGGCGATCCGGGTTCAACATCGCCAGCTTCGTCCTGAGTGACAACCCCAAAAGGCAATACCGTAAAAAGTGTCACAAACCAAATCATGCCATAAATGGCAACGCCAAAGGTAAAACCAATATCAATCATTAAACCTGTTCCAGCTCAATCAGCGTCCCGCAAAAATCTTTTGGATGCATAAACAGAACCAGCTTGTTATGCGCGCCGTTTTTAGGCTCATCACTTCCGGCAAAATGTGCGCCTTCTGCAATCAACTTATCTCGGGCTTCCATAATATCCCCAACTTCTAGGCAAATATGATGCATGCCCCCTTTTGGATTGCGCTCGATAAACCCGGCAATCGGTGAGTCATCACCAAGCGCTTCAAGCAACTCGATTTTTGTATTCGGTAATTCCACAAAAACTGTCGTCACCCCATGCTCGGGCAAGGCAACCGGATCTGTGACCTTGGCGCCCAATATATTCCGGTAAACACTTGCTGCTTCTTCCAAATTTGGAACGGCAATTGCGATGTGATTTAACTGACCAATCATAGTGAACTCCTTAATTCTTATCCCTTTTTTATACTGTGATGAAAGTGACTGCAACTTCAGGCTTTTTACCACAACGCCGCCGCATCTCTGAACGCACTTGTCTGGAGATTTCCTGCTCAGCACGCTTCGGTGTAATTTTTCCATTTTCAGGAATGACACGCTCCAGCGCATCAAACACCCAATCTTCAAGACTTACACCCAAGCCGTCATCATCCGGCAGGCCAATGAGAACCACACCCGGCGCACCTGCTAATCGACTGGCTTTATCCAGCGCTAAACTAATCCCAACAAAGCCATTAAAGGAAAGCTTTCGCCTTTCACGAGAAGGGCATTCATCTGCTGGCATAAACACATCACCATCAAGATGCAGTCGCCCTGCATAAACGCGATCAATAATCTCAGCATTGCCGGGCGCAAGCCTAACCATATCTCCATTACGCGCGCAAACGGGTTGCGGAACTTGTAGGTCTTTTGCCAACTTCTCATGCGCGAGCAAATGTCTAAACTCACCATGTACAGGCACTGCTGCTTTAGGTTTAGCCCATCCATACATTTCAATCAGTTCATCACGGTTCGGATGCCCGGACACATGCAATAGACCATCACTACCAGTCAGCACCTCAACACCTATCGCAGCCAAGCGGTTTTGTAACTCCATCACAGAAGTCTCATTCCCCGGTATCATTTTTGAAGAAAAGATGACCGTATCCCCTGGCTCCAAAACAAGGTGTGGATTTTGCCCAGCCGCCAATCGAGATAACGCAGCCCTCGCCTCACCCTGACTGCCGGTACAAACTATGAGTGTTTTATCCGGTGGCAAATAACCTGCTTCTTGCTCATCGACAAGCGAAGGAAAATCTTTGAGATACCCGGTTTTTTGTGCCGCGTTAAAAATTCGAAACATGCCGCGCCCAAGCATTGTCAAATGCCGGTCATTTTTACTAGCAGCTTTACCGATAGCCGAAAGCCGCGCCACATTCGAAGCAAATGTTGTGATGACAACACGGCCTTTACAATGCTTAACGGTTTCCGCAAGTGACTCGGCAACCAACGACTCGGAACCTGATGTACCGGGAGATAAGACATTGGTCGAGTCGCAAATTATCGCCTCAATACCCTCTTCCCCAAAAGCTTTGAGCTTTTCAACATCTGTAACCTTGCCAATTTGTGGATCAGGGTCAATTTTCCAATCACCGGTATGAAGAAGATTTCCAACAGGCGTGCGAATAGCCAGCGCACACGGCTCCACGATTGAGTGTGTCAGACCAACCAAATCAATCTCAAAGGGGCCAAGTGTTATTTGGCTGTTCAAGGGAAGGATGTTCAGCTCAACCTGATCCTCTAAGCCAGCTTCAAGAAGCTTGCTGCGCACTAATTCAGCGGTGAATGGCGTTGCAAAGACCGGACACCGAAGACGCGGCCAGAGATACGCGACAGCACCAATATGGTCTTCATGCCCATGCGTTAGCACCAAACCTTTTAAGCGTTTCTTATGCTGTTCGATAAAACGTGTATCTGGAAGAATGACATCAATACCCGGCTCTCTCTCATCGCCGAACATGACACCTGCATCGACCATAATCCAATCGCGGTTTCCTGGCAGACCAAATCCATAGAGATTCATATTCATCCCTATTTCGCCTGTCCCACCAAGCGGAACAAATACCACATCTTCTTGTCGCTCAAACTCTGGGTTTTCAGTCATTTATCGCACCTTTGGTTGCACCAAAGAAAATATCCCCGGCTGCAATGAGGTGGATGCTGCCATTGCTTTTTTCAAGTAAAAGCCTGCCATCTGCGTCAATATCTCTGAAAACTCCCGTTAAAGCCTCATTGGTGAGAACGGCGGTTATGTCTGCCCCAACGCCGTAAGCTTGTTCAAGCCACAAGGATCGAATGGCAGAAAACCCGTTACGTTCCCATAATACATGCAAGCGATTAAAGTGAAGTGCCAGAACCTTCATCATCTCTCTGGGTGTCGGAGAAACACCTGCCGCCGCGTTTAGAGAAATTGCCGGATAAGGCGTATCAGTCGGATGGTGTTGTAAATTCACACCAATACCAATGGCCAGACCTATTTCCTGCGCCTCATTCGAAAGGGTCTCCAAGAGAATACCAGCGCATTTAGCCCCCTCTATTAAAACATCATTTGGCCATTTGAGCTTGGCTGGAAGTGATGTCGTTTCCTGAATACTCGCCTGCACCGCCAAACCGGCAACAAACCCCAACTGACCCATTGTACTCAGATCACAATTGGGCTTGCACATTAAGCTCGTCATGAGATTGCCTTCGGGGGAAGACCAATTTCGCCCCATACGTCCGCGACCAGAAACCTGCCTATCTGTCATTATCCAAATGGGCGATGCACTTCCATCGGGTTGAGAAGCAAATAAGCGTCGCGCTTCATCATTCGTGCTATCGGTTTCAGTGAAATGAATAAGACCTGTGGCTTCTGGAAAATCTGATGGGAATACCACCGGAAATTCAGGCAAAGTCATTTAGTTGTATCCTGATAATGCACATAGCCCGGCTGAACATCTATCTCCAGAAAAGCATCTGCAGCATTATCAACCACTGAGACAAGTGGCTTGGGATATATGAAAAATAGAATCATCAAAAAGGCTGATGCCCCCGCCAAAAAACCAAGATTTCTTGGCATAGGAAGATTCACCTCATCATCAGGCGCATCTAAATACATGATTTTTACAATGCGGAGATAATAATAGGCACCGATAACACTCGTAAGAACCCCCAAGACCGCAAGCGTATAAAGCTCTGCATTAATTGCGGCTCTGAACACATAAAACTTGCCGAAGAAACCGGCTAGAGGTGGAATACCAGCCATGGAAAACATGAAAACCGCCAGACAAAATGCCATGAAGGGACGCGTCTGACTGAGACCGGACAAATCGTCAATTTGTTCAACCATGCCCTGTGACCGGCGCATGGACAAAATACACGCAAAAGTCCCAATCGTCATAACGGAATAGATAATGACATAAATTATAACGCCGCTTACGCCTTCTGCGCTGTTATTTCCTGCGATGGCTGCAAAACCGACCAGCGCGAAACCGATATGCCCGATAGACGAATAGGCCATCAAACGCTTAATGCTTTGCTGTCCAATCGCCGCGAGTGAACCCAAAACCATACTGGCGAGAGACATGAAAATAATAATTTGCTGCCATGCATCTTGCGCCTGCGGGAAAATGGTGATTACCGCACGCATGAACAGCGCCATGGCTGCAAGTTTAGGCGCAACGGCCAGAAAAGCCGTCACAGGCGTTGGCGCACCCTCATAAACATCAGGTGTCCACATATGAAATGGCACAGCAGAGATTTTAAAAGCCAATCCAGCCATTAAAAAGACCATGCCAAAGACCAGCCCAATATCGTTGCCTGTAAAGCCAAGACTTGCCAATTCTTGAAAATTAACAGTCCCGGAAAAACCGTAAATCAGCGAGACACCATATAACAACATGCCGGAGCTCAACGCCCCCAGCACGAAGTATTTTAGCCCGGCTTCAGTAGATCTGACGGAATCACGATTAATAGAGGCAACGACATAAAGCGCGAGACTTTGCAGTTCTAGCCCCATATAGACAGCAATTAAATCATTGGCAGAAATCATGATAGACATGCCACAACTTGCCAGAAGAACCAGCACCGGATACTCAAATCGCTCAATTTTTTCCTGATGCATAAAATCATGCGCCAGTACCAAAGAGGCGGCAACGGCGAGTAAAGTCAGTGCCTTCATCAAGGCTGTGAAATCATTCATCAATAAGGCGCCATTAAAGGCAAACTGTGCTTCTTCTGATTGAAACAACACAACAATAGCCGCAACCAGTAATAAAATAATACTGCTCCAACTAATCGGGCGATTCAGATTTGATGAACTGAACACACCAACCATCAGCAAACCCATAGCGCCAAAAAACAGAATAAGCTCTGGCAATATGGCCATTATGTCTAATTGTAGCATCATATTAATTGCCAACCCCTGTCAGTGCGTCTTGGTAATTTGTGATAAGCGCTTCAACCGAAGCGGAAATAAGATCCAAAATTGGTGCCGGCCAGACACCAAATATAATCGTCGCAGCAACCGGCGCAGCTATCACGGCTATTTCTCTGCTGTTCATATCTGTTATGGATTGCAGAGCCTCATTCTCTAACTCACCAAAACTAATTTTACGATACAGGGTCAGCGCATAGCAGGCAGACAAAATAACGCCTGTTGCAGCAAGTAGTGCTGTCCATGTGCTCACCTGAAAAGTGCCGATGATGGTCAAAAACTCTCCTACAAATCCGGATGTTCCCGGCAAGCCTACATTCGCCATAGTAAAGAGCATAAAGACGGCAGCATAAATCGGCATGCGGTTTGCCAACCCGCCATAGGCCGCAATTTCACGTGTGTGCATCCGATCATAAATTACCCCAACGCATAAAAATAGCGCACCGGAAATCCAGCCATGCGACAACATCTGAAAGATTGCGCCCTGAATACCTTGCTGAGTGGTAGCAAAAATACCCATGGTGACGAACCCCATATGAGCAACAGATGAATAGGCGATAAGTTTTTTCATGTCCTCCTGCGCCAACGCAACGAGCGAGGTATAAATGATAGCTATCACACTCAATACAAAAACTAACTCTGTGAACATGTCAGTCGCCAGTGGGAACATAGGCAAAGAGAAACGCAAAAAGCCATACCCCCCCATCTTCAACATCACGCCTGCAAGAATAACAGAACCAGCTGTAGGGGCTTCAACGTGAGCATCCGGTAACCAAGTATGAACAGGCCACATTGGCATTTTTACGGCAAAACTGGCAAAGAAGGCCAGCCAGAGCCACATTTGTTCTGAGCTGGAAAACTGAAAATTAGCCAGCGCGGTCATATTGGTCGTTCCGACCTGCCAGTACATGTAAATTAGTGCCAGCAGCATGAGCACGGAACCGAGGAGCGTATAAAGGAAGAATTTAAAACTCGCATAAACGCGTCTTGCCCCGCCCCAGATGCCAATAATCAGGAACATGGGTATCAACCCAGCTTCAAAGAAAAGATAGAAAAGCAACAAATCCTGCGCGCAGAAAACCCCAATCATCAGAGTTTCAAGAACAAGAAATGCTACCATATACTCGCGTACGCGGATTTTAATTGACTCCCATGATGCAAGAATACATAGCGGCATCAAAGAGGTTGTAAGGGTAATAAAGAGGACGGATATACCGTCCACACCCATAACGTAGTCAATATCGCCACCGAGCCATGAGGCTTGCTCATAAAATTGTAAATCCGTGCGGATTCCGTCAAATTCAAACAACATAACAATGCTGAGAATGAAAGTCGCAACCGTGGTCCAAAGCGCAACAGCGCGCGCATTTCTTCCGACTGTTTCATCCTCACCAGGAATTAAGAGAATGAACAATGCACCCAATAAAGGTAAATAGGTGATGGTGCTGAGAATGGGCCAATCCAACATTATTTGCCACCTCCCAGCATAAACCAGCTAATTAACCCTGCCACACCCAGTAACATTGCAAAGGCATAATGATAAACATAGCCAGACTGCAACCGAACGACATTACGCGTTATATTCATTACAGTTGATGCAATTCCGTCCGGCCCAAAACCGTCAATCACATAACCATCCCCGCCCTTCCAGAAAATTCTGGCAAGCCATTTAGCCGGACGGACAAAAATGAAATTATATAGCTCGTCGAAATACCATTTCTTAACGAGAAAACGGTAAAGTAAATCGTGCTCACGCGCGACGACAGTAGGTAAATCTGGACGGGCGATATAATAATACCAAGCCAAGACAAATCCTGTAACCATCATGATTAAAGGTGAAAATTTCACCAGCTTTGGCACTTCATGCAAATCATGCAGAACATGATTATCCGCTGCTGTGAAAATCGAATTTGCCCAGAAACCAGCCTGACCATCTCCGATAAACAGGCCTTTAAACGCAAAACCTGCAGCTACCGCACCAACGGAAAGCACCAGAAGGGGTATCAACATCACCATTGGGCTTTCGTGAATTCGGCTCAACTGGTCATTTGTAAGGCGTGTCTTGCCATGGAAAGTCATAAACATCAGACGCCATGAATAAAATGACGTGAACAGCGCCGAGACAACCAGCAAGGTAAACCCAAACATATGGGCTGGGTTATGAGCCGCAAAAGCAGCTTCGATAATCGCGTCTTTGGAGAAATAACCTGCCATAAACGGAAAACCTGTAAGCGCCAGCGTACCGATAAGCATAAACAGCCAGGTGAACGGGATCATTTCTCGAAGACCGCCCATTTTTGTCATGTCTTGCTCATTATCAACCGCATGGATGAGCGATCCTGCGCCGAGGAACAATAAGGCTTTAAAGAAAGCATGCGTAAACAGGTGAAAAATCGCGACCTGATAGGCCCCTACACCCAAAGCGACAAACATATAACCCAACTGGGAACAGGTTGAGTAAGCAATAACCCGCTTAATATCGTTCTGAACCAACCCAACAGTAGCCGCAAAAAATGCTGTAATCGCTCCGAATACCACCACAACGGTCATGGCGGACGGCGCAAGTTCAAACAAAGGGGAACAGCGCGCAACCAAGAACACCCCAGCTGTTACCATTGTTGCTGCGTGAATGAGCGCGGAGACAGGCGTTGGCCCCTCCATGGCATCCGGTAACCAGGTATGAAGTAAAAACTGAGCCGATTTGCCCATCGCACCCATAAAGAGAAGCAGACAAATAGTCGGCAGGATTGGCACAATTTGTCCAAGGAACACAAAGCTACCCTCAGCAAGCGCGGGAGCCGCAGCAAAAACATCATCAAAATGTATGGAGCCAACTGTGAAAAAAATCGCACCTATACCGAGGATGAGACCAAAATCACCAACTCGGTTGACAACGAAAGCTTTAATCGCCGCTGTGTTTGCCGATGGTTTTTTGAACCAAAACCCAATCAGCAGATAAGAAGCAAGCCCTACCCCTTCCCAGCCGAAAAACAACTGTAAGAAATTATCTGCGGTTACCAGCATCAACATTGCGAAAGTGAATAAAGATAAATAGGCAAAGAAACGCGACTGGTGCGGGTCATGACTCATATAGCCAATGGAATAGACATGAACCAGGCAAGAGACACCATTCACAACCACAAGCATTACCGCCGTCAGCGTATCAATACGTAGTTTCCAATCAGCTTCAAAATTGCCTGAATGTATCCATTCCAAGATGGTGATGGTTTTCGGCCCCTCATAAATGGCTACATTTGCAAAGGCGATTGCCGAGAGAATGGCTACAAGCACCATGAAACCAGATGTGACATAAGTTGACGCGCGCGCGCCAATAATCGGCCCGAAAATGCCGGCTATAAAAGCACCTAGTAGAGGAAGAAAAACAATGGCTTCATACATGGCTTAACCTTTCATCTGGCTGACATCTTCAACTTCGATGCCGCCGCGATTGCGGAAATAAACAACCAGAATGGCGAGACCAATCGCCGCCTCCCCAGCAGCAACTGTTAAGACAAGAAGCGCAAAGACTTGCCCGACGATATCTCCCAGAAAAGAGGAGAAAGCAACTAAATTGATATTAACGGCAAGCAACATTAATTCGATAGACATCAAAATGATGATGATGTTTTTCCGATTAAGGAAAATCCCAAATATTCCTATGGTGAATAATATGGCCGCAAGGGTCAGATAATTACCAAGACCGATGGCAGTGTTAAATTCCATATGCGCCTCTCAGCTCCCTAAAACCCTTTATAAACCCTGACCAGGTTTAACTTTTACAACCTCGACGCTTTCATCCCGACGACGGGCATTCTGCGCCGCAACGGATTGACGTTTTGGGTTATCACGTTTTTGTAAGGTCAGAACAATCGCACCAACCATGGCGACGAGTAGAATGGCCCCAGCAGTTTGAAAAAAGAAAACATAATCCGTGTAAAGCACCAGCCCCAGCGCTTCGGCATTTGTCATCTCATCAGTCGTCGCCTTAGGTCCACCAGCAATCATATCCGGTGCCATGGCTGACCCGCCCAGCACCATAATCAATTCAGTGAGTAGAACCAGCCCAACAAGCGCCCCGACTGGTAAATATTGCAAAAAGCCTTCATTGAGTTCGACAAAATCAATATCCAGCATCATCACAACAAACAAAAACAGCACCGCAACTGCGCCGACATAAACAATGACCAGCAACAAGGCCAGGAACTCTGCCCCTAACAATAGAAATATCCCTGCCGAGTTAAAGAAGGTCAGGATAAGAAACAGCACCGAGTGTACCGGATTACGCGCCGAAATAACCATGAGCGCGGAAGCAACAGTAACGGTGGCAAACATGTAAAAAGCAAAGCTGGAAAGTGTCATGATTATTCTTATGGCCTCAAATTATCTGTAAGGGGCATCCAGTTTAAGGTTCTGGGCAATTTCAACCTCCCAACGGTCACCATTCGCCAAAAGCTTCTCTTTATCATAAAGAAGCTCTTCTCTGGTTTCAGTGGCAAATTCAAAATTCGGCCCCTCTACAATCGCATCAACCGGACAGGCTTCCTGACAGAAACCGCAATAAATACACTTCACCATGTCAATGTCATAGCGAACGGTACGACGAGTGCCGTCATTATTGCGTGGGCCAGCTTCAATTGTGATGGCCTGAGCAGGACAGACAGCTTCACACAATTTACATGCAATACATCTTTCCTCACCATTAGGGTAGCGGCGAAGCGCATGCTCCCCTCTAAAGCGCGGGCTAAGCGGGCCTTTTTCATAAGGGTAATTAACTGTCATTTTTGGACTGAAAAAATAACGCATAGCCAGCATGAATGCTGAAATAAATTCTGTGAGAAAGAGACCTCTTGCAGTGCGATCAAGCCAAGCCATTACTTATTACCCTATTTCTAATCCCTATATTCTTATGGTGCTAATTGGAAGTACTGAAGAACACCAGCAGTCAAAACAACCCAAATTAATGAGAATGGCAGGAATATCTTCCAGCCCAAACGCATAAGCTGGTCATAGCGATAGCGCGGAACCATTGCTTTGACCATGGCAAACATGAAAAACATCAAACATAATTTCAGGGTGAACCAAATGACGCCGGGCACCATATTAAAGGGCGCAACATCTATGGGCGGCAACCAGCCACCCAGAAATAAAATCGTGGTCATGGCACACATCAAAACAATATTTGCCAGTTCACCAATCATAAAGACCACATAAGGCGTTGAACTGTATTCAACCATGAAACCGGCAACCAGTTCGGACTCCGCTTCAGGCAAATCAAATGGCGGGCGATTGGTTTCAGCCAACGCCGAGATGAAAAAGACAACAAACATCGGGAATAACGGTACGCAAAACCAAATATTATTCTGTGCCAGAACAATATCCGTTAGATTCAGCGACCCAACACATAACAGCACGGTGATAATTACAAGACCGATAGAGACTTCATAAGATACCATTTGTGCGGCAGAGCGAAGCGCACCGAGGAACGGATATTTCGAATTAGAAGCCCAACCACCCATAATCACGCCATAAACTCCAAGCGATGAAATGGCGAGAACATAAAGTATACCAAGGTTAATATCAGCGACTGCCCAGCCCTCATCAAAGGGAATAACCGCCCAAGCACTCAGCGCGAGGAACATAGTCAAGAATGGTGCGAGCAGGAATACACCTTTATTCGCCGTGGTTGGGACAACCACCTCCTTGAACAGGTATTTCAGAATATCCGCAAAACTTTGCAATAACCCGAAAGGGCCAACAACATTAGGCCCACGACGTAGCTGTACAGCGGCCCAGACTTTCCGATCCGCATACATAAAAAATGCCAGTGCCAGCAACAAAGCAATCATAATCGCCAAACTATGCGCTGTTATAAGCATAAAAGGCATCACATAGGCCTGAAAAAAACTGAGGCTTGCATTATCCATCAGTACCCGTCCCTTCGGTAACATTTCTGGCCTGCGCCTGAATACTGCATTCCGCCATAATTTTGGAGGCACGCGCAATCGGGTTGGTGAAATAGAAATCTTGCATGCCATTCACAAAAGGCGCGTCGGATAGCGGCACGTTAATTGTGAGTGAAGAAACATCCGGCAAACCTGCGTCGACAAGCTCATCAAGACCAGCAAGATGCGGCGCTGTTTCAAACATCCGCGCCCGAAGTGTTTCAACATTATCATAAGGCAGTTTTTCACCCAGCACTTCTGATAAGGCACGGAAAATTTTCCAGTCTTCTCGTGCTTCACCGGGCGGGAAAGCCGCTTGTTCAGTCATTTGCGCGCGGCCTTCCGTATTGACATAAATCGCCTGTTTTTCCGTGTAGGTCGCACCCGGTAGAATTACATCAGCGCGATGCGCGCCCGCATCACCATGCGTCCCTATATAAACCACAAAACTGTCACCTAGACGGCTCATATCCAGCTCATCAGCACCCAGAAGGAACACGGTTTTAATATCACCGGAAGTTACACCATTTAGAATACCATCCAAATCATGACCATCCTCTTGCGGTGTGAAACCTATATCTAGCCCCGCAACGCGCCCTGCAGCAGTATGCAGAACGTTAAACCCGTTCCAGTCATCACTTATCATTTTGCTTTTTGAAGCTAGCTCAATTGCCGCTTCCAGAACGGCAAGGCCATCCTCTCGGGCCAGCGCCGATTGTCCGATAATAAGCATGGGGCGTTTAGCTTTTTTGAGCGTGGAGAAAAAACCTCCTTTTCCTGAAGCAAGCTCTGCAAGTGTTTCTGCGCCATTACCCAGATGCTTCGTCGGATAGGTCAAATCTTCATCTTGTCCGATAATACCGATTGGGAAATTACCCGCAACCCAACGCTTTCGGATACGAGCATTCAGAACCGGCGCTTCACGGCGCGGGTTACTGCCGATAATCAACAACGCATCTGCATCGTCAATGTTAGCAATACCTGTATTGAACAAATAATTTGCACGCACACCATTCGAGGGCAGTTGCGCACCATCCTGTCGGCAATCGAGATTCGGGCTACCAAGCTGCGCCATCAAATCTTTTAGTGCCATCATACCCTCGGCACAGGCAAGGTCACCGGCGATTGCAGCTGTATTGGTTTCTTGGCCTTTGACCTTTTCAGCGATGACTTCAAATGCTTCGGCCCAACTTGCTGCTTCCAGCTTGCCATCTTTGCGAATGTAAGGGCTATCAATACGTTGCGTGTTCAACCCATCCCAGACAAACCGGGATTTATCTGACAGCCATTCCTCATTAACGTCATCATGGTTTCGCGGTAAAATTCGCATCACTTCACGCCCGCGTGTATCCACACGGATGTTACTGCCAACCGCATCCATAACATCTATGGTTTCAGTTTTCTTCAATTCCCAAGGGCGGGCCGTAAAGGCATAGGGCTTGGATGTCAGCGCCCCAACAGGACACAAATCAATCACATTTCCTGAAAGTTCAGAACTGAGTGAAGCCTCAAGATAGGTGGTGATTTCCATATCCTCACCGCGTCCGATAGCACCGATTTCTGGCACGCCAGCAACCTCCGTTGCAAAACGAACACAGCGCGTACACTGGATGCATCTTGTCATGATGGTTTTAACAAGTGGCCCCATATTTTTATCTTCTACGGCTCTTTTATTATCCTGAAAACGGCTTTCATCAACGCCGTAACCAAATGCCTGATCTTGCAAATCACACTCACCGCCCTGATCGCAAATCGGACAATCCAACGGGTGATTAATTAGCAGAAATTCCATTACGCCTTCACGCGCCGCTTGCACAGCTTCAGACTTTGTATCTACTTCCATATCGGGAGCGACGGGCATAGCACAACTTGCGACAGGCTTGGGGGCGTTTTTCACATTTACCAAACACATGCGGCAATTACCGGCAATGGACAATCGTTCGTGATAACAAAAACGAGGTATCTCTGCGCCAGCTTCCTCACATGCCTGTAGAATGGTCGTGCCGGGAGCGACTTCCACCTCTACACCGTCAACATTTACTTTGACCAAATCACTCATTATTCGGCAGCCTCCTGCGATGAATGACCACTTAAACGGGCTTCAATCTCGGGGCGGAAATGCCTGAACAATCCCTGAATAGGCCATGCCGCAGCATCACCAAGCGCACAAATCGTATGACCTTCAATCTGCTTAGTGACTTGAAGCAGAGTATCAATTTCTTGGGGCTTGGCCTGACCTTTGGCAATTCGCTCCATAACACGCCACATCCAACCAGTACCTTCACGGCACGGTGTGCATTGTCCGCAACTTTCATGTTTATAAAAATGTGAAATGCGGGCAATCGCCTTAACCAGATCCGTCGATTTATCCATGACAATCACAGCAGCAGTGCCAAGACCGGACTGAACTTCTTTCAAACTGTCAAAATCCATGAGAACTGTGTCGCAAATTTCTTTCGGCAACATCGGGACAGAGGATCCGCCGGGTATAACAGCGAGGAGATTATCCCATCCGCCACGCACCCCGCCAGCATGCTTCTCAAGAAGCTCCTTTAGGGGGATACCCATTTCTTCTTCAACATTGCACGGCTTATTGACGTGCCCGGAAATGCAAAACAGCTTCGTGCCGGTATTGCCTTCCCTGCCAAGACCTGAGAACCAACTTGCCCCGCGACGGCAAATGGTTGGGGTAACAGCAATACTCTCAACATTGTTCACAGTCGTCGGGCATCCATACAGGCCAACATTGGCCGGAAATGGCGGCTTCAGACGGGGTTGACCTTTTTTACCCTCTAGAGACTCAATCAGCGCAGTTTCCTCACCGCAAATATAAGCCCCTGCCCCATGATGGACGTAAATATCGTAATCCCAGTCAGAACCACAGGCGTTTTTGCCGAGCAAACCTGCATCATAGGCCTCATCAATGGCCTTTTGCAGAGCCTCACGCTCGCGGATGAATTCACCGCGCACATAAATGTAACAAGCATGCGCGCCCATTGCGAAACCTGCCAGCAAACACCCTTCGAGAAGTTTATGTGGCTCGTGACGCATAATATCGCGGTCTTTACACGTTCCCGGCTCGGACTCATCAGCATTGACAACAAGGTAATGCGGGCGTCCATCATTTTCTTTTGGCATGAAAGACCATTTCAAGCCTGTTGGAAAACCAGCCCCACCTCGGCCTCTCAAACCCGATGATTTGACTTCCTCAATCACCCAATCACGGCCTTTTGCGAGAAGGTCTTTGGCATTGTCCCAATCACCGCGTTTTTGTGCGGAAGCTAAATCAGCACCGTCAGGGCCATAGATATTCTTGAAAATGCGATCACTGTCTTGCAGCATTACGCGTCTCCTTCAATACTTTTGAGAACGGTTCTACCGCCTTCAGGTTCAGATGCCTGCCGGCTGGTTTGTGGGCCAGGGATAACAGTATCGCCTCTTTTCAAATCCAGCAGAATTTTCTCAAACCATTCGGCGGTCAAATCTTCATAAAAATCATCATTAATCTGAACCATGGGGGCGTTTACACACGCACCCAGGCATTCAACCTCTAGCCAGCTTAATTTTCCGTCTTCAGTAACTGTGTTTTGTTCACCGATAATTTTCCTGCAGACATCTTTTAAGTTATCTGCTCCGCGCAACCAGCAAGGGGTTGTTCCGCAAAGCTGAACAAAATGCTCACCAACAGGTTCCAGATTGAACATGGTGTAGAAAGTAGCAACTTCCATGGCACGCATATGAGGCATATCAAGGAATTCAGCAACGTATCTTATCGCGGGTTCAGGCAACCAGCCACCTGACTGTTTTTGGGCTTGCCATAAAAGCGGGATGATTGCACTGGCCTGACGCCCTTTCGGGTATTTAGCTATCTGCTCTTTTGCCCAAGAAATATTTTCTTTAGTGAAAGCAAAGTCATCAGGTTGGTTTTCTGCAACACGACGCACACTCATCGATCAACCTCCCCAAAAACAATATCCAACGAGCCGAGAATAGCTGAGACATCAGCCAGCATATGGTCGCGACTGAGATAATCCAGAGCTTGCAAATGTGCATAGCCCGGCGCCCGTATTTTACAGCGATAGGGCTTATTGGAGCCATCTGCAACGAGATAGACACCAAACTCACCCTTTGGCGCCTCTACAGCACGGTAAATCTCGCCAGGTGGAACATGATACCCCTCAGTGTATAACTTGAAGTGATGTATCAAAGCTTCCATAGAGCCTTTCATTTCGCCGCGCTTGGGGGGAACAATTTTTCCATCAGTGGAAGAAACCGGGCCATCAGGCATTTGCTCAAGACATTGTTTCATAATCCGAACAGATTGGCGGCACTCTTCAACACGACACAGATAACGGTCATAGCAATCACCGTTTTTACCTATCGGAACATCAAAATCTAAATCCGCATAAACTTCATATGGTTGGGCTTTCCGCAAATCCCAAGCTAGACCGGACCCGCGGGCCATCACGCCAGTAAGCCCCCAATTATTAATGTCGTGATGAGATACCACGCCAATATCAACATTACGTTGCTTAAAAATTCTATTTTCTGTCAGCAAGCTCTCAATATCATCCATGACTTTAAGAAACGGGTCACAAAATGCATGAATATCGTCAAGCAAATTTTGCGGTAGATCTTGATGCACACCGCCAGGACGGAAATAAGCTGCATGCAACCGAGCACCACTGGCGCGTTCATAAAATATCATCAATTTTTCACGCTCTTCAAAGCCCCAAAGCGGCGGTGTCAGCGCACCAACATCCATGGCCTGAGTGGTGATATTCAAGAGATGACTGAGAATACGTCCGATTTCAGAATAGAGAACGCGAATATACTGTCCACGAGCCGGGACAGTTACACCCAACATTGCCTCTACGGCCAGCGCAAATGCATGTTCCTGATTCATCGGCGCGACATAATCAAGGCGATCAAAATAAGGAACCGACTGCAGATAAGTCTTGTGCTCAATCAACTTTTCAGTACCACGATGCAATAAGCCGATATGCGGGTCGATACGTTCTACAATTTCACCATCCAAATCCATAACCAGCCGCAGAACGCCATGCGCAGCCGGATGCTGAGGTCCGAAGTTAATTGTGAATTTTCTATCTTCAGCTTGTGACATAATCTTCCCCGGCCTGTTACAGCCTTACTTAAACCTCGTCCGAAACATCCGCTTCGGCTTTTTCATCTCCGGGCAGAACATCCATCTGCCCGCGCACCCCTTCCCAAGGGCTGACAAAATCAAAATCGCGGAATTCCTGAATGAGTGTCACAGGTTCTTGAACAACCCGCTTCTCATCATCATCCCACCGAACCTCTACGTGACCAGTCAACGGGAAATCTTTTCTTAACGGATGACCTTCAAAACCATAATCCGTCAGCAAACGTCTTAAATCCGGGTGACCAGAAAAAAGAATGCCGTAAAGGTCAAATGCTTCGCGTTCAAACCAACTCGCTGAGTCGAATAAGTCTGTTGCACTTGGCACAGCCGTTTTCTCATCAACAGATAATTTAACCCGCACACGCTGGTTCTGGGTCATGGACAGCAAATGATAAACAACGTCAAAACGCTCTGCTCTTTCGGGGTAATCAACCCCGCACACATCAATAAGCTGGGTAAAAGCACAGGCCGCATCATCTCTGAGATATTTCAAAACATCCAGCACTGTATCGACGGTTACGATGAGTGTAAGATCCCCATGAGAAATAGAAGAGTCAGAGATCTTGTCGGAAATCCCGTTAAGAAGATGATTCAGCAAATCCTGATTCTGATCGGTCATGTTGCTATCTTCCTAACGCTCAATCGTGCCTTTACGGCGGATTTTCTTTTGCAGTTGCAGCACGCCATATAGCAGTGCTTCAGCAGTGGGTGGACAGCCCGGCACATAAATATCTACAGGAACAATACGATCACAGCCCCTCACCACAGAATAGGAATAGTGGTAATATCCGCCGCCATTAGCACAAGACCCCATTGAAATCACATAACGAGGCTCAGGCATCTGATCGTAAACTTTGCGGAGCGCAGGCGCCATTTTATTGGTCAATGTGCCAGCAACAATCATCACATCCGACTGACGCGGGGACGCACGCGGTGCAAAGCCGAATCTCTCCCCATCATAGCGCGGCATAGAGGTGTGCATCATCTCAACCGCACAACAGGCCAACCCAAAAGTCATCCAGTGCAGAGACCCAGTCCGTGCCCAATTCACCAGGTCTTCAACACTGGTAACAACGAAGCCCTTATCTGCCAGAGCATCAGAAACCTCGGCATAATAAGGATCTTTCGAAAAATCTGCATTATCAGTGACAAGTTCCAGTTCTTCAGAAACGGTTTCACTTGGGCCTTTATTTTCGTAATTTTCCAAATCAGCCACCTAGTCCCACTCTAAAGCGCCCTTCTTCCATTCATAGGCAAAGCCGATAGTTAGAACTGCAAGAAAGAACATCATTGACCAGAAACCGAAAAGTCCGATATCGCCAAAGGCAACTGCCCAAGGGAAAAGAAATGCGATTTCAAGATCAAAAATAATGAAGAGAATGGCCACCAAATAAAACTTAACGTCAAATTTCATTCGCGCATCGTCGAAGGCTTCAAACCCGCACTCATAGGGAGATAGCTTCTCCGTATCAGGGTCTGAGGGCGCAACCAGCAATGGAACAACCAACAAAGCCAAAGTTACGATAGCAGCGAGTCCCATGAAAATCAGAATTGGCATATATTCTGTAAGAAGTGCTTGCATCTTATTTCGTCCAATTAATCACTGAATACGGGGTATGAATGTTTATATTTACCCGAAAAAGAATCTACTCGACTATATCCTTACTCTCAAAATTTGAAAAGCATTAGAGAGAGTTATCGTTCAAAATATTCCCTTTTAAAGCCATTTTTTCCGCGTCGGAGTGACGCAGTTTTCTGCAGGGCCTTTCCGGTGAGTGAGAAACAAGAAATTTCTAACGTTACGTGTAGTGAATATTATTTCCATCAAAGGGGAGAAGTGATTAATCCGGTGGGAATGGCGAGAGTGACGGGACTCGAACCCGCGACCTCCGGCGTGACAGGCCGGCGCTCTAACCAGCTGAGCTACACCCCCACACGGAAAAACTATTAGACGATTTACGCCCACCCGAATGACAAGTCAAGGTCTGCAAGACAATTGACCGGATATAACGGATGGTGGGCGGTGACGGGATCGAACCGCCGACCCTCTCGGTGTAAACGAGATGCTCTCCCAGCTGAGCTAACCGCCCTAGAGGCTGATTTATTAAACGACAAGTCAGAAAAAGTAAATCAAATAAAAAGCCGACCGATAATATCGGCCGGCTTAAATACTATTAAGAAGCTTCTTATCTGTTGGCAGCTTCTTTAAGAGCTTTACCAGCTCTGAATTTAGGCTGGTTTGACGCAGGTATCTGGATTGCTGCACCAGTTTGTGGATTACGTCCGGTAGAAGCGTTTCGCCGAGTCACCAAAAAAGTACCAAAACCTATAAGACGAACTTCACCACCTGAAGCGAGTTGAGCAGTTATAGTATCCAACACGCTTTCGATAGCGTTAGCTGCGTCTGATTTAGTCAGGCCAGTATCACCTGCAACTTTACTAATAAGATCATTCTTGTTCATGTAAATATCCCTCCAAATGGGCGCGCTATGTTAATGGATAGATTAAAGCCCCGATTCGAGGTCTGGTCAAAACAAAAAACTCAATGTTTTGACCCGCCTGTGTATATTTTAGGGATAAAATTAACGATTAATTAATGCGCTCTTTGTGTATCTTGAGGGCTGGTCATCGCCGATTGTTGTTTGGCTTCATAAGCGGTCTGATCCCACTCAATGGCTTCAGGCATTCTCGTAAGAGCAATTTCAAGAACTTCAGTCATAGATTGCACCGGAATGATGTCCAGACCATCCTTAATGTTGTCTGGTACTTCGGACAGATCCTTGGCATTCTCATGGGGGATGATAACCCGCTCAATACCACCTCGGCGTGCAGCAAGTAGCTTTTCTTTCAGGCCGCCAATTGGCAACACCTGACCGCGCAATGTAACCTCCCCGGTCATTGCGACCTCCTTGTGAACCTCAATACCTGTCATAAGGGAAACAATAGCTGTAGCCATGGCAATACCTGCCGAAGGGCCATCTTTGGGAGTCGCCCCTTCCGGTACGTGAACGTGAATGTCTTTCTTGTCAAACAGTGGAGGTTCTATGCCCAAATCCACACTTTTAGAACGCACAAAGGATGAAGCAGCGCCAATTGACTCTTTCATGACATCCCCAAGTTTACCCGTTGTGGTCATCTTGCCTTTTCCGGGAAGCATGACACCTTCAATGGTCAATAATTCGCCGCCAACTTCTGTCCAAGCAAGACCGGTAACAACGCCGACTTGATCTTCCTTCTCGGCTATACCGAAGCGATAGCGGGAAACACCCAGAAAGTCTTCAAGGTTATCCGGAATAACAGACACGTCTGAGATATTCTCACGCACAATTTTGGTCACAGTCTTACGGCATACATTGGCAAGATCGCGCTCCAAATTCCTGACGCCGGCTTCACGCGTGTATGTACGGATAATCTGTCGCAAGGCATCATTCGATAACTCAAACTCGCCTTTTTTCAAACCGTGATTTGCGATTGATTTTGGAAGAAGGTGACGTTTAGCGATTTCAACTTTCTCATCCTCTGTGTAACCCGGGATACTAATAACCTCCATACGGTCAAGCAAAGGCCCAGGAATATTGAGTGTGTTTGCAGTTGTGACGAACATCACATTTGACAAATCATAATCAACTTCGAGATAGTGATCGTTGAAAGTTGAGTTTTGCTCAGGGTCAAGCACCTCAAGTAAAGCCGAAGCTGGGTCGCCGCGATAATCCATGCCCAACTTATCAATCTCATCTAGAAGAATAAGCGGATTACTGGTCTTCACCTTTTTCATGGACTGTATGATTTTACCCGGCATAGAACCGATATATGTCCGGCGATGACCGCGTATTTCACTCTCATCACGAACCCCACCAAGAGACATTCTCACAAATTCACGGCCTGTGGCCTTGGCAAGCGACTTTCCAAGTGACGTCTTACCAACACCGGGAGGGCCAACCAGACACAAAATTGGACCTTTGAGCTTATTGGTCCTGTTCTGAACCGCGAGATATTCAAGGATTCGCTCTTTAACCTTTTCAAGGCCATAGTGATCTGACTCAAGCACCTGCTCTGCATTGTCTAAATCCTTTTTGACGCGGCTTTTCTTCTTCCACGGCACAGCAAGCAACCAGTCGAGATAGTTTCTCACAACAGTCGCTTCGGCGGACATAGGACTCATATTTTTAAGCTTTTTGAGTTCAGCTTGGGCCTTATCGCGAGCTTCCTTTGAGAATTTTGTTTTCTCAATTTGGGCTTCGAGCTCGGCAAGGTCATCCATACCGTCCTCACCCTCACCCAGTTCTTTCTGGATGGCTTTGAGTTGCTCGTTCAAATAATATTCACGTTGGGTCTTTTCCATCTGGCGCTTTACCCGCCCGCGGATTTTCTTTTCAACTTGCAAGAGACCAACTTCATTTTCCATGTGACCAAGCACATTTTCAAGCCGTTCGGCAACAGACACATTTTCAAGCAATGCCTGCTTTTCGGAAATCTGGATATTTAAATGCCCCGCAACCGTATCAGCAAGCTTTTGCGGGTCGTCAATCTCGCGAATAACATTCTGTACTTCTTGCGGAATTTTACGGTTCATTTTGACATAATTGTCGAACTGCCCAACCACAGTTTTTGATAAGCTTGCGAGATCCGGGCTATCAAGGTCTTCTTCTTCAATCCCGATAACACTGGCTTGAAAGAATGACTCATTGGGCACAAAATCGATCAATTTGGCGCGACGCAGGCCTTCAACAAGCACTTTAACCGTGCCATCAGGGAGTTTTAGAAGCTGCAAAATCGTACCGACTGTGCCAATATCATAAACATCTTCTTCACTCGGATCATCAAGGTCACCGTCGCGTTGGGCGACAAGCATAATCTGCTTGTCATCAGCCATGACATCTTCAAGCGCCCGTATCGATTTGTCTCTCCCGACAAATAGCGGCACAATCATGCCGGGAAATACGACGATATTGCGGAGCGGCAGAACTGCAAGCACCTCTGGGATTTTAATGTAATCTGTGGTGTCTGTCATATCACTCATCGGATGCTCCTATTTGGGTCTTATATTTACGTGTTTATATTTAATGCCGTCACATTGATGTTGTTAGATGGACATAACCATTACGATTGATTCCAATGACGCAGTCAAAACCATTAGTATGTATATGTTGACACTCGAGACCGTTTTCAACAGTTCGATGCAAATTTCACAAAAAATTACAGAAAAGTTATCTTTAAGATAATTTTTTAAGACGCGCGATCGGCTTCTTCAGTTGTCTTTTCAGAGTAAATATAAAGCGGTTGAGCTTTTCCTTCGACCACTTCGGGGCTGATGACAACTTCCTCGACACCTTCTGTGGTCGGAAGTTCAAACATGCTATCCAACAACATGGACTCCATGACTGACCGTAAACCCCGTGCACCGGTTTTGCGCTCAATCGCCCGACGAGCAATGGCCTGCAATGCCTCGTCTTTAAATGTTAGCTTTGTGTCTTCCATATCAAAAAGACGCTGATATTGCTTAACCAACGCATTTTTCGGCTCAGTCAAAATGCGTACAAGTGCTTTTTCATCCAAATCTTCAAGCGTCGCAATAACCGGCAGACGACCAACAAATTCTGGTATCAGGCCAAATTTCAGAAGGTCTTCAGGCTCAAGCGTTTTTAACAAATCGCCCGTTGATTTACTCTCAGGCTGGGCAACATTGGCACCAAACCCGATGGAAGTTTCACCACCTCGACGAGAAATGATTTTCTCCAGCCCAGCAAATGCACCGCCGCAGATAAACAAAATATTGGTTGTATCAACTTGAAGGAATTCTTGTTGCGGGTGCTTGCGTCCGCCTTGCGGAGGGACAGAAGCAACCGTACCTTCCATAAGTTTCAACAAGGCTTGCTGAACCCCTTCGCCCGATACGTCGCGCGTAATGGACGGGTTATCCGCCTTACGGCTAATTTTATCAACCTCATCAATATAAACGATACCGCGCTGTGCACGTTCAACATTATAATCTGCAGCCTGTAGCAGTTTTAGAATAATATTTTCTACGTCTTCACCGACATAACCAGCTTCTGTCAAGGTCGTGGCATCTGCCATGGTAAAAGGCACATCGAGAATTTTCGCTAAAGTTTGAGCAAACAGTGTCTTACCGCAACCGGTAGGGCCAATGAGCAAAATATTTGACTTACTGAGTTCAATCTCAGCATTTTTCGCGCTGTGATTTAAGCGCTTGTAATGATTATGCACGGCAACAGACAATACACGCTTGGCATGAGCCTGACCGATAACATAATCTTCAAGAACATCGTGAATCTCCTGAGGCGTGGGAACCCCCTCGGAGGTTTTGAGCATAGAAGATTTATTTTCTTCTCGGATGATATCCATGCAGAGCTCAACGCATTCATCACAAATGAATACGGTTGGGCCGGCAATCAACTTGCGAACTTCATGCTGGCTTTTGCCGCAGAAAGAGCAATAAAGAGTGCTTTTACTATCGCCTGTTCCACCAACTTTGCTCAAGTTTAGCTCCTGCTTGTTTGTTATTCATGAGGGCCTCATGTTTAGAGGCCTAAAAATTCTTGAATGGATACGCTCTGATTACTCTATGGTCAAACGAATCACACTTCCAACATTCCTTAAACTGACTCAACTGTCAATCTTAGAATATAAATGGTTTTAACCATTTAGCTTTATTCTGACTCTTCCTTAACGGCTTCACGTTTATCGACAACCGTGTCAATGAGACCAAAATTCTTGGCTTCATCGGCAGTCAAAAATGTATCGCGTTCAAGAGCGTCTTCGATTGTTTTCAAATCCTGGCCGGTATGCGTGCAATAAATTTTATTCAAACGTGTCCGCATATCAAGAATTTCTTTCGCATGGCGTTCAATATCCGAAGCCTGACCCTGAAATCCACCTGATGGCTGATGCACCATAATCCGCGCATTAGGGAGAGCAAAACGCATATTCTCCTCACCCGCACAAAGCAGAAGTGAGCCCATGCTTGCAGCTTGACCGATACATAGTGTGGATACTGGCGGGCGGATATATTGCATTGTGTCATATATTGCCATACCCGATGTGACGACGCCGCCGGGTGAATTGATGTACATTGAGATTTCTTTTTTAGGATTTTCTGCCTCAAGAAACAGCAGTTGGGCCGTAATCAGGCTAGCCATGTAATCTTCAATCGCGCCTGTCACAAAAATCACACGCTCTTTCAGAAGTCGGGAATAAATATCATAGGCACGTTCACCACGATTGGTCTGTTCAACCACCATGGGAACCATTGTGTTCATGTAAGTATCAACAATATCATTCATCTATCTATCCTCTAAATGCTTAAGAGCAACTTCTTAAAAGGGTTAACATGCACATGTTCACATGACTATATTATTCACGTCACTTAGACACAAAAACAAAAGGCAAAGATTGCGAAAAATTACTTATCTGCTTTTTTCTTTGCCGGTGCTTTTTTTGGAGCAGGCTTTTTGGCTGCTGGTTTCTTCGCTGCTGGTTTTTTCGCAGGTTTTTCATCACCCTCTTTGGTATCAGCTTTTTTCGCAGGGGCTTTTTTCGCGGGAGCTTTTTTCGCAGGGGCTTTTTTAGCTGCAGTTTTTTTGGCAGGCTTCTTCTTGGCCTTGGGCTTTTCTTCAGACTCCTCAGGGGGTGCCATAAGTTCCTCAATACTGACAGTAATATCAGTGACATCCGCCTGTTCAATTACAAAATCAATGACTTTGTTTTCAAACAGTGGGGCTCGAATTTGTGCCATCGCTTCTGGGTTATTGCGAAAATAATTAAGGACTTCTTGCTCCTGACCTGGGAATTGACGCACGCGCTCCATCAGACCTTGATTGATTTCTTCCTGGGTAACTTCAATCTCGTTATTAGAACCTATTTCAGCAAGGACAAGCCCTGTGCGAACTCTGCGCTCGGCAATCTCACGATACTCCGTCCTTAATTCATCCTCAGTCTCGTCCAATTCGTCGATTTTCTTGCCCTGATTTTCGAGTTCACTTTCAAACTGATGCCATATCTGATTGAATTCCAAATCCACCATACGGTTTGGTAGTTCAAAATCATGCGCATCGCTTAACTTGTCGAGAAGATCACGCTTTACCTGCTCACGAGAAAAATTTTGATAGTCCTTACTGATTTGTTCACGCACCATCTCTTTGAGCTGGTCAAGTGACTCCATACCCATTGAGGTCGCAAACTCGTCATTAATTTCAATCTTTTTCGGGCCACTCACTTCGTGAACAGTTGTCTCGAAAACAGCAGCTTTATTAGCCAAATCTGCATTGCCGTAATCTTCAGGAAAACTCACTTCTATATCGAAGCTATCACCTGCTTTTTTGCCGATAATTTGATCTTCAAAACCTGGGATAAATTGATTGGAGCCTAGCTCCAGCTCAAAACCTTCTGCTGCTCCACCTTCAAATGGTTCGCCATCAATCTTGCCGAGGAAATCAATTTTTACACTATCTCCTGTTGCCGCTTTGGCGGTTTTCGCCTTTTGTTCAAATTGTTTTCGCGATTCAGCAAGGCGCTGGATAGACTCGTCAACTTCTGTATCGGAAATCTCTGCAACTTTGCGATCAAGAGATATATCTTTAAAATTAGCCAGCGTGATTGGCGGGATGATGTCGTAAATCATGTTGAAAATAAAATCGGCATCACCGTTGATGACATTTTCAACATTTCCTTCGAGATCAACTTCAGGTTGCAAAGCCGGACGCTCATCACGGTCACTCAACGCTTGCTGGCTCTGATCATTGACAACCTCTTGAAGAATTTCACTCATCAACCGCGAGCCATAAATTTTTTTCAAATGCGTCACAGGAACTTTACCTTTGCGGAAACCCTTGAGTTGAACCTGATCTTTCAGTTCAAGTATTTTGGTATCCAACCGCGTTGCAAGAGTGTCTTTTGAAATGGTAATTTTCAATTCGCGGGAAAGGCCTTCTGCAGAGGTCTCTTCAATTTGCATCATTACATCCATTTTTTTTGTTGCTCAATTGTACCAATGAGCAGTGATTAATTTGGTTAGTTCGCTTATGGTGCGGGCGGAGGGACTTGAACCCCCACGCCTCTCAGCACTAGAACCTAAATCTAGCGTGTCTACCAATTCCACCACGCCCGCCTTTAAGCTTAACTAACTATGGCGCGGGGTATAGCAATTTAGTTGACCGATGACCAGTGCCTTGTGAAGATTTGTTGAGAGTCTTTAAGACATTTTTTATAATATTGGGACCTACAATAATGTTTATTTTTTAATCAACTGAACAAAATTTAAGCAAGTGTTCACCTTTTCATAAACGTGTTTTAAAGATTGTAAAAATAATACAGTAAATTCATAGTCTTACACACCACCCTGTTCAGAAAAATTTTTGGCACGGTTTCTGCTTTATCAATAACATAAATTCTGAAAGGACAATTCTATGAAAAAAGTAGAAGCGATCATCAAACCCTTCAAATTAGATGAGGTTAAAGACGCATTACAGGAAGCTAGTCTTCAAGGCATCACTGTAATCGAAGCAAAAGGTTTTGGTCGTCAAAAAGGCCACACCGAATTGTACCGCGGTGCAGAATATGTCGTTGATTTTCTGCCCAAGGTAAAAATAGAGCTTATCATTGGCGATGATATGCTTGAAACTGCGATTGAGGTTATTCAAAAAGCCGCTCAAACCGGTCGCATTGGGGACGGGAAAATATTTGTTTCCGACATCCAAGAAGCCATTCGCATTCGGACCGGAGAATCCGGTATCGATGCACTCTAAACTACCTAACTTAAATTACCCGGAGATAAAATAATGTCTGATGCTTCCAAAATTCTTAGTAAAATTAAAGACAAAGAGATTCAATATGTGGATCTTCGTTTCACTGATCCACGCGGCAAAATGCAACACGTCACGCTCGACTCATCCCTTGTTGATGAGGACTTCTTCTCAGAAGGCGCCATGTTTGACGGCTCATCAATCTCAGGCTGGAAAGCCATTAACGAGTCCGATATGTGCTTGATGCCTGACACTGATTCAGTATCCATGGATCCATTTTATGCACAACCGACCATGACAATTTTCTGCAATATCACGGATCCAATCACGGGTGAGTTCTACAACCGTGACCCGCGCTCAACAGCTGTAAAGGCAGAAGCTTATCTCAAATCAACAGGTATCGGCGATACAATTAATTTCGGCCCCGAAGCTGAATTTTTTGTTTTCGATGATGTTCGCTTTTCATCAGACCCCTACAATACAGGCTTTGCCTTAGATAGTACTGAACTGCCAGTTAATTCAGGCACTGAATATGAAGCCGGTAACATGGGCCACCGCCCACGTACAAAGGGCGGCTACTTCCCAGTCAACCCAGTCGATAGCGGTCAAGACCTGCGTGGCGAGATGCTCAGTGTCATGAAAGATATGGGCCTCGATGTTGAAAAACACCACCACGAAGTTGCTGCCGCTCAGCATGAGCTTGGCCTGAAATTCAGTACCCTAACAAGCATCGCTGACAATCTTCAGCTTTACAAATATGCCGTTCACAATGTCGCTCACGCCTATGGCAAAACAGCGACCTTTATGCCAAAGCCTGTATATGGCGATAACGGTACAGGTATGCACTGTCACCAATCCATCTGGAAAGACGGCAAGCCACTCTTCGCAGGTGATAAATATGCGGACCTGTCACAAGAGTGCCTTTACTATATTGGCGGGATCATCAAACATGCTCGCGCCATTAATGCACTGACAAACCCATCAACAAACTCTTACAAGCGTCTTATTCCAGGCTTTGAAGCACCGGTGCTTCTGGCTTATTCTGCGCGTAACCGTTCAGCGTCTTGCCGGATTCCTTATGCGACATCCGCGCCGGGCAAGAGAATTGAAATTCGCTTCCCTGATCCAACAGCCAACCCATATTTGGCTTTCACAGCGATGATGATGGCCGGACTGGATGGTATAGAGAATAAAATCGACCCAGGCGATCCAATGGATAAAGACCTTTACGAACTGCCACCTGAAGAACTGGCTGAAGTGCCACAGGTTTGCGGCTCACTGCGAGAGGCTCTCGAAGCTCTTGATGCAGACCGCGACTTCCTCAAAAAAGGCGGTGTGATGGATGATGACCAGATTGACGGATATCTGGAGCTTAAGTGGGATGAAGTTTATCGCTTCGAGCACACACCTCACCCTGTAGAGTTCGATATGTATTACAGCGTCTAATAACGCTTCATAAAACAGAAAAGGGCCGGTTCATCCGGCCCTTTTTTATGTGTTGTTTGTAGTGCAACTTTTCAGTCACTGAGCTTATTGCGTGTCTCAGTTGTTACACGCACAAGATCCATTTTGGAGATCTGCCAGCCTTTGCCCGGCACAAAAACCACTTCATCCACATAAGACCCCATAAACATCCAGATCTGGTTATTTGGTAAATCATGCCATGCCTGAACATAACTTTCCAATCCGGCAGAACCACCCGTGACATTACAGTCTGCTGATATCTGCACCTCTAAATTGGTGACACGCTGGGTTCCGGTAAGATGCTGGGTGGGCCCCATTGGCCCGAGGGTCTCTACGACGATATCAGCCCAGGCATCAGGCCCGACGGCACTCATTTCAGGCGCACCCTCACCCGAGACAGAAAACTTAGCATCGGCCGTAAAGATTGTGCGGTAAAGCTCACGCCCTTCATTAAAAGTTTCACCTTCAGTGATGCCGAGCAAATCCGTCGCCTTTGCATAGCCGCGTTGGAGATACTCTATATCCTGACGCGCTGCAGACTCAATCAAACCTGCTGGACAGGCAATCTTGGCTCCGACATCACGCTGCATGAATATCGGCGCGCTGAAGGAGACCAGCACGAACAGAATTATGCCAGCCATTACCCCCTTAACATTTTTCATTAATCTCTCCCCAATTAAATTATCAATATCCGTAATTTTCTTTATAACGCGCAGCAGCTTGTTTCTCAAAAGCTTGAAACCCTGACACAGCTTTCAGAACCCCCATTTTCAAATCTGGTTCTTGCCCCTCGCCCATCCGAATAAGTTGAAGGCAGAACCAGCCCTGACGTCCCCAACCGTTAATGCCGCGAATAAGCGCAAATGGACTGGCATCTCCGAGAATTCCGGGGCCAAGCCTGACGGTTTTTTCAAATTCTGGCGTCGCTTCTACTGCACCTGATAACAGCTTATTCGCAATATCAGAATCACTACACATAGGACGGGCAAGACCAACCATATCACAAGCACCCGCCTCTAGGGCGGCATCCATGCCAGCGCGGGTTCGGAAGCCGCCGGTCACCATCAATGCCCCGTCAAAAACATCTCTGATATCTTTTGCATATTCTAGAAAATACGCTTCGCGGGCGATCGTGCTGGGCAATCGTTCTTCGCTTTTTGATGAGTCCATCGCACCACCCTCAAGACCTGACATGCGCGGTTGTTCATAAGTACCCCCGGAAATCTCGAGAAGATCGAGCTTTTCGTCATTAAGCCACTTGGCAACCTGAACGGCTTCCTCATGACTGAACCCGCCACGCTGAAAATCGGCAGAATTGAGTTTAACGGCAACGGGGAATTTTTTTCCCACGGCTTTGCGGGTTGCACGAGCAGCCTCTAGCAAAAAACGCGCACGGTTTTCAAGCGTCCCGCCCCAGCCATCCGTCCGGACATTTACGTCCGGAGATAAAAATTCTGAAATTAAATAGCCATGTGCCGCATGAATCTGAACACCTGTAAAGCCTGTCTCTTTCGCGGTTTTGGCAGCAAATGCAAAGCCGTCAATTGCAGCCCGAATCTCCTCTTCCGTCATGGCTTGCGGGTCACCAAACATCTTACCGGGCATGTTGACTGGCAAGTTTGATGGCCCCACAGGTGTTTCATTCACAGCTATTGGGGTTTGCCGACCGGCATGGGAAATTTGCATCCAAAGATGCGTATCATTTGCCGTGCCTTGTGTGCTCCAATCTGTAAGCGCTGCCAGTTGTTCGTTTGATTGTGACCCTTCAATGACGACATTTCCTGCGCGCTCCAGATATTTATGATTGATCTGAACATTACCGGTTAACAACATTCCTGCACCGCCATCCGCCCAGCGTCTATATAGCTTAGAGAGCTTCGAAGTTGCGCGGTTAGCTGAGTCAGACAAACCTTCTGTCATAGCACCTTTGGCAATTCTATTTTTAATAACGACGCCGCAAGGCAAGGTGAGCGTATCTGAGAGAGTTGTCATGGTAATCCTTTTACTGAATGAACAAGCACACTACTTTGAAGGAAATATAGTCGCAAGCGTTTCAGGCAGACTAAATTTTTCATAGACCAGATTTTTCACCACGAGAGAACAAACTTGTTTAAAATCCGGTTTATCGAATGATTCGACTTAACATTTCGATTGCCGCAATTTTGCTATAGGTTTGCTCATGCCAGCGCGAAAAAAATCAGACGATACGCCGGACTTATTTGGCTCAGAATCGAAATCAGAAGCAAAAAAACCACCAAAGTCAGAAGCTAAAAAATCTTCTAAGACCGCGGCGCAGTCCACATCCAAGAAACCCTCAAATCCAAAGCCGAAGACACCCGCTAAAAAATCAGGGCAGTATAGCGCTGCCGATATAGAAGTTCTCGAAGGCCTTGAACCCGTAAGGCGACGCCCCGGCATGTATATTGGGGGTACGGATAACCGTGCTTTGCATCACCTGTTTGCTGAAGTGATTGACAATTCCATGGACGAGGCGGTCGCTGGACATGCCAGCTTTATCGAAGTGAATTATCAAGCCGATGGCACACTCACAGTCGGTGATAATGGGCGTGGCATACCTATCGACCCACACCCAAAATTCAAAGACAAATCTGCACTGGAAGTGATCATGACAACCCTACATGCCGGAGGTAAATTTGGCAGTGGTGCCTATGATACTTCGGGCGGTTTACACGGTGTGGGGGTGTCTGTTGTCAACGCTCTATCTGACAAACTGATGGTTGAAGTAGCACGCGATAAGACATTGTATTCTCAGGATTTTTCTAGAGGGGTTGCTAAAGGAAAATTAAAAAAAATAGGCCCTGCTGGTAATCGTCGCGGCACCAAAGTGAGCTTCACGCCCGACAAAGATATTTTCGGCAATAACAGCACCTTTGACCCTTACCGCCTCTATAGCATGTCAAAGGCCAAGGCCTATTTATTTGGCGGCGTTGAGATTAGATGGCACTGCGCTCCAGAGCTAATTTCTGATCCAGAAAAATGCCCGTCGGAAGCTATCTTACGTTTCCCGGAAGGGTTAAGGGACTATCTGGATGAGCAAATCGGCAATCGCCCGACTGTCACCCCCAGCCCATTTGCAGGCAAAGTTCAAAAAGATGGCTCTCATGGAAGTGTCGAATGGGCAATAAGTTGGGTGGGTGGCAGTGACTCACACGTCTCATCTTATTGTAATACGGTCCCGACTCCCGAAGGCGGAACACATGAGCAAGGTCTTAGAGCTGCGCTCACAAAAGGCCTGAAAGCCTATGGTCAACTGGTCAGTAACAAGAAAGCCGACATCATTACCGCCGATGACGTTATGGGATCAGCCACTGCCTTAGTCTCTGTTTTTATCCGTGAACCTGAGTTTCAGGGACAAACCAAAGACAAGCTCGCCTCGCCCGAAGCCACACGCATCACCGAGCAGACTGTTCGCGATGCTTTTGACCTCTGGTTGGCTAGCGATAAGCTTTCTGCAACTAAACTACTTGAGTGGGTTATAGACCGCGCCGATGAGAGACAACGCCGTAAGCAAGAAAAAGAGGTCAGCCGAAAATCTGCCGTGCGTAAACTGCGCCTTCCCGGTAAGCTGGCTGATTGCAGTCAAAACGGTGCCGCAGGCTCAGAAATTTTTATTGTCGAGGGCGACAGTGCAGGTGGGTCAGCAAAACAGGGGCGAGATCGAAAAACCCAGGCGATTTTGCCGCTTAGAGGCAAAATCCTGAATGTTGCGAACGCGACAGCCGCCAAGAAACAGCAGAGCCAGTTGATTTCCGATCTGGTTCAAGCCCTCGGGTGCGGAACCGGAAGTGCATATGACGGCGATAAACTAAGATATGAGAAAGTTATCATCATGACCGATGCCGATGTTGATGGCGCACATATTGCGGCTTTGCTGATTACATTTTTCCACGAAGAAATGCCCAATCTCATTAGAGATGGACATCTCTATTTAGCCGTACCGCCGCTTTACCGACTCGCACAGGGCGGGAAAACCCTTTATGCCCGAGACGAAGAACACCGTGATGAACTTATGGCGTCAGAATTCAGAGCCAACGCCAAGGTTGAAGTCAGCCGTTTTAAGGGGTTGGGCGAAATGCTTCCGGCTCAGCTGAAAGAAACAACCATGAAGCCGGAAAATAGAACGCTCCTACAAATCCAGCTCCCTGAAGAGGAGTCGAAAAAGACCGCTGATTGCGTTAACCGCCTCATGGGTAATAAGCCTGAAATGCGCTTTAGATTTATTCAGGATAATGCTGCTTTTGCCGATGAGCAACTGCTGGATATTTAAGGGCATTTAACGTACCAGATCGCTTTACAAAGCCTTAAATTAAACTATCTTAAAAAATTACCTGCAGGTCAGGCCGTGGGGCCTGAATTTAGCCGTTCCATCGGGGATTGCGCGATTAAAAACAACTTTGAATAAAACAATTATAACGTCACGGAAAATTATGAAATTTGATGAACTGGGTCTCGCACCCGAAATTATGAATGCTATTAATGATGCTGGCTACACCACGCCAACACCCATTCAAGCAGAAGCCATTCCGCATGTGATTGCCGGTAGAGATGTGCTGGGAATTGCCCAAACCGGCACCGGCAAAACAGCAAGTTTTACCCTACCCATGATTCATCGCCTCATGAAAGGGCGTGCGAAAGCCCGAATGCCCCGCTCGCTTATTCTGGAACCGACTCGCGAACTCGCGGCACAAGTGGCGGATAATTTTGATATTTACGGCAAAAACACCAAACTTACCAAAGCTCTCCTTATTGGCGGCGTAAGCTTTGCGGATCAGGAAAAAGCAATTATGCGTGGTGCAGATGTGTTGATTGCCACACCCGGCAGATTACTTGACCATGTGGAACGTGGTGGCGTTTTATTGCGTGGGGTGGAAGTGCTGGTTATTGACGAAGCAGATCGCATGCTTGATATGGGGTTTATTCCCGATATTGAACGGATTGTGAAATTACTTCCCTTTACGCGCCAGACCTTATTTTTCTCGGCAACCATGCCACCAGAAATTACCCGCCTGACGCAACAATTTCTTTCAGCACCTGCCCGTGTCGAAGTTGCGCCCCCCTCCTCTACTAATGAGAATGTAAGCCAACTGCTCATTTCAGTATCCAAATCCCAAAAGCTGAAAACCCTAAAAAAATTATTTGATGAAGAAGACATCACCAATGGCATTATCTTTTGTAACCGTAAAAGAGATATTGGAGATTTGCTGAACGCGCTGCAAAAAAATGGGTACCCTGTGGTCTCATTACACGGGGATATGGACCAACATATGCGGCTTAAAATGCTTGATCGGTTCAAAGGTGGGGAAGCGACCTATCTGATTGCCTCAGATGTTGCCGCGCGCGGACTAGATATTCCGGCTGTTAGTCATGTTTTCAATTATGACGTGCCGACCCATGCTGAGGACTATGTCCACCGTATTGGACGCACAGGACGTGCTGGCAGAAAAGGTGCCGCCATAACGCTGTTCACTAAAGAGGATAGCAAATATATTGACGCAATTGAAAAGCTGATTAATCGCAAAATTGATGTCACCAAAACTAATATTACGCCGGAAGACGTCACATCAGACAAAGAAGAAAAAGCGGCCTCCAAACCGCGCCGTAAAAACGACGATAAAGGTGATAAAAAGGGAAGAGAAAAAGGAGAGAGAAAAGGCCTCGCTGCTTTCTCCAAAAATAAGAAAGAAAAGAAACAGGCAAGTAACGCACCACGCTCAACTAACAAGCCTGTTCAGAAAGAAACCAGAGCTAACAAGGCACCAGTGGGATTTGGTGAAAATATTCCAGCATTCCTGAAAAATGCACCGGAATAATTTTTTCTAATTCGCCATTGATTTCAATAGATTATAGAATTTTTCAGTATAAGGCGGGCGCATCATTTGAAGGGCTTTTTCAATAGGCGTCTGGCGATATATCGGCTTAGCATGTGAGAAGTTTTTAAAACCCTCAATGCCATTATAGGCTCCCATACCACTCGCCCCAACGCCACCGAAAGGTAAGCCTTCCTGTGTCGCATGCACGAGCAGGTCGTTAATTGTCACGCCGCCTGAAATAGTTCGAGAAGTCACTTCATTTTCTTCATTCTTATCAGCACCGAAATAATACAGCCCGAGTGGACGATCATAGGTATTCACATAATCAATCGCTTCATTGATTGTATGATAGGTTTTGATCGGCAGGATAGGCCCAAAAATCTCCTCTTGCATCAGCTTCATATTATCTGAAGGGTTAATCACAAGAGTTGGCGGGATTTTAAAATGTTCTTGCTGACTAAAGTTCTCATTCGCTGGATTTATCTCAATGATTTCAGCGCCCTTTTTCTTGGCATCTGCAAGATAGCCCTTCAATCTGTCATAGTGCCGCTCATTAATAATAGATGTGTAGTCCTGATTATCTTTTATTGTTGGGAACATCGTACGGACACTGTCAATTGCCAAATCTGAGAAGGTTTCTTTCTGGTTTTCAGGCAACATAACATAATCTGGGGCTAAGCAAATCTGCCCTGCATTCAATGTTTTGGCAAACATGATGCGGTCAGCGGTCTGCTTCATATTTGCAGATCTTGAGATAATCACAGGTGATTTACCGCCAAGTTCGAGTGTCAGCGGTATAATATTTTCAGCAGAGCCACGAATAACATGTGGCGCAATGGACGTAGATCCGGTGAAAAGTAAATGATCGAAGGGCATTGTCGAAAAAATTTCACCTGTTTTGGGGCCACCGGTTACGACTGCCAGTTCCGTAACATCGAAATATTGTTCGACAAGCTTCTTCATGAGATGTGTGCAATGAGGCGTATATTCAGAAGGCTTCATGACACATCGATTACCTGCCGCAAAAATACTTCCCAGAGGAGAAAAAGCGAGATTAAAAGGAAAATTCCAAGGAACGACATTACCGACAACGCCAATCGGTTGATATTTTATGGATGCTCTCCCCCCGAGCAAATTAAACGGAAAAGACGCGGCTCTGGAACTATTTTTCATCCATTTTGCACACTTGTTTCGGTTAGATTTTAGAGAGCTTATCGTGGCATAGATATCCGTCATCATGCTGCCTGCATTACTACGATTTCCGTAATCCGCATTTAGAGCCTTAATGATTGCGTCTTGATTGTCACCCAAAAGTGCTATCACGCGATTGATACGGTCAATACGAAGCCTCAAGGATGGAGACCCTTCAGCAAGCTGAGCGTTTTTTTGAGTGTCAATTATAAGTTGGATTTTTTTCCGACTAGTATCAGGTACTCTAGGGGCTTTAGCCATAAACTTATCTCCAAAACAGCGTATTACACCTAAATTCATTCCAAAATTAAGTCAATTACTGCTTATTTATTTTAACTGACATAAATTAGCTTATTAGATATTGAAGTCATAGGTCAAACTAATAGTCAAAATGACGCTGGGCTGATACAAAGAGGCCTATCACATTTATTCGAACTCTAATTCCGTAAATATAACAGCAGAGGAAGCCAAAATGATTGAAATGTCTCTCTCAGATGTCATTCTGAAAATTGATAACGAACTGGCAACCATCACTTTAAACAGACCAGACACTCTCAATGCGCTCTCTAAAGGGGTGCTAGAAGGCATCTATGAAGCTCTAAATCATATCGAGTTTGGCGAACATAACATCCGATGCCTTATAATTACTGGTGAAGGACGCGCGTTTAGCTCAGGTGCTAATCTGAGTGATACAATGGAGGGAGGCGCTAATGAAAATGGTTTCCCCGTGGATGTCGGCCATCAATTAGAGCTTAGTTACCATCCAATCATGCGCCGTTTAAGAAATTTACATTGCCCGATAATTAGCGCAGTGAATGGCCCGTGTGCGGGCGCGGCTGTCGGCATTGCCCTATCATGCGATCTCATTATGGCTGCGCGTTCATCTTATTTCCTCCTCGCCTTTCGTAATATCGGCCTTGTGCCCGATTGCGGTGTAACATGGATTGTTCCAAGGCTCATTGGCGGCGCGAGGGCACGGGAACTAGCACTTCTGGGGGAAAAACTTCCCGCAGAAAAAGCTCAGGAATGGGGACTCATTAATCGCGTATTTGACGACGAGACTTTCATGGAAGAGACAGAGAAAGTTGCAAGAAAACTTGCTGAGGGGCCTTCAGGTCAACGCTTTATTCGTCAAGTTATGTGGGACAGTCTGGATAATAATTTTGAAACTCAACTCGACTTAGAGCGCCAAACGCAATTCCAAGCCGGACAGACCAGTGATTTTTTTGAAGGTGTGAACGCATTTCTTGAAAAACGTCAGGCAAAATTTACAGGCAAATGAGCCGATTGATTATCAAGAAATAACACAGCTTGCCAGAAGGCCAAGAAAGCTCACGCCCATGAGAATCATAAGATGCGGCATGGTCTATTCTTCAATGCCGAGTTTTTGGAGAACCAATTTGTTAACCGATTGCGGATTAGCTTTACCGCCTGTTGACTGCATAACCTGACCGACAAACCAGCCAGCCATTTTTGGCTTTTCTTTGGCTTGTGCGACCTTATCTGGATTAGCCGCCAGCACCTCGTCAACTGCCGCTTCAATGGCGCCGGTATCGGTGACTTGCTTTAACCCCTTCTCCTCAACAATAACCGAAGGGGCTTTGCCTTGATCTGGCCCATCCTCAAACATCATTTCAAACACATCCTTTGCGATACGGCTGGAAATGGTATCGTCTGAAAGAAGATCCACAAGTGCGCCTAAATTTTCTGGGCTAACCGGACTATCGTTAATATTCAAACCAGCTTTGTTCAACCCAGCAAACAGACTGCCAATGACCATATTTGCAACAGCTTTAGCATCCCGTCCCGTTGCTGCCGCTTCAAAATAAGCTGCGCTTTCGGCCTCAGCGACGAGTATCCCCGCATCATAAGCAGACAAACCATAGTCAGTCATAAACCTGGCCTTTTTATCATCGGGTAACTCCGGGAGAGTCGCTGCAATCTCGTCGACAAAATCCTGAGAGAATGTCAAAGGCAATAAATCAGGGTCAGGGAAATATCTATAATCATGCGCTTCTTCTTTTGTGCGCATGGAGCGGGTTTCGCCATTTTTAGGATCAAAAAGACGTGTCTCCTGATCAATCGTACCACCATCTTCTATAATGGCGATTTGGCGACGCGCCTCATATTCAATTGCCTGCCCGATAAAGCGAATAGAATTCACATTTTTAATTTCACAACGCGTCCCAAGAGGGTCACCTTGTTTTCGCACGGAAACATTCACATCGGCACGTAAGCTACCCTGCTCCATATTGCCGTCACAAGTTCCAAGATAACGCAATATCGCGCGGAGTTTTTTTACATAAGCTTGCGCCTCAGCAGAAGAACGCATATCGGGACGCGAAACAATTTCCATAAGTGCCACGCCGGATCGATTTAAATCGACAAAGCTTAAATCAGGGTGTTGGTCATGTAGAGATTTACCCGCATCTTGCTCAAGATGAAGCCGTTCAATACCGACTGTCTTTGTTGACCCGTCTTCAAGATCAATAATGATTTCTCCCTCCCCCACAACAGGCTGGAGAAATTGCGAAATCTGATAGCCTTGCGGCAGATCAGGATAAAAATAATTCTTTCGGTCAAAGACAGAATAATTATTGATCTGGGCTCTTAACCCGAGGCCTGTTCGAACGGCCTGCTCAACACATTTCCAATTAATCACTGGCAACATGCCGGGCATCGCCGCATCCACTAAAGAGACCTGCGTATTCGGTTCAGCGCCGTACTCAGTCGCCGCGCCAGAAAACAACTTAGCCTGTGACAGCACTTGGGCATGCACCTCCAGACCGAGAACAACTTCCCAATCTCCAGTTACGCCACTGATTAAATTATCATTAGTTGCTTCACTCATGACCTTTACCTTATCGCCACCCTATTCCCACCAGACATCAGGACGGGCATCAAACCCGGCAGCCTGTTCAATTTTTTCGGCCATCCCCAACAGGGCCTCTTCTCCGAAAGGCTGACCAATGAGTTGTAGGCCCAGTGGCAGACCCTGCGCATCAAGACCAGCTGGAACAGAAATTCCCGGTAGACCCGCAAGATTAACCGTAACTGTGAATACATCATTCATATACATAGCCAGTGGATCATCGAGATTTTCACCAATCGCAAATGCCGAGGATGGCGTTGCCGGTGTTAGCAGGACATCACATTTCTCAAAAGCCAGCTTAAAATCATCAGATATAAGACGTCTAACTTTCAGAGCCTTGAGATAGTAGGCATCATAATACCCAGCAGAAAGCACATAAGTGCCAATCATAATACGGCGGCGGACTTCAGCTCCAAAACCTGCGCCTCGGGTTTTTTCATACATATCAATGAGGTTCTCGCCCTCAAGCCGCGTGCCATATCTTACGCCATCATAGCGTGCTAAGTTGGATGATGCTTCAGCAGGCGCAATAATGTAGTAAGCTGGAAGCGCATATTTTGTATGTGGCAAGCTGACGTCAACAATTTCCGCACCGGCATCTTTCAACCAATCAATGCCTTGTTGCCAAAGCGCCTCAATTTCACCTGACATCCCATCAATTCTGTACTCTTTCGGAATTCCGACTTTTTTGCCTTTTAAGTCAGCGCCAAGAGCTGCTTCGTAATCCGGCACAGGCGCATCAATTGATGTGGTGTCCTTTGCGTCATGCCCAGCCATTGCACCGAGCATGATGGCTGAGTCTCTTACTGTTCGGGTAATAGGACCAGCCTGATCCAGAGAGGATGCGAAAGCGACAATACCCCAACGGGAGCATCTGCCATAGGTTGGCTTCAACCCGACGGTCCCCGTAAAAGCAGCCGGTTGCCTAATGGATCCCCCTGTGTCTGTCGCGGTAGCCGCTACGCCAATATGCGCGGCAACCGAAGCTGATGACCCGCCCGATGACCCACCTGGAACGAGATTTGTTTCCTTGTCTTTATTACGCCAAGGATTGTTCACTGGCCCGAAGCAGGATGTCTCATTTGACGAACCCATGGCGAATTCATCATTGTTAAGCTTGCCAAGATGAACCGCACCCGCATCCCATAAATTTTGTGTAACCGTACTTTCATAAGGGGGGGTGAAATCGCCCAGAATTTTTGAGCAGGCTGTTGTGCGTACACCTTTCGTACAGAATAAATCCTTTACACCAATCGGCAGTCCTTCAAGCGCGCCACCGTCACCGGTTGAGAGCTTGGTGTCAGAGGTCTTTGCCATATCTAGCGCCTTTGCGGGCGTTTCAAGAATAACAGCGTTGAGCTTCCGACCGGCTTCCATCGCCGCAATATGCTCTTGTGTAAGTTCTACAGAAGTAAAGTCTTTCCGGCGAAGCCCATCGCGAGCTTCAGCAAGTGATAATTCTGTGAGTTTAGAAGCGCTCATTAATTACTCCACCACTTTTGGAACGGCAAAATAATCATCGTCACTGGCAGGCGCATTAGCTGTGACATCGTGAACGTAACCACCATCCGTGACCGCATCCTCGCGCCGCTTAATTTCGGTTTCTACAACAGCGGTCATTGGCAAAATATCATCAGTATTTACCTCGCTAAGTTGCTCGATAAATCCGATAATTGTATTAAGTTCCGTTCCGAGCGAAGCAATCTCTTCTTCGGGAACGGCAATTCTTGCCAACCGGGCGATCCGGTGAACGGTCTTATCATCAACAGACATAGACACCCCTAACCAAATATTCAAAAAGTGACCGGAACCTAACACCCGCATAAATACTAATCAATCTATACGGGAAAATATCGCCCTGTTTGCAGAAAATATCACCAGAAATATCAATAAAAGAGAAAAACTGCTATGGTGAACCATGCCTATTCTGGAAGACCCCAAAACCTTGCCGCAATTTATCGAGTCCGGTCAAAAACTTATGGGGCTTGACTTGGGCACCAAAACCATTGGCCTCGCTGTCAGCGACACTAGGTTTAAAATCGCCACCCCACTTGAGACCATCAAGCGCAACAAGTTTACAAAAGATACGCAAGCTCTGCGAGCCTTCGAAGCAACGCATAATATCGGCGCCCTAGTGATTGGCTTGCCTTTAAATATGGATGGCAGTGAAGGGCCAAGAGTTCAGGCAAGTAGAGCATTTGCCAGAAATCTTCTTCTACAAAAAGACCAGCCTATCGTGTTTTGGGACGAAAGGCTCTCCACTTCTGCCGTGACTCGCACACTTATTGACGCGGATATGAGCCGCGCAAAGCGGGCAAATGTCGTCGATAAAATGGCCGCCGCTTATATTTTGCAGGGCGTTTTAGATTTACTGAATAATTAATAATGGAATTAAAGAGCGCCTTTATTTCGATACCTTTCTTCGAAAGTTTCATTGCGGCACAGGTTCGCCTTGAGTTGATGTGAAAAATAACCTCAATCAATCAGACATTCCCAGAAAGATAAAACTGAAGGTCTATTATTTCTTTTAAAATATACCTTTAAGCCCTTGCCAAGACTCCTACGGACCAGTATATAATCACGTTTTAATGACTGGTACGTCCGAACCATCAGCCTTTGAGGGCTTCCCCGGCCGACATCTTCTCGGCATAGAAGGGCTTTCTCCTTTAGAAATTGATTATCTGCTTAATCTTGCTGACGACTATGTCGAGTTGAACAGGCGTGCTGATAAAAAGAATGATATTCTTCGAGGGCGCACTCAAATCAATTTATTTTTTGAAAGTTCCACCCGCACCCAGAGCTCATTTGAACTTGCCGGCAAGCGACTTGGTGCGGATGTCATGAATATGAACCTTTCCGCTTCCTCTATTAATAAAGGTGAAACACTTGTCGATACGGCTGTGACACTGAACGCCATGAATCCTGATTTGCTGGTTGTCCGGCACGGATCTTCTGGAGCTGTGAACCTACTATCGCAAAAAGTTTCCTGCGCTGTCCTCAATGCAGGGGATGGATCGCATGAACACCCAACGCAAGCCCTACTGGACGCCCTAACTATTCGGCGTGCAAAAGGTAAACTTCAGGGCCTCCGCATCGCTATATGTGGCGACATTATCCATTCCCGTGTTGCCCGATCAAATATTCTCTTGCTGCAAGCTATGGGCGCGACTGTAAATCTGGTCGGGCCTCGTACCATGCTCCCAAAGAGTTTTGAAAATCTTGGCGTCCACTGCTTCCATGACATGAAATCAGGCCTTCATGAATGCGATATTGTTATGATGCTCCGCATCCAAAATGAACGTATGGATGGGGCTTATATCCCTTCTGTGCGTGAATATTTCCATCTCTACGGGCTGGATTATGAGAAGCTTAAATTCGCCAAAGAAGACGCGCTCGTTATGCACCCCGGCCCGATGAACAGAGGTGTTGAGATTGACAGCATCCTTGCCGATGACCCCGAGAGAAGCTTAATTGCCGAGCAGGTTGAAATGGGGGTCGCAGTTCGCATGGCCGTATTGGAAGCATTGGCTAAAAATCTGCCGAATGGATCAGGAAATAGGGGAGACGCTTAATGCGTGCGATATCAAATACCCGTCTTTTTGACCCGGCCTCCAACCTCGACGAGATAGGAAACATCTTGTTTAATGAGGAAGGTATTATTGCCTGCGGAAAAGATATCCCCCTTCCCCAAGACGTCACGACAATAGATGGTACTGGGCTGGTTACAACACCGGGGCTTGTAGACATGCAGGTCTTTATTGGCGAACCGGGCGGGGAATATCGTGAAACACTTGCCACCGCATCACAAGCTGCAGCAGCAGGCGGCGTCACCACCATGATTATGATGCCGGATACGCAACCCGTCATTGATGACGCCGCGCTCGTTGATTACATCTCGCGTCGCGCACGTGGCACAGCACTGGTAAATGTGTACCCCATGGCAGGCATCACCAAAGGGTTAGACGGTGAAATGATGAATGAGTTTGGCTTGTTACATGAAGCTGGTGCGGTTGCCTTTACGGATGGAAGCCGTAGCGTCATGAATGCCCGCATCATGCAAAAGGCAATGAGCTATGCGGCTAATTTTAATGCGCTAATTATGCATCACGCCATTGACACTAATCTTGTTGGCGAAGGGGTAATGAATGAAAGCGAGCTTGCAATCCGCTTGGGTCTGTCAGGCATCCCCGTTATTGCCGAAACAATTATGATTGAAAGAGATATCCGCTTGGTAGAAGCCACCGGAGCAAGATATCACATCGCGCAAATTTCATCGCGAAAGAGTATCGATATTGTCCGCCAAGCTAAAGATAAAGGTCTTCCGGTGACATGCGGAGTCTCATCAAATCATCTGATGCTCAATCAAAATGATGTCGAAAATTATCGAACTTTCGCGAAATTAATGCCACCGCTTCGGACGGAAGAAGATCGCCAAGCGTTGATTGAAGCGATTGCGGACGGAACAATTGATGTGATTGTCTCTGGCCATAACCCACAAGGTGAAGACGCAAAAAGAAGACCTTTTGGGGAAGCGGAATTTGGCTCGATAGGGGTCGAAACGCTGCTCGCTGCTGGATTAACACTGCATCACGAGGTTAAAGTCCCGCTCACCCGCCTTATTGAAGCCATGAGCACGACACCGTCGCGACTACTCGGGCTTTCTGCGGGTACACTGTCAATCGGTCACCCTGCAGATTTGATTCTTATTGATATTGACGCACCTTGGATTGTTGACGCGGACAACCTCCATTCACGATCTAGAAATGCGGCAATTGAAGGTCGGAAAGTTCAGGGAAAAGTCACAGAAACGATTGTTTCCGGCAAAACTGTTTTTAGTAATAATGACTGAGATAGAAATCATCTTTGCATTTATTCTTTTGGGATATCTTATCGGCTCTTTCCCCTCTGGTTTGGTTTACACGCGCCTTTCCGGTATGGAAGATATCCGCACTATCGGTTCGGGTAATATCGGCGCGACCAATGTTTTAAGAACCGGCAACAAAAAAATCGCGCTGGCAACGTTATTTACTGACATGCTTAAAGGTATTGCCACTATTCTTATAGCAAAACATTTTTTGTCAGATAACGAGGCAGCCTTTATCGGCATGGCGGCATTTTTGGGGCATATCTATCCAATCTGGCTAAAATTTAAAGGCGGAAAAGGTGTCGCGACTTATATCGGGGTTCTTGCTGGTCTATCAATCTGGGCGGTAACGAGTTTCGCAATTATATGGCTGGCAATGGCATGGTTGTTTAGATACTCATCACTTGCGGCTTTAACAGCAAGTCTGGCTGTTCCTGTGATTTTTTATCTCCAACCGGAATCGCAAAATATTGCCGCAATAAGTCTAGTGATGACATTTATTGTTTTTTTCAAGCATCTTGAAAACATTCAACGCTTGTGGAAGGGTGAAGAAACCAAAATTGGTAACACCTAAAAATAAAAAGAAATAATCCTGTGTTTCCCTCATCCTATAGTTCGATGCTTAAGAGCTCTAACGCGCCATCTTGCTCAGACGCTGGAGTTGCTCATCAGGTCATTTCGCGGGGTCAGCATGCTCGAAGAAACCGATGGCTAATCACACCAACCGCTTCTTTTGCCCCCACTATATGCGCGAGCGAGTTTTTTGGAAATAAGCGTGTCGCGTAAATCTGGAGCAGATACCAGTAATCGACCATATTTACCTCGTTTGCCGTCTGTATATAAAAGCCCTTGCTTTTCCAAAAACTCTTGAGTCAATTTACGCGCTTTTTCCGCAAGCTTTCTTTCTGACACACATTTTGCACTACCCAATTCCGGAGTATCAAAATCAACAAATCGAACTTTTTGTGTTGCGAGAAAAGGCGGTGCTTCTTGAAAGCTTAGAGTGCACGTATCGCCATCATAGCACCCAAGCAAAACCGCCGTGTACAGAACACCAGAAAAAACAACACTCACCATCTACCACACCCTCAAATAACTGAAAAACCAACCACGCAACTATCTAGTTTGAATAAGAAATAAATTCATATCTACCAACCAGAAGATGCAAAATTATAAATTTTTTTATGGCGTTTAGCATTCCAAATTTGACATCTTGGTCAGTTTCACCCATTTATGCGTCTCATAACTAATTTGCCCTATTGTGTTAGAGGATTTGGAGAAACTGATGGACCTTGTCATTGTCGAGTCACCGGCCAAAGCAAAAACCATCAATAAGTATTTGGGGAACGACTATAAAGTCCTTGCCTCCTTTGGTCATGTGCGCGATTTGCCTGAAAAAAACGGTTCGGTTGATCCGGATGAAGAATTTTCCATGATCTGGGAAGTTCAGTCAGCTTCAGGGCAGCGTCTGAACGAAATCGCAGATTATCTTAAAAAATCCGATCGCCTTATTCTTGCAACCGACCCAGACAGAGAAGGTGAAGCAATTAGTTGGCATGTTTTAGAGGTCATGCGAGAAAAGGGGGTTCTTGACGGCAAACAAATCCAGCGCGTTGTATTCAACGCCATCACGCGCAATGCTGTTACAGAAGCGATGAACCACCCGCGTGAACTGGATGAAAAGCTTGTCCACGCCTATCTGGCTAGGCGCGCCCTTGATTATCTGGTTGGGTTTAACCTATCGCCTGTTCTTTGGCGCAAGCTACCCGGCGCGCGTTCCGCAGGCCGTGTGCAATCCGTTGCGTTGAAGCTAATTTGTGAGCGCGAACTGGAAATTGAAAAATTTATCCCGCGTGAATACTGGTCCGTATCCGCTGATTTCACCACACAAAACGGGGACAAACTGCCAACACGTCTAACGCTTTTAAAGGGCGGCAAGGTTGAGAAATTCACCCTTACCAATGAAGCTGAGGCTATGGCAGCCAAGGATGCTATTGAAACCGGGCGCTTTAAAGTCAACCGCATTGAAAGTAAGCCAGGGCAGAGAAACCCCTCTGCACCTTTCACAACTTCAACCTTGCAACAGGAAGCGGCGAGAAAACTCGGCTTTAACGCCAAACGCACTATGCAAATTGCCCAACTTCTTTATCAGGGCATTGAAATTGACGGCGAAGCCACTGGCCTCATTACTTATATGAGAACAGATGGCACGCAAATCGCACCTGAAGCGGTTACTGAAACAAGGGATGTCATTAAGGCCGACTTTGGGCCAGATTATCTACCTGAAAAGGCTAGAGAGTATCAAACTAAAGCCGCCAACGCACAGGAAGCGCACGAGGCTATTCGCCCGACATCGCTGACTAGACGCCCAGAATATATTGCTTCTACATTAGATGTTGATCAGGCTAAGCTTTATGAGCTCATCTGGAAACGCACCATGGCAAGCCAGATGGAAAACGCACGTGTGCAACGTACAACCATCGACATTACTGATGAGTCCGAAGCTACTGGTTTGCGCGCCAGTGGGACGGTAATTACCTTCCCGGGCTTTTTGAAACTCTATGAAGAAGGCAAGGATGACGAAAAGTCCGATAAAGAGGAAGAACAGACATTACCTCAGGTGATAGAGGGCATACCTCTTGATTTACAAAAAGTATCGCCCGATCAACACTTTACTGAGCCTCCACCCCGCTTTAGCGAAGCTACATTGGTGAAAAAAATGGAAGAGTTGGGCATTGGCCGTCCGTCCACCTATGCAAGTGTTTTGAGTGTATTGCGTGACAGAGATTATGTTTTTATGGATCGCAACCGTTTCCATCCTCAGGATAAAGGACGCCTCGTTACCTCCTTTCTGGAAAGTTTTTTCAACCAATATGTTGAATATGATTTTACGGCAGCCCTGGAAGGGGATCTCGATAAAGTCTCAAATGGTGACCTCGACTATAAGGATGTCCTGAGAAAGTTCTGGGAGAATTTCTCATACAGCGTGGACTCAACCATGGAGATTAGAAACACTCAAATTCTCGACAAAATGAACGAGGTACTCGGCCCGCATATTTTCAAGGATACCGGAGACGGAGACCCACGTATTTGCCCGAAATGTAACGAGGGTGAGTTAAGCCTGAAAACAGGTAAGTTCGGTGCTTTTGTGGGGTGTACACGTTACCCAGAATGTCGCTTCACGCGTCCTTTTGCACAGGCTGAAGGCCGAGAAGGTGATATTGAGCGCGAGCTCGGCAACGATCCTGAAACTGGATTAATTGTTTATCTCAAGGACGGACGCTTCGGGCCTTATATTCAACTTGGTGATGCGGGCGAGGATAATGAAAAACCTAAACGCTCCGGTTTGCCAAAAGATATGAGACCCGCCGATATGACGTTAGACTATGCGTTGCGTCTGCTCTCCCTGCCCCGCCTTGTCGGCAAACACCCTGAAACCGGCGAAGATATAACCGCTGATCTGGGACGTTACGGGCCTTATTTAAAACATGGCAAACAATCAGCCAGCCTTGAGACAATTGATGAGATTTTCGAGATTGGTGTAAACCGTGCAGTAACGGTTATTGCTGAAAAGAAATCTAAAGCCCCTGCACGCGGGAGTTCTGTGATTAAAGAACTGGGTGAACATCCTGATGACGGCAAACCCGTCAACATAATGAATGGGCGTTATGGACCCTATGTGAAGCATAACAAAATCAACGCGACAATCCCTAAAGACGAAGACCCCGACTCTGTTACGCTGGAACGTGCTTTGGAACTTATCGCCGCACGCGCTGCAAAGGCGGGGGCTGGTAAGAAAAAAGCAAAGAAATCGTAATCGCAGCTTTTTAATCTTTTTGCCAATTCCCGCTCTTAGTTTGGCACAAACAAGAAGCGGGAATGCGTTAAGGAAAACAAAGTGTGTAGCCATTCAGTCAGACCCGAACGTCAAGATATCCTGGACTTTATCGCTCAAAACCCTGGCAAAACCGACAAGCGAGATATTGCCAAAGCTTTTAAAGTTAAAGGTTCTGACCGGATTTATCTAAAGCAACTGCTCAGAGATATGACAGCCGAGGGGCTTATCGAGGGCAATCGTAGGGACGGCGTTAGAAAAGCCGGTATACTTCCTGCTGTTGGCGTGGTCGAGATTACCGCACGCGATGAAGAAGGCGCGCTACATGGCAAGATTATCCTGCGCGGTGAACAACAAGATTTTCCGGATATAATTATTTACTCCAAACGCAAGCAGCCCGTAATAGGTGACCAGATACTCGCTCGCCTTAATGAGATCTCAGCAGGTGTATATCGAGCAGATACGATAAAAGTTATCACCCGTGCGGGAAGTGAAAAAGTTATAGGTATTCTCAAAGGCAATCTCGAAGCCGACAAGAAAGGTAGAATTTCTGCTTATATTGAACCGATTGAAAAACGCTCACGGCATATTTTTAATATCAGCGGTGCTCTGCCGGATAATTGTCAAGATGGCGATATTGTTGTCGCAGAAAAAATATCAACCACCCGTTCTGCCCAAAGACATCATCCTCAACAGGTAAAAGTGACGGAACGCGTTGGCGCTGCCGATGCGCCGGATGCGTTCAGTCTGATTGCTATTGCCGAACAAAGTATACCTATTGAGTTCCCTGATACTGTAATCCAGCAATCAGAGACACTGACACAGTTCAGCATAGAAGGTCGTCAGGATTTAAGAGGACTCCCGCTGATTACAATAGACCCCGCCGATGCCCGTGACCATGACGACGCCGTTTATGCTTGCCCCGACGATAATCCTGACAATGAAGGTGGATATCTCGTTTGGGTCGCCATTGCCGATGTGGCAACTTACGTTCCCCCAGAAACGTCCCTAGATAAAGAAGCCCGCAAGAGAGGTAATTCCGTTTACTTACCTGATCGCGTGGTGCCGATGTTGCCGGAGAAAATTTCAAATAATCTCTGCTCTCTGCGTCCGGATGAAGAGCGCCCATGTCTCGTCGTCAAAATGACGATTGATAAGAACGGAAACCGGATAGATCACAAATTCTCCCGTGCAATAATGAAGTCGGCAGCACGGTTAAGTTATCAGCAGGCGCAGACAGGCTTTGATGGCAAACCTGATGCGGCCGCCGCGCCGGTTTATGAAACCGTCCTGCAACCCCTTTGGGCGGCCTATCAATTAATGGCAAAGGCACGAAATAAACGTGCACCGCTTGATCTTGATATTCCAGAGCGCAAAATCATTATGAATAACGGGAAAATTGAAGATATCTTCATACCGCAACGCCTTGAGGCCATGCGTTTAATTGAAGAGATGATGGTTAGCGCCAATGTCTGTGCGGCAGAAACACTCGAAAAACATAAAACACCTCTGATTTACAGGGTACATAATATTCCAAGTGAAGAAAAAGTTTATGCACTTGCCGGTTTTGTAAAACCGCTTGGCGTGGTGATTGACCTAGGTCAGCCCATGATACCTCGACTGTTTAACCGTTTGCTAGATGGTGCACGGGAGACAGATTATGAATTTATGGTTCAAGAAGCGGTTTTACGCACTCAGTCCCAAGCTGTTTATGACCCCGAAAATATTGGTCATTTTGGTTTGAATTTATCACGCTATGCTCATTTTACCTCTCCGATTAGACGCTATGCAGATTTAATTGTACATCGTGCTTTAATCCGCGCTCTGAAATTCGGCAATGACGGCTTACCTGACAATCAAATCGAAAGTCTTGATGAAACGGCTGTTCATATTTCAGCAACAGAAAGGCGGGCAATGCTCGCCGAACGAAGCGCAAAAGAACGCTATCTGTCGGCTTTTATGTCAGTTCGCATAGGAGATGAATTTGCGGGACATATTACAGGCGTAACAAAATCAGGGCTGTTCATTCGCCTCGACGAAACCGGCGCAGAAGGTTTTTCTCCTATGTCTTACCTCGGACGTGAGCGTTTTTTTGCCAATGATGACGGTATGTCACTCACCGGTGGCACAACCGGCAAAAGCTACCGCATCGGGCAGGCTCTTACCGTTAGATTACTCGAAACAAATCCTATTGCCGGTGGCATGTTAATGGAACCCGTATCAGATGATGAATCCAATAATGGGGTGACACCTCGCCGAGCAAGCTTAAGAAGGCCTACTCATGGTAAAAGAGAAGGTGCTGGTAAAAAACAAATGCGCCCGACCACCAAAAAATCAAAATCTTACAAGGGCAGGAAAAAAAGCACTTCAAGGGCTGGTCGTCGCAAAGCAAAAAAGCTAGAAAAACCCAAGGGTGATTAAGAGGTGGCATTTATGCAAAAAATAAAAGAACTTTCAGAACTCGACACCAAAATCGAGAATAGCGAGGATGAACGTGCCGACCTTACCCTACCCTATATACGTCCAGTTGATGCCGCGACATTGATTATTGTCAACCGACAATCGAAAACCCCGAAAGTTTTGATGGGTAAACGATCTGCCCAACATAAATTCATGCCAAATAAATTTGTATTTCCTGGGGGACGTGTTGATCCTTGTGATAGCCGTCTAGTTGTACCATCAAAAATGCGGACACCAGTAATTCGGCACCTGCAAGCCAAAACCAAAAAAAGCATGACACCAGCCCGCCTAAAAGGGTTGGCGCTTGCAGCCATCAGAGAAACCTATGAAGAAACAGGATTGGTATTAGGGCGGCCCACAACATCTGATGTAACCTCGCGCCATCCTGTTTGGCGAACATTTTTGGAACTGGGTGTTGAACCAGCCTTGAGTAATCTTGATTATGTCGCACGCGCTATAACGCCGACAAAGCGCAATAGACGCTTCGATACACGTTTTTTCATGGCTGATGCGTCAGAGCTTCATAACAAACCTAGTGATATAAAAAATGGCAGTGGGGAGTTGCTTGACTTGCACTGGATTGGCCTCAAGGAAGCTCTAAAACTCGACCTTCCAATTATCACGTATGAAATTGTCAAATGTATTGAGGAACGACTGCAATATCCTGATACCCGCCGCTATACCCGTCCAGTACCCTTTTACCGATTTGAGCATGGCAAATTTATCATTTCAAATCTGCGGGCAAGCTGAATAGTCTTGACTTTCCGGTGTAAATCTTTAGTTTCCCAAAATCTAATTTAGGCAATCATCTTGGGGAAAGCTTATGGCGAAACCAACAACAGTTAAGATTAAGCTCGAAAGTACGGCAGGCACAGGGTATTACTATGTTACCAAGAAAAATGCACGTACCATGACGGAAAAAATGGTTGTTCGGAAATATGACCCCGTTGCCCGTAAGCATGTTGAATTTAAAGAAGGTAAAATCAAATAAATTTGATTAAATCTCTTTGACCCAATAAGCATTAAGCCGGTTCCGTCCGGCTTTTTTATTGTTCTTTTCTCCTCATATATTTTGTTACATCGTGAATTTGCGCTATCTGGAGTAATGTATCATTTTGAATTCCCGACTCGATAAGACAAAATATGGCACAACAGGAAACAGCTGAAATTCTTGCCCTTAATATGCTGACATGGATGGCAGGCAATGAAGACGCGATGAACAGTTTTTCATTACAAAGCGGCATGGCAATTCAGGATATACTGGATCAAATAGGCAATCCGGCAGTTCTGGCAGAGCTTCTAGCAGGCGTGATGGACTTCATGCTCGGTCATGAAGAATTACTTACACAATTTTGTGACGATAATGATATGAACCCAGAAGAACCAGTTCATTTCAGACGCCATCTTCCTGGCGGTGACGCTCCCGATTGGGGGTAATTACGGAGTTAAATGAGTTATATGCTATCCGAAGAAATCTCTAACCAAATTGAAACATTGGAGCTTGATCCTGATCGCCCGCTTGTCATTTCAGATGCAGACGAGGTTCTACTTCAATTTATGCGCCAATTTGAAATTTATCTTGATCGCAATGATATGTGGATTGATTTGAGCAGTTTCAGATTGCAGGGAAACATTAAATATAAGGGTAGCGACGAAGCCGTCGATATGACGAACAGAAATATCATTGATGATTTTTTTGCTGCCGAAACATTAAACTTCTCCCCCGTGGAAGGCGCAGCGGAAGCTTTGAACGCTCTCAGTAAGGAAGCACAAGTTATCATTCTGACTAATCTGCCATTAGCACAAAAAAGCGAACGCCAGATAAATCTGTCAAAGCACGGCATGGATTATCCTGTTATTGTTGGCTCTGGTCTTAAAGGCCCGGCGGTTAAAAGCCTCGGCGAGAAAATCAATGCGCCTTTATTCTTCTTGGATGACATTCCTCATAATATCAATTCGGTTGCCGAATATGTTCCAACGTCTGGGCGTATTCATATGATTGCTGACCCGCGTTTATCAAAACTCATTGGGGCAGCGGAAGGCGCCTCTGCCAGAATTGACCAATGGCAGGAAGCTCAGGCTTGGATACTGGATAAACTCACAGGCTAAGTTAAGCAGATATATTTTGATGAGCTATATCTAGTGCTTGAATTTCAGCACAGCTCTCGCAAGAATAGAATATGCCGAAACCCCACTCCAAACGAGAGTCAAAACCCTCTGCTATCACTGGCTTATGCCGTGACTGTGGCATACGCATTAAAAGCCCTCGGGCTGACAAAAAACCTACAAGATGCCCCAGTTGTAAAAGCCCTCGCCTGCTGTTTCATCCTGAGCTTTTTGACCTTGGCATTGCCCATATTGATTGTGATGCATTTTTTGCAGCCATTGAAAAACGTGATAACCCTGAACTGGAGGATAAGCCTGTCATTATTGGCGGCGGGCAAAGGGGTGTTGTATCTACCGCATGTTACATTGCGCGTATTCGAGGCGTAAATTCTGCAATGCCAATGTTTAAAGCATTAAAATTATGCCCTGATGCCGTTGTCATAAAACCGCAAATGGAAAAATATGCAGAAGCGGGATACCAAATCCGAGAATTGATGAAGAAATTAACTCCCCTCGTCCAGCCTATCTCTATTGATGAGGCTTTTCTGGATCTGCGTGGGACAGAAAAACTTCATGGCCTTACACCGGCTGAAACAATTCTAAATCTCGTTAGAAACATCCGTAAAAATGTCGGCATAACCGTATCTGTGGGTCTCAGTCACAATAAATTTTTGGCTAAATTATCCTCTGACCTTGATAAGCCGAACGGCTTCACAGTCATCGGACAATCTGAGACACTTGACCGGCTTGCGCCTATGCAGGTTGAAAAAATCTGGGGTGTCGGAAAGGCCATGCAGAAAAAACTTTCAGCTAATGGTGTGAAGACAATAGGACATCTCCAAAAGCTGGACGAAGAATTTTTACTAAAGCAATATGGCAATGTCGGGCAACATTTATTCAGGCTTTCTCGCGGACTGGATGACAGGCCTGTTTCCCCGGAACGGGAAGCTAAAAGCATTTCTTCAGAAACGACTTTTGATAAAGATATTTCTGATGCAGACAGCCTTTCCCAAACCCTCTGGCATTTAAGCGAGAAAGTTTCCTCGCGATGTAAAAAAGCAAGCAAGGGTGGCAAAACTGTTGTTCTAAAACTTAAAACCGGCAATTTTAAATCGCTTACCCGAAACCGCACTCTCCCTGTTTCAACCTGTATGGCTGAAAGAATTTTCAGTGCTGGAAATGATTTGCTTAACGCAGAACTCCAAAACAACCCTCGAACTGCCTACCGACTAATCGGTATTGGTGTTACGGGACTTGTTGAGGCAGAATTCGCAGACACACCGGATTTGGTTTCAACGGATAAAAGAAACCTACAAGCTGAATTGGCTATGGACAAAATTCGAATTAAATTTGGTCATGAGACAATTCTTAAAGGGCGGTCTCTTAATCGCAGGAAAAAATAAACCAATTAAGGAAACATAATGACAAATCCTGAAGACAAAATTGAACAACTCGGTCTAATCCTTCCTGCGCCAAAATCGGCTGTAGCGAATTATTTACCTTATACACAAACCGGCAATCTATTGCTGATTTCGGGCCAAGGCCCTGTTACGGCTTCAGGTGATGCCATTAAAGGCCGACTGGGTGAAACTATTGAAATTGAAGACGGGCAGCGTGCTGCCCAACTTGCAGCATTAAACTTACTGGCTCAGGTGAAATCCGCACTAAATGGTGATTGGTCGCGCTTTGGTCGCTGCCTCAGATTATGCGGTTTTGTTAATTCCACGCCGAATTTCACGCATCACCCTGCAATTATTAATGGTGCTTCAGATTTAATGGTTGAACTTTTTGGCGATAACGGGCGACATAGCCGCTCTGCAGTTGGTGTAACAAGCCTGCCTATGGGTTGGGCTGTCGAAATTGACGCCATATTTGAGGTTCATTAATGGGTGATATTGAACCCCCCATATTGCGCACTGTAAGCAAAGTGGCTGAGATACCTGCTGACCAATGGAACGCCTGCGCCAATCCACATCCGGCACGTTATAACCCTTTCACCGACCATGCTTTTCTACTCGCTCTGGAGGAAAGTGGTTCGGCAACACCTGAGACAGGCTGGGCGGCCCAGCATCTCATCATAGAAAGTAGCGAAGCCGGTCAGATTGCAGGAATTGTCCCGCTTTATCTTAAATCACACAGTCAGGGTGAGTATATTTTCGATCATGGCTGGGCTGAGGCGTGGCATCGTGCCGGCGGGCAATATTACCCAAAGCTTTTAAGTGCTATTCCCTTCACACCCGCAGGTGGACCAAGACTGTTAATACGCCCAGGCCCTGAGGAACAGATGGCGCGCGCTGCCCTCACAGAGGGATTAATCGCGCTGACAAGACAATTTAACGCCTCATCTTTGCATATTAATTTTCTCCCTGAAGAAGAATGGAACGATTTGGGTGCACATGGATTTTTACAACGTACAGATCAACAGTTCCATTGGCTCAATCGCGACTTTGAAAATTTTGACGGGTTTCTGGCGAGCCTAACATCTCGTAAAAGAAAGAATCTGAAAAAAGAACGCCAGCGTGCACTGGAAAATGGCATAGAGGTTGAATGGCTCACGGGCGATGATTTAACCGAGGCACACTGGGACATTTTCTATGACTTTTATCTCGATACAAGTAATCGAAAATGGGGACAAGCCTATCTCACCCGATCTTTTTTCAGCCATATTAACTCAACCATGCCCGATAACACCTTACTGGTCATGGCGCGGCGGGACGGCAAGTATATTGCCGGAGCTCTTAATTTCATAGGTGGTGATGTCCTGTTTGGGCGTAATTGGGGTTGTATTGAAGACCACCCTTTCTTACATTTTGAACTTTGTTATTATCAAGCTATTGATTTTGCAATTGCGCGGGGACTAAAGCGCGTAGAAGCAGGTGCGCAGGGAACCCATAAGCTTGCTCGAGGCTATGAACCGTGCCGTACATATTCTCTTCATTATATTCCCCACGACGGCTTTCGTCAAGCAATTGAAAATTTCCTGGAGCATGAAAGGCGTCATGTTGAGCAAGACATTGAAACGCTGAAAAATTACACGCCTTTCAAACAGGATGAAAATCAAATCCAAAACAAAGCAAATAAGGAGAGTAATGATGAGTGATTATGATGAGGACAATATTTTTGCTAAAATATTACGTGGCGAAGCCCCATGTGTGAAAATATATGAAGATGCCGACACGCTAGCTTTCATGGATGTCATGCCCCAAGCCGAAGGCCATGTCCTCGTGATTCCCAAAGCAGAAGCTTGTGACATGATGGATCTCAATGGCGCGATGGCGCAAAAGCTGATTGTAAATGTCCAAAAAATTGCGCGTGCCGTAAAGTCTGCCCTTGGATGTCCGGGAGTCATGCTGGCGCAACTCAATGGTTCAGCCGCAGGACAAACAGTGTTTCATACACATTTTCATATCATCCCACGCCATGATGGGGTTGATTTGGGTTTTCATGCCAAGGAAATGGAAGCCCCTGAAGCACTTGAAAAAATTGCCGAAAAAATCAGGCCACTCATTTCTGAAACGACAGCTTAGACTTTTTCGGTCTTCTTATCGGCCTCATCGCTTTTTGGCGCATCATCCTTATAGCTTATGGAAAGGGCATCATCTTCGCCCACATCCACAACGACGACACCACCTTGCGTCAAGCAACCGAATAGTACTTCGTCGGCCAACGGTTTTTTGATTTTCTCTTGAATGAGACGTGCAAGTGGTCGCGCACCCATTTGATTATCGTAACCACGATTTGCGAGCCATTTAGTCGCCTCAGGACTTAATTGAATAATGACATTTCTATCTGCCAGTTGAGCTTCTAGCTGAAGAACAAATTTCTCAACCACACGGTAGACGACCTCAGGCGGAAGATTGGCAAAAGGAACGGTGGCATCAAGGCGGTTGCGGAATTCAGGCGCAAACATCTTCTTGATGGCATCCTCATCCTCACCTTCCCGTAGGGAACGTCCAAAGCCCATCGGCTCTTTCGCCATATCAGCCGCACCAGCATTCGTCGTCATTATCAAAATAACATTACGGAAATCGACTTTACGTCCATTGGCATCCGTCAGACTACCATTATCCATGACCTGCAAAAGAATATTGAATAAATCAGGATGCGCTTTTTCAATTTCATCAAGTAGCAAAACACTATGAGGATGCTGGTCAACACCATCAGTCAGGAGACCGCCCTGATCGAAACCAACATATCCGGGAGGCGCACCCAATAGCCGAGATACAGTGTGACGTTCCATATATTCCGACATGTCAAATCTAAGAAGTTCAACGCCCATAATATCAGCGAGCTGTCGAGCGACTTCTGTCTTACCGACACCTGTCGGGCCGGAGAACAGATAACATCCAATTGGTTTGTTTTCTTCACGCAATCCGGCTCGGGACAGCTTAATTGCTGCTGACAATGCATCAATCGCCGCATCCTGACCAAACACCACGCGCTTGAGCCCGCTATCAAGGTCGCGCAATTTTTCTGTATCAGTTTTGGAAACTGATTTGGATGGGATCCGCGCCATTGTCGAGATCGTGTTTTCAATATCACGCACACTGATTGTCTTTTTACGCTTGGACGTCGGCAGAAGCATCTGCGACGCGCCAACCTCGTCAATAACATCAATAGCTTTATCCGGCAGTTTCCGGTCAGTCATGTATCTGGCTGACAACTCAACCGCCGTTTTCAAGGCTTCATTCGTGTAGCGGATATTGTGAAATTCCTCGAAATAAGGTTTCAGACCACGCAAAATTTTAATTGTATCCGGAATGCTTGGTTCATTGACATCAATCTTTTGGAACCGCCGAGCCAGCGCACGGTCTTTTTCAAAATGTTGACGGAATTCTTTATAAGTTGTTGATCCGACACAGCGGAGGCCACCATTTTGTAAAGATGGTTTGAGGAGGTTCGAAGCATCCATCGCCCCGCCCGAAGTTGCACCCGCACCAATAACAGTGTGAATTTCATCAATAAACAATATTCCTTCCGGCATATCCTCAAGCTCAGTCATAACCTGCTTGATGCGTTCTTCAAAATCACCGCGATAACGTGTACCGGCAAGTAAAGCGCCCATGTCCAGCGCGAAAATAACATTGTCTTGAAGCACTTCCGGCACATCGCCTTCAATGATTTTTCGGGCCAGTCCCTCTGCAATTGCTGTTTTACCGACACCAGGGTCACCTACGAGCAAAGGATTATTTTTACTGCGGCGGCATAAAATCTGGATGGTACGCTCAACCTCGCGTTGACGCCCGATCAGCGGATCAACCTTCCCGACTTTGGCTTTTTCATTAAGATTGACACAATAGTTTTCAAGCGCTGTTTCACCACTGGACATAAAACCATCTGGATCAGCGTCATCATTTTCTCTGTCCATGTCCGCATTACTGCTACCGGCTTTTTTTGAAACGCCATGGGCGATAAAATTAACCGCATCATATCTCGTCATATCCTGCTCTTGCAGGAAGTAGGCCGCATGGCTTTCTCTCTCGGCAAAAAGAGCCACCAAAACATTGGCACCTGTAACCTCGTCCCTTCCGGAAGACTGAACATGAATAACTGCACGCTGGATAACTCGTTGAAAACCTGCCGTAGGCTTACAATCTTCATCTGTATCCATCACAAGCCCGGATAAATCATTATCAATATAACCCGTTAGATTATCCCGCAGTAACTTCATGTCCACGTTGCAAGCATCAATGACGGCTTTAGCGTCTTGATCTTCTGTCAAGGCAAGCAATAAGTGCTCCAGAGTTGCGAATTCATGCTTTCTCACATTAGCCAGTTCGAGGGCTGTGTGCAGAACGGTTTCTAAACCTTTAGAGAATGCCGGCATTTATCACTCCTTTTCCATAGTGCATTGTAGCGGATGTTGGTGTTGACGTGCTAGGTCAATTACCTGCGTCACTTTCGTTTCTGCGACCTCGAATGTAAAAACGCCACATATGCCGACACCATTTTGGTGAACGTGAAGCATGATTTCGGTTGCTTCATTGATATCTTTATTAAAAAAGCGTTGTAAAACATGCACAACAAATTCCATCGGCGTGTAATCATCATTCAGCAATAACACCTTATAAAGAGATGGTTTTTTGGTTTTTGGCTTGGTTTTCGTAACAATAACGACATCCCCGCCATCGTCTCCACCCTGTCGGTCATCATTATTGGGATTACCGGGGGTGGAACTGCTCTGAACAGGCATTCTGGTAAGCTTAATATCTTTATTGCCGTTTTTATGTGCCATTTTTGTCATGCAACCTAATCATACAACTATAAGTTTATGTAAGACAATCACCCTATCTTGCAAGATACGAAAAGGTGTAAATTATATTTTTACGCCAGGTAGATTAAGCCCCTGAATGAGATTAAAAATCTCAGCGCGAGCAGCTACATGGGAAATAGTGAGGCTGGTATTAGCTTCCTCTGTTGTCAAATCCAGCAAGGTGAGACCTGCAGGATACATTTCACGGAAAATCACACGCTCTGAAAGACCCTGCAATAATCTGAAATGCGAACGACCTGACAATTCCTGAAGGGCGGCCTCGACCCTTTTCCGGTTTTTTGCATAAACATGACTATATCGATTTCTAAGAACAACCCAATCAATTTTTCCATTATCTGCCTGCATACGTGCTTTGCGGCATTCCCAGACCAGGTCGGAATATATACTCGGGCCTAAAACCTCAAGCGTGTCTGGGTCAACTTTACCGAGCAGGTCAAAATCCACAAAACTGTCATTTATTGGAGTAATCAGCGTGTCCGCCGACGCATGCGCGAGCCGAGATAAGTAAGTGTCTGAGCCAGGGCTATCGACAATCACAAATTGATTGCGTGTTCGAAGCCCAGACATAGCTTTTAAGAAGTTTTCTTGCTCGAAATCCTGGCGTTCTTTGATGGTGATACCAAAAGGAGGGTCGGCGATCTGGTGTTCAGGCATCGGGACACTTCTTCCAGACCTTAAAGACCAAGCCTGCCTATTTTCAATGTAACGGGATAGAGATTTTTGACGAGAGTCGATATCAAGCGAGCCAACGGAAAACCCCATATCCAGAAGCGCAGCCATGATATGCATAGCCGTTGTTGTTTTGCCTGACCCGCCCTTTTCATTGCCAACGACAATAACGTATGGGTAAACGGTTTCTTTTTTACTTTGGTTATTAAAAAAGCCCATTTTCGACCTCTTTGCGTATATATTTTTACAACGATTCCGCTTTTCTCAGAATATATGTTATTGAAATCGTTGCTGGGAATACTTCGAGCTTCAAAATGGACAAAAAATGCGCGGTTTAAAGGATAAGGTGATTATTTTAACCGGTGCCGCCGGTGGACTGGGTCAAGCACTTGCCAAACGCCTGACGCAAGAGCAAGCCTATCCGGTTCTTGTAGACCACAATCAAACAGCCCTTCTGAAGCTGTCTGAAGATCAATTACTTAATAATCCACTTTGTCTAAGTGGAGATATTGCTGATCCTGATTTCATCACAACTATTATGGCTGAAGCTATTGAAAAATATGGAAAAATTGACGGACTTGTCAACAGCGCCGCTATTTTACTGCCTGATGATGGCGATATTTCACAAACGCCTCTGCCATGTTGGTTAAAAACGATGGAGGTAAATCTCACTGGTGTATTTCTCACCTGCCAAGCTGTTTTGCCACATCTTGAGAAACAAGGCGGCGCGATTGTTAATCTGTCTTCCGTGGTCGCACACGCAGCCTCTGCTACTTCCCAGATTGCCTACACAACGGCAAAAGGGGGGGTAGAAGCCCTTACTAAAGAAATTGCTATCAGTCATGCCCGCCATAATATCCGAGCAAATTGTGTAGCACCCGGCCCGGTAAAAACCGACAGAACAGCACATTATTTTGAAGATACGGCGAAATGGGAGTTGCGACGGCGGCATATTCCAATGGGACGCCTTGGAAAACCCGATGAAATAGCTGGGTTGGTCTGTTTTCTCCTCAGCGATGATGCCGGATACATTACCGGCGCAAGCTATCTTGCAGATGGTGGCATTGCCAATGCCTATGTCATTGACGATGTTAACGGCCAAGAAACTCCCTGACGATACTGATGGACGTCTGCACAACAAGTGGGGAACTATCCCTTAAACGCGAAAACTGGCGACAGGCTGGTATGAAAGTCGGACTCGTACCAACCATGGGCGCCCTTCATGCGGGGCATTTATCATTGGTAGAGGCGATTTCGGCGCAAGCGGATAAAATCATTGTTAGTTTATTTGTAAACCCAACGCAATTTGCCGAAGGGGAGGATTTTGACGCTTATCCCCGCACCACTGAAGATGATTTACAAAAACTCCGAGGCACCAAAGCAGATATTGTCTTTATGCCCGATGCTTCAGAGATATATGGCGATGCGGTAACCGCATCTTTACCAGCCGGCAATTTAGGGGACGGACTTGAGAGCGAGACTCGCCCTCATTTTTTTAGCGGGGTTGTGACAGTTGTACATAAACTTTTTGAGCTGTGCCAACCAGACGCCGCCATTTTCGGTGAGAAGGACTATCAGCAATTGCTTGTCATAAAGCAGATGGTCGCCACTCACGATATGAAAATTGAGATTTTACAAGGCCCCACTTTGCGTGAAGCTGATGGCCTCGCCATGTCTTCAAGAAATGCCTACCTCAGTGAGAGCCAGCGTAAAACTGCCGCTAATTTAAACAAAATTATGCGCGCTTTATGTGAAGATTATCATACAGCACAGGCTTTAAGCCGGCTCCCCGCATTGGAAGCGCAAGCCATCCAAAAGCTTAAAGAAGCTGGTTTTACTGAAATTGATTATATCACTGTCAGAGATTCCGATACGCTGAAGACTCCAAACCTAGAGACAAAAAATTTACGTCTTCTGGCGGCAGTACGACTTGGCGATATTCGACTGATTGATAACTGCCCTGTTTGATAACAAAAGATTTATAAAAGCCCTAAAGCCATAAGTTCAGCCTTGAGATGTTCAGGAAGCTCGTCATCTCCCTCTGCTACCATTGGCATATCCTCAGGCGCATCACTCGCAGGCAGATATCGCCAGCCCTGAAAAGGTCGCCGCGATTGCTGGCGGGTTGCAATGAGTTCGGGATCAAGAAAAATATGACACCTTTTAATACCTGCTTCATCAGTGAAAGGTTGAATATCAAGGATAGTTTGACGCACGCGGATTTTACGCTTGATAACCCAATAGATTGACCCATCATCTAACAATTCATTAACCCTTTTGGGCATCATGCGCGTGGTATGAAAAAGTTCTCCATGGGTTTCTCTAACATAGGTCTGCCAATTAATGAGATCATCTACGCCGGTGGCACGCGCGGCTAACTTAATTAGGTGTAAAGTCATATCAACAAACTAGACGATTTTATGAAACAGGCAAAATGCCTTACTGGGAAATCAGGGCTTAAATATATAAACTGTGTCTGTTGCCGTAAACGGGGCAAAAAAACCACTGCCAACAGCGCCACCCATAACAATCAGTTGGTCATCAACAACCGCATAGCCAGCATGATGACGTGCCTCAGGTAATGGCTCTATGTTCTGCCATTTACGCGCCTTACTAGCCAGTAGATAATGTCGGCTATGAGTCTTCAGAGGTTCATTTGTGTACCCCCCGACAACATGAACCCCATCTGAAAGAACGCCTAGTGCCGGTGCGATTAACCCTAATGGTATGGATGGCAAGCGCCGCCAGTCAAGCGACTGGACGTTAAAAACATGCACCTCGCGTGATGCCTGTCCTGTCGATGTCATACCACCAGCTATAATGATGTCATTGTCTGCCACTGTAATTCCGGCCTGAGATAATGTTACTGGCATTGTCCCTGGCAAAATCGACCACTCGCCTGAACCAAGATTATAGCGATATATTTTATCTGTTTCATCACCGGCACCTCCAAACACATACAGGAAGTTACCGACGATAGCAGACATATGCTCATAACGCCGACCGGGCATAGGGGTGATTTGCGTCCAATAAGACTTTGCCGAACTGAACATCCAACTACTATTTGTCGACTCCGAAGTACCCGCAACGCGCCCACCGGTCACGACAATCTGACCACTCCCCGCAGCCACAGAAAATTGTGTTCTGTCAACCGGAATGGGTGTCAAAGGACGCCAACCATCCTCTACGACGTTATAAGCTTCGAAAAATCTCTTAAAACCTGTGCCCGATGAGCCGCTCAGCAGATAGACCGCGCCATTCAATGCCGTGGCACCCGACTCGGGTACGGCTTGAGAAAAAGAGTCACCACTCCGCCACTCGGCCTTCAAACCGGGAGCCATAGCAAATACAAACCCAAAAGCTAAAACTGCGGAAATTAAAAATCTCATTTGTCTCTTTACCATTAGATTAAGAAAATTGTAGCAAAACCCAGAAAAGCGAAAAACCCAACAATATCTGTAATGGTGGTCACAAACACACCCGAAGCAATAGCAGGATCAACACCGACCTTGTTGAGCCATATAGGTACAACTATGCCCGCCAAACCCGCGACAAACATATTCACAATCATCGCCATTGCCAGCACAATACCCAGCATCTCACTACCAAACCAAAGCCAGCCCGTAATACCAAGCAAGATCGCAAACAAAATACCGTTTAACAGACCAATCCCTATTTCACGTCCGATAACCCGCAAGGTGTTAATGGCAAGCAATTCTCGTGTCGCCAGCGCACGAACTGTGATGGTTAATGTTTGCGTTGCCGCATTTCCACCCATTGAGGCAACAATCGGCATAAGAATAGCTAATGCAACCATTTGTTCAATCGTGCCATCAAAAACGCCAATAACGATAGAGGCCAAAATAGCCGTCAAGAGGTTGACCAGTAACCACGAGAACCGGCCACGCATAGCGCGGAACATATCATCGCCGACAGTCTCATCACCCACACCACCTAAGCGAAAAATATCTTCTTCTGCCTCTTCTGTAATAACCTCAAAAACGTCATCCGCTGTTATCACGCCAACCAGTCGGTTGTCTTCATCAACAACAGGCGCGGAAACAAGATTATAGCGTTCAAACATCCGCGCCATATCTTCTCGGTCAAGCTCAGCTGAAATTGGCGTAAAATTATCGTCCAGAATTTCTTGCATTAAAGTCGGACGCCCAGAACGCATGACTTTATTAAGTTTGACCATGCCAAGTGGCGTATGGGTGGGATCAACAACAAAAATTTCCAAAAAATCATCTGGCAAATCTTCAGTGACGCGAAGGTAATCTATCACCTGTCCTACCGTCCAGAATGGCGGCACAGCCACCACATCGGACTGCATAAGACGACCTGCACTTTCATCCGGATAATCTAGGGAGCGTTGAAGAACAATACGTTCCCCTTCAGGGAATAAGTCCAGAATTTCCTTCTGCTCATCATCATCCAATTCACCAAGGACAAAAACAGCATCATCGGTTTCCAGCTCCTGCAAAGCTGCTGCGAGAAACTCAGGATCTAACCGTTCAGCAATCCATGCCTGAGTATGGTCATCAAGCTCTGCCAGCACGCTGGGGGCAAGATCTTCACCAATGAGCGCGAAAAACTGTTCACGCTGCCCCCCATTGAGTAGCGCAATCATTTCTGCAATATCGGACTCGTGATGCGTCTCAAGCAGCTTTAAAAGCGCGTTTTTGTTTTCTTCTTTTAGGACGGAAACAGACGCATTAACCAGATCGGCAATATGATCACGTGTATCGCCGATTTGTTCAGACTTGGTCAGCTCTATTTTTTTTTCAGACATTGAAATTCCCGCACGAAAAACAGAGTTAACCCTTGGGTACTCCTTCGCAGGTATTTTTGCAATGTGATTTTGTAGAATTAGGCCAGACGTCAATCTAACCTAAAACATGAAGCTATTCAGCAGCAGTTTTTTCGAAATTATCGCGGTTCGTCCCTCTAGTCACAACAACACCATTCACCTGATCCTGATAATCCTTGGCTTTATCACGAGGGTTATAAAATTGTTTATACCAAATACGGGTTTTACCGAATGGGCCATCTCCAATGACCTGCAAAACATTCAGGCAGGGGCGCTTATTGAACCAAATTTCGAAATCCTGAAGGAAGGCGGCTTTACTTACCTCATGATACTCATTGGCAACCGCTTGATCTTCCTCATTAGCAACATCATTTTTGCCTTTAACGAGAATGCCGTAAAACACCCGAATGAGACCATCCTCTATGGGTGTATTGGAAATCATCATCATTGAAGGGTAATCACCTTCAATTTTTGAGAGAAGAATCCCCGGGCCAGTATACCATGTATCATTAATCATCTGCGCTTCAGACATGGTGCGGTGACCTGCTGCCAGTCTTTGAACAAGCACGTGATCATTAAATTCATTCTCAAAATATTCCATATTGGTGCTGCCGTGGATAGGCCCAAGATGCGCCTTGTCAGCCATATTATCAATGACTTCCATCGGATGCTGGTTCAGTTCACCAAGATCATCGATCTTCCAATTTACCCAAGACGGGTCTTCCCATTGTGGGAGTTCTGGCGGATCAAAATTTGGTTCGCCTTGTTCTGTGTCATGCCACATAAGTACGCTACCGCCCCATTCTTGAACGGGGTAAGTCCGGATACAGGCGGAAGCCGGTATCGGCGCAGGTGAATATGGAATTTCGATACATTTACCATCAGGCCCAAATTGCCAACCATGATAAGGACAACGGATATTATCACCGTCAACATGCTCGTTATCCATCACAACATAAGATGTTTCATTTTGGCCGATATGCGTCCCCATGTGTGGGCAATAGGCATCCATAAGCACGAGCCGACCACTGTCGCCACGATACAGCACCATATTTTGTCCGAAATACCTTAAATTCAGAGGTTTTTTGGAAACCTCATCTGCACGGGCAATCATAAACCACCCTCTTGGAAAGGTAAATTCACCCAAATCATAATCTGCAGTTTTAGCCATTTGTATCTCCAGTTTTTTATTATTTAAATTTAAGCCGCCTCGGATGCCATTTCAACATTTATAGGACAGATAACCCCATCATCCGAGTCGATATGGGCTACACACCGGTTGCAGGATATGCAGCCTGATGTTGATTTCTCTCCTGACTCATAAATTTTTGGTAAGTCTGGTTCATGGATAAGCGTCCGCCCCAGCACAATACCGTCAAAATCTTCATTCATAACAGTCTTAAAATTCGCCATAGATTTAATGCCTCCAACCAAAGCAATCGGCATATTAACCGCTGCACGAACTTTTTTAGCATCCTCCAGGAAGAACATTTCCTTAAAAGGCATGTCAGGGAATTTTTTAGCTGCAAGCGTATAAACCAGCTTCGCAATGAAGTTTTTCTGTATTGCAATCAATGGTTTAATCGCTGAAGGCCCACGGAAAAGATACATCGGACTTTTTGCACTGAAGCCGCCAGTGAGAACCAGCAAGGATGCGTCACCATCTTGTTCGATAATCTTTGACGCTTCGATACAATCATCCAGTGTCGACCCGCCTTCAAATCCGTCTTGAAGATTCAACTTCACAACAATAGGCACATCCGGCCCGACAGCTTCGCGAACACGGCGCAATGCAAGACGTGGAAAGCGCATACGGTTTTCAAGACTGCCACCAAATTTGTCGCGCCTTGTATTGTAAGCTGGGGACATAAATTGACTGAATAAATAGCCATGCCCCATGTGAAGTTCTAACATATCAAAACCTGCTTCAACTGCGCGTTTGGCAGAAATGGCATAATCATCGCAGGTTTGCTCAATCACCTTTTCGGGCATAGGGCGCATAAACGGAATACCTGATAGCAAACCATAAGGGTTCAGCCCCCAAGACGCACTGTAAGAAAAAGGTTTAGAGGACAATTTTGAGTAGCGTGTTTGCATGCCACAATGCGCCAGTTGAAGAGAAGCAACTGCGCCGTGCTTGTGAATGGTTGATGTAACTTTTTTGAGCACATCCATAATTCGGTCATCCTGCATACACATTTGATGATCAAAAGTACGCGCATCATCATTTACCGCACCATATGCAACGGTCACGACACCAGCACCACCGGCAGCAAATTTTTCATGAAATTGAACAAGTCTCTCATCAGGCACGCCACCTTGCGCGAGGCCTTCAAAAGTTGCAGCTTTAATTATTCTGTTTTTGAGTGTCAGGTTTCCAAGCTTCCACGGCTCGAAAACAGACTTATTCGTTTTTACTTTTGACATGCAAATCCTCCGACAATCATAATAGCTAATCAAGCAATAATTTACAAATTATAAGCACATGAAAAGCACGGTAAAATAAGCAATCTGACATTTATTTTATAAAAAATCATGTTTTGCGTAATATTATTTTGCGTTTTCTACGCAATATGCGCTTAATGGCCACAGTCATTTTTTTGTTTAGGGTGGGGAATTCATGGTCGAGGACACAACAAATAAAAAAAATACAGCAGATACAAAACCTACTAAAGGGTATGCCGCCTATGTGCTTTTGATGCTCTCCGCACTCTATACGGTGAATTATGTTGATCGTTTTCTTGTCTCTGGATTACTCGACCCCATCAAGGTCTCGTTAGACGTTTCCAACACCTATATGGGATTTCTTGTCGGCCCAGCCTTTGCCCTTTTTTATACCACCTTGGCGATTCCGATAGCACGTATGGCAGATAGATATAGCCGTGTTAAAATTATTATCACAGGGACACTGGTTTGGAGTCTGTTTACAGTTCTCAGTGGTTTTGCAGAAACCCCGGAAGCATTTCTTGTAGCGCGTATCGGGGTCGGCATTGGTGAAGCCGCTTTTCTGGCCCCCGCCTTTTCCCTATTGGCAGATTATTACCCGCCACGCCGGCGCACGATGGCTTTCGCAATTCTCAACCTTGGGGTTTACTTCGGACAAATGGGTGGGTTGATTGGGGGGCCTGCTATTGAGTCTGTTGCAGGCTGGCAAGCCGCTTTTATCGCATTGGGGCTTCCTGGGATTATTTTGGCAGGTTTAGCCATCATCACTATCCGCGAGCCGATTCGTGGGCAACTTGATGATGCGCGTCCTCAAAATACACAAAAAGAAGAAATTGCTATTCCAATAAAAACTTTAGCCGCATTGCTTATCAAAACCAGAAGCTACCTAATGATGACGGCAGGCACAGCACTTGGGGGATTTGCTGGATATGGTTTTGGTTATTGGGGGCCAACACTTTTCAGTCGGGGCTTTAATCTCTCACTGACTGAAGCGGGTGGCAGATTTGCTATTTCTTTTGGAATTAGCGGTTTATTTGGCGCGCTTCTCATGGGCTTCATGTGTGACCGCCTTGCACAAAAAAATCACCGCTGGCCTTTCTGGTTGTCAGCAGGCGGTGTCGTAGGGAGTATGGCCTTTATGATGGCGGTGTGCCTGACTGAGAATGTGCAAATCGCGACATTGCTGGCCTTCCCCGCAGGATTACTTGGCGGTGGTTGGGTGGTTGCGCTTCAAGCCGCGTTGCAAGATTTACTCCCTGGAAATATCCGCGCGACATCGTCGTCCATATGGGCTTTTGCACTGACATTTGCAGGTCTTGTAGGCGGCGTTCAGTTTGCCGGCTTCATGATAGACATCTTCGCCGCCTACCCGCCGGATTATGCAATCCGCTACGCGTTGACCATCACCTTATTACCATGTATTCCGGCCTCTTTCCTGATTGCAAGCGCGGGATACACGATTGTCTCGGATAGGGAAAAGCTCAAGCAGACCCTCGCTTCCGAAACAAACTAGGGGCTACTTAGAAGTAGTAAGAACCACCATTGGCTACCAGAACACTACCAGTTACAAATGATGCATCTTCGCTCATCAAATACGCTACAGCTGAAGCAACTTCATCTGGCCGCGCCATACGCCCAAGCGGAATCGCACTTTCCATATCTGCAATCCATTGCTCAGGAATGCCTTGCATAATTGGCGTATTTGTTGGCCCGGGTGCCACGGCATTAACCCGAATATTTCGACCTGCAAGTTCTCGCGCAAGCTGCCGGGTTAAACCGATAACAGCTGTTTTTGAAGTCACATAATGCGGTGACCCTTCACCGGATTGCGCTGAGGTCGACGACACATTCACAATTGAACCACCACAATCATCTTCAGCCATTATGCGCACAACTTCGCGGCAAACATAGAATGTGCCATTAAGGTTAACACCCAACACACCGGCCCAGCCGTCATCACCCATATGAATGAGATGATCAACATGCGTTGTCGGCTCGTGTCCAGATGTGATTTCTTCTGTGCGCTTGCCCATAGCTTCATAAAATTTGTCAGATCCATCTCCCGGCGCCTGACCGATACCGGCATTATTGACCGCCATATCAAGCCGCCCGAATGTTTCACGTGCCTGTCTGATAGAAGCAATGACCGAAGCACTATCGGCAACATTGGTTTGCAATGCGAGATGATTTGCAGGCGTATCAAGCCCCTCAACAACTTCTTTCGCATTATCTGGATTCATATCCAAAACGGCAACCCGCGCACCTTCTGCGGCAAGTCTTTCTACAACTGCACGACCAATTCCTTGCCCGCCCCCAGTTACAATAGCAGCTTGACCTTCTAGCTTCATTTTAATCTCCTAAACAATTGATTTTAAACAATTAACCTTGGTTTACAGCAAGCTCATTTGCTTTGCCGCCATCCACAGGAATATTCGCGCCCGTCACATAGGAGGACATATCTGAGGCTAAAAACAGAACCACATTGGCAACCTCTTCAGGCATGCCCATGCGCTGCATCGGAATACCTGCGGCAATAGCTTCACCTGCCTTTGGGTCGGACTGAATAAATGCCTCAGTGCCGGGTGTCATAATCGGCCCGGGCGTGACAGCATTGACCCGAATATTCTGCCCGGCAGTTTCCATGGAGGCGAGACGGGTGAGATGCAAGAGCGCGGCTTTTGAAGAAGAATAACCCGCCATGCCCGGCATAGCGCGGTCACCATTAATGGAAGAAATATTGATGATTGACCCGCCATTATCTGACATGGCCTTAATTGCAGCCTGCATGCCGGCATAGGTTGCATCGACATTCACTCTGAAATTTTCACGAAAATCCTCAAGGCTGGCGTCAGCAACAGAACCAAACCCCACATGGGCGGCATTATTTACCAAAATATCTAATCCATTGGAGGAAGCCACATCTCCAATCATGGCAGCGAAGCTATCCGTATCGGCAACATCTTGAACCCGCGTTTCAACTGATCCACCAGCGGCTCTAATATCCTCGGCAACAGACTCCAGTTTTTCTGCATTTCTGGCGCAAATAACAACATGCGCGCCCTCGCTCGCCAGTTTTGCTGCAATGGCTCGCCCAATTCCATCACTACCGCCTGTAATGATACTTGTTTTTCCAGTTAAACTCACAACACCCTCCTATTTTTCTTGGTATTACCTGAAATTCGTAGAATAGATACCCTTATATTACGCAAACAATATTTTTTGATGTATTGAAATATGCTAATGCGTAATTTATACTCCCCTAGATTAAACAGATAAGCATATTTTTTTAAATGAGTAAAACAAAAGAAATCGATCCTGTTCTCACCAAGCTTATGTCTCCAGGGGCGCCATTTGAAGTGGTGGAAAAAACCCATTCGGGACGGTCATTGCGTGTGTTTAGCCAGTCGCCGGAAAGTGTCTGTGCGATTTTCAATGCCGCACGCACGCATGGTGATAAAGAATTCATAATTCATAATGATGCGCGTATCACCTATACAGAATTTTTCAGAAGAGCTGATGCACTTTCAGCCTGGCTGGTTACTGAAAAAGAGCTATTGAAAGGTCAATCCGTTGCCATAAATATGAAAAATTGCCCCGAATGGATGATTGCTTATGTCGGCATTGTTCAAGCCGGCGGCGTCGCTGTCCTTATTAATAGCCGCAATGACACCGAAAGCATGATGGCAGCCCTTAAAGATAGCGACAGCGTTTTTGTTATCGCAGACGAAAAAAGACTCACGAAACTAAGAGATTCTGGATGCGACCTTCCCGCTTTGGTTTCAGCCCCCGATAGCCAGTTTGCGTCGGACAAGAATAGCACCCTATTTGACAGTGTGCTGACTCATGCCCCGATGACTACACCCGTCAATCTAACGCAAACCGATAATGCATCCATGCTGTTCACCTCCGGCACTACGGGAAGAGCAAAGGCGGCGATTTTGAGTCATCTCAATGTGATTTCAAGTGTGATGAATACCGAAATGGCGATGGAAACCATTATTCACAGACTTGCCGACCAGTATGATACGGCTGTTGAAGTCATTAAAGAACACATGCCGCCGCCATGCGGCCTTCTGATATATCCGCTTTTCCATGTGAGTGGTCTCACGAGTGTTTTTCTGACAAACATGACCATTGGTGGCAAAATTGTAGTGATGGACAGGTGGGATGCAAAACAGGCGCTCGCACTTGTGGAAAAGGAAAAAATCACCGCCTTAAGCGGCGTGCCTGCTACCCATTGGGATATGTTAAATGCGGTCAAAGAAACCGAATATGATTTGTCATCATTAAATTCTGTATCCAATGGCGGACAGGCAGCCACACAAAATCTTTTAAAAAATATTTCCGAAACCTACCCGAATGCGCAGCTAGGGGCAGGTTATGGCATGACCGAAACCACCGGTGCGGTATCACAGGCCAATGGTGAAGCTTTCATGCGCGCACCACAGAGCGCAGGTCTCGTTTTACCGATGGTCGATATGAAAATTATTGGTGATGACGGCAATGAAACGCCTCTGGGCGAAGCCGGTGAAATTTGTATTCGCGGCGCCACCGTGATGCAGGGTTATTATAACCGCCCCGAAGATACAGCAAAAGTCATGAAAGATGGCTGGATGCATACCGGCGATGTCGGTTATCTGGATGAGGAAAGTTATCTCTATATCGTCGACCGCAAGACCGATATGATTATTTCAGGCGGCGAGAATATCTACTGTGCCGAAATCGAACAGACACTGGGTCAACATGAAGCGATTAAAGAGATTGCCGCTTTTGGTGTTCATGATGACAGGCTCGGAGAGAAGTTGATTGTTGCTTTATCACTCAACATGCCGACTGAAACTGAGCAACTTGATACTTATGCGCGCGAGAAACTCGCAGATTATAAAGTGCCGCATGCCTATATTATTACAGATGAATTTAACTACACCGCCACCGGTAAAATAGAAAAACACAAATTAAGAAAGGCTTTTCTGGACGCGGAAAAGAATTAGTGCATGTCTTACCCTAAAGATATCGGAATAATAGATACCATGCTCGGTATTCCCAGCCGGGAAGATCGGCAGGATTGGTATGAGAGCTTTAAACCGCTTCTAAAAGATGAAGAGAGCCGCCAGTTATTCAGCATGCCGGCGCAATATATGTTTAAGGATATTCCTGAAACCAATAATGTCGATGACTTCGTAAAATGGACGGTTGACCATTTGGATCGTCATAACATTGAAACGGCATTGGTAGGTTTTAACCCTGACGGTACGAGCGAAGCGGCAGCAAAAAATTTTCCTGGAAGATTTGCTTTTGAAGCGCCAGCAGACCCGAATGGCGGCATGGCAGAAGTCCGACGCCTTAAGGCATTAAAAGAAGAGCATGACATTAAAGCTGTATCAGTATTTCCTGCGGGGACATGCCCACAGATTGCAATAAATGACCGCGAAATGTATCCGATTTATGCCGCCTGTGTTGAAATGGATGTGCCGATAATTCTCAATGTCGGTGTGCCGGGCCCGCGTATCCCGTTACAGACGCAAAAAGTCGAGCATTTAGATGATGTTTGCTGGTTCTTCCCCGAACTGAAGGTCGTCATGCGCCACGGCGCAGAGCCTTGGGAAGATTTGGCTGTTAAACTGATGTTAAAATATCCAAATCTTTATTATTCAACCAGCGCCTTCGCGCCGAAATATTACCCGCAAGCAATTATCGACTACGCCAATAAACGAGGCAGCGAAAAAATAATCTATGGCGGCTATTTCCCGATGGGATTGTCCCTGGACCGTATTTTTTCCGATATGGAAAATGTGCCATTCAATGAAAATGTCTGGCCAAAGTTTTTACGTGAAAACGCAAAACGCGTATTTAAAATCTGAAAGGAACCGATATGAGTGACATTAAGCAAGAAGATGCAAGAACAGCCCCAGTAGGTGTCTGGCAAGTACTGGAATCGCTCAGAGGGGAAGAACTCACCAAATGGCGAATGGCTGAACTGGATAATGTCTCCACCGTTGAAATGAGAAATCTCGATGTTCTGCCTTACCCATATGGCTGGTTTATGGCCTGCTATTCCGACGAATTGGCCATAGGAGAAGTGAAACCTCTTCAATATTTCGGACGCGATTTGGTTTTGTGGCGCGGTGAGGACGGGCAGCCAAGACTCATTGACGCCTATTGCCGCCACCTTGGCGCACATATGGGCTATGGCGGTAAAGTTGAAGGAAACGACCTCGTCTGCCCCTTCCATGCCTGGGCCTATAATGAACAAGGTTGCGTGACCAATGTGCCGTATGCGAAAAGACTTCCACCATCAGCAGCCAAGCCACCGGCGACACAATATCAGACATGCGAAGAAAACAAGGCTGTTTGGTTTTGGTATCACCCTTATGATGAAGCTCCGAAATGGGAAGTTGACCGCTTTGAAGAGATTTTTAATCCGGATTGGACCGAATTTGACAAACATGAGTGGATTGTCCGAGGCCCTATTCAAAATTTAGCCGAGAATGGGGTAGACGCCGCACATTTTAAATATGTCCACGGCACAGCAACATTTCCCGATTACAAAATGAATTTTGACGGACATAAACGCACTGCCACAGTTGAAGCAAAAATGGGGACGCCTAAAGGCGAAATTGACGGCAAAATTGCCTATGGCACAGTTGGCCCAGGCCAAAGCTGGACTAAATTTTCCGGGATTTCAGAAACCCTTTTGATTTCCGGTGTGACACCCATTGCCCCAGACCGCATCCATATCCGCTTTGCCTTTACCCAGCCAAAAGAAGAGGCAAACGGCCCGATGCAAGGTCTAGCAAAAGCTTTGAAAAAAGATATTTGCAAACAGCTTGATCAGGATAAGGTTGTCTGGGACAGACAAAAATATCTTAATCGTCCGATTATATGTGACGGTGACGGCCCTATTCCGGCATTCCGGAGTTATTTCTCGCAGTTTTACGCAGAATGGGAGAAGGAGGGCAAAAAAACTATCACCTCACTCGACGTGGACAAGAAATCAGATTAGTAAATTATTGAGTGCATCCAATAGAGTGAACCTATGTCCATCAAGCTGACATTTTCTGAGCATTACGGGTCAGTTCATCGCGATGATCTACATCTTTATAGAAAAACGTCATCATGACGGATAAAAAAATCAAGTTCAGCGAGCTGGACGAACGTATTGTTGAGATATTGAAAAAAGACGGGCGTGCAACCAATCAACGCATTGCGAGCAAACTCGATATATCCACCTCATTGGTCGCCTCGCGTATTCGCCGTATGGAACAAAATGGCCTTATGCGGCTCGTCACCGTCGCTGACTTTAGCGCTTTTGATTACAATGTTTTGCTACCCGTTGGCGTTGACGTGAAAGGCAGACCTGCAAATGAGGTTGCCGATGACATTGCTGCTCTTGATGAAGTCGCTTCGGTTCAACTTGTTACCGGCAAGCATGACATTGAAATTCTGGTGACGCTGCCAAACCTAGCTGCCATGGGCGACTTCATGCTGAACAAACTGTCTAATATTGACGGTGTGTTGAGCCTCGATCCAGCTTTTGCAGTCGACATCATAAAATATGAATTTGATGTTGCTCCGATATAGAAACTTGGGAAGATAAGCCATGGGTCAGAAAATCGACAATCTTGATCGCAACATCATCAAATTACTTTCCGGAAATGCCCGTCTAAGCAACCGGAAAATCGCAGCACAACTTGGCTTTACGGAGGGAACAATCCGTGAGCGCGTCAAACGTCTGGAAAAAGATAATTTTATCCGTTTCACAGCCGTCACCAGCATGGAGCATCAACCCCGCACCCAACTCGCCTATATCGGTGTTTATGCTGAACAAAAAAAGATTCAAGCTGTAGCATCAGAAATCGCTAATATACCTGATATTGGCGCCGTCATTATTTTGCTCGGGCGTTTTGATATTATGGCGATTGGCCTTTTTGACGGGCTGGAAAATTTTCAGAAAGTTGTCAATCAGTCCATACTTTCAATAGACGGCGTCAGACGCATCGAGACCAGCGCCGCCTCTGAAATTATCAAATACGACAATAAGGTGGCGAAAATCATCACCCCGCTTGAAGACTTTACACTCGAATATCGCTAAATCCGATTAGCCGAATTTGATATCCGGTGCACCTGGGTGTCCATAATAATAAAGACCTGCTGTGAGACCGCCATCTATTGCAAGCTCTGATCCCATGCAATAGCTGCCATCATCACTAGCGAAGAACAACACACCCTGAGCAATTTCTGTTGGGTCGCACGCACGCTGAGCCGCAAAGGTTACAAAGCGCTTATTATATTCCTCACGCTCCTCATTCATCGGATTGGCAAGCGGTGTGTCCACCCCGCCCGGGTGAATGGAGTTAACGCGAATATTTTCAAGTCCCAATTCCAGCGCCGCAGCTTTAGTAAAACCGCGCACACCCCACTTGGAAGCAATATAAGCAGCATGAGCATTTGATCCGATAAGACCATCTGTTGAGGAAATGTTTACAATTGATCCAGCACCACGTTTACGCATGGGCGGGATTACAGCCTGTGTTCCAATAATCGTACCGTACAAATTAACATCCAAAGTCTTCCGGACTTCTTCTGCTGTCAAATCAGCAACGTGATTAAAAGTGAGAATGCCAGCACAGTTGACCAAAATATCTACACCGCCAAATTGTGCCTCGGCAGTGGCCACAGCATCTGCCCAGCTTTCTTCTTGCGTCACATCCAGCTTTTTAAACACAACTTTGTCGCCAAGTTTATCCGCCAGTGCTTGGCCATCTGCTTCCAACACATCGCCGATGACAACATTCGCACCTTCTTGTGCGAAAAGCTCCACACAAGCACCACCAATTCCTCTGGAACCACCTGAAATAATTGCAGTTTTATCTTTTAGCTTCATAAATCTCTCCCTTTATAATTTGGTCTAGTGACCGGATATATGTTGCGCCGCCCTGCGCCCAGAAAAAATACAATCAGCGACTGACAACCCGCTGACATAATTCTTGGATGACACCCCAATCGCATTACGACCAGAAGCATAAAGCCCTTTGACCACATTGCTGTTATCATCCAATACCTGACCAGTCGCCTCATTAATTTTGAGGCCGCCAAGTGTTAACGCCGGACAAGGGAAAAGCTTGGCATCTAGGCTAATATCAATACCGTAAAATGGGCCAGTTATTTCGACCAAATCATCATCGGATTTTTCAAAAATATCACTGCCATTTTGCGCACGTGCCGCCTGATTATAAGTTTCAAGCTGATCTTTGAGAGCATCTGCAGGCAATGATAACTTTTCTGCCAGCCCTTCAATAGTTGACGCCTTTACAGCAGCAAACCATACATTCAGCCGCGCCAAATCACGTTGAAAGTTGAGGGCTTTGCCGCCACTGACTTCCTCAAGGGCAGCTTTAATGAGCTTCTTATCCAAAATAAGCCAAGCTTTGCCCTCCTGATTTTCAACCATCTCAACACCCAGTGTTGCGCCGTAAACCAATTCGTCGATGAATCTCTGTCCATGCTTATTAACAATAAAGCCGCGCCCGAATGAGAGAGGCGGGTTTATAAAACGCCAAGCAGAAATACAATCCATATTTTCTGCCTTACCACCGACAGACTGGCCGAGGCGAATGCCCGATCCATCATCCCCTTCGGTACCAAGCGGTAAGCTGGCATTATATTTCGGCGCATAATGGTTCAACATATCGGCATTATAAATAAAGCCGCCTGCTGAAAGCATAACGCCCATTTTAGCCTCTATCATTTTCTGGCTTCTTTTTGATTCCAAAATTTTAGCTTTTTCCAAAACAGCCATGGCACGTTTGGCGAAAAAATTATAACCGGGCAGAATTGGCGGCAAAACCATCAATAGACGCTCAGCACGTTTTTTGAGTTTTTGATATTTTTTCAAAAGTTTTTCATCGTCAAAATATAGCGCCACAACACCAAGAACTTCTTGATTGTCGTCCACAATAAGCTGTCTGACCTCATGGTAGGTTTCCAGCAACAGCCCTTTGTCGAGCGCGGATTGTTTCAACGGATTAAAAATGGCATAGCCGAGATTGGTTGCCTTACGGCCTTCTTCTATTGGCACATAAGCGCGATGACCCCGTGCGGCTGGGGTTGCGTGTTTACAGTAGCTTTTGGCGAGCGAGTTATCGCTATGATAGACAAAATATTCCGGCCCAGGATAAGAGGTCTTTTTGTGCCAGACTGTTGACCCAAACTCGACACCCTTTTCCTGCAACCAGTTGATCATTTCAGGGCTGGTATCACAAAAATCTCTTAACGTTTCATCTGAGACAATGTCCTCTGACTCCTGCTTGAGATAGTTGAACATATTATCAGCCGTGTCAGCAATATTGGCTTCTTTTTGAATTGACGTCCCCGCACCTGCATATACCACAGCGCCATTAATTGTTGTTGCGCCGCCTCCTGCAAATTTATCAAGTGCGATAACTGAAAGCCCGTTATCAAGACTTTGCAATGCTGTTGCCGCACCGGCACCACCGAACCCGACAACTACTAAGTCCTTCGACTCATCCCAGGACACCGCATCTCGACTGGAAACTTTGATCGGCGCTTCTACAGACGAAAACCAGTTTTGATTTGACTGATCCATACCCTCTCCCCGAAAAATTATGTTTATTATTCATCAAGCCTTGCAACCCTACACATAGATTATCCAGATAGAAAGAGCTTAAAATACCATATTCAAGGAAATGCATCGAAATGGTTGCAGAAGTTTTTCTCTCTGATAGTTTTATGCTTAATAAATAAAAGGAGGTTGTTGTGAGCAAACCACAAATCGCATTAGTTACTGGCGCAAGCAGAGGCGCAGGCAAAGGTATCGCCCTTGGTCTCGCTGAAAAAGGGATGACTGTTTATGTAACCGGACGCAGCACAGAAGTCGGATCTGCTAAAGGTTGGGACGGGGCAACACTTCCCGGCACCGTTTTAGAAACAGCTGAAGAAATTACAAAAGCAGGCGGTAAAGGGATTGCTGTTGTTTGTGATCACGCTGATGACGCACAAGTCGCTGCACTATTTGAGCAAATAAAAGAAGAGCAAGGACGTCTGGATATCCTTGTCAACAATGCAGCTTATATTCACCCTCAACTAATTGAACCCAAACCGTTTTATGAAAAAGGCCTTGACGCTCAATTCATTTTGGATGTCGGCCTGCGCTCAGCCTATGTTGCCTCATGGCATGCAGCCAAAATTATGGCTGAGCAGAAAAGTGGTCTGATTGTTTTCACCTCTTCGTTTGGTGCGAGTTGTTACATGCACGGCGCTGCTTACGGCGCACAAAAAGCCGGACTGGATAAATTTGCCCATGACATGGCTGTCGATCTTGAAGATGTGAATGTACAGACACTCTCAATCTGGATGGGGCCACTGGTAACGGAAAGAGCAATAATAGCTGCTGAAGTCCACCCTGAACAATATACGGAATTTATGGCGACAGCTGAAACACCTGAATTTATCGGACGTATTGTCTACGCAGTTGCCAATGACGATAAAGCTTCAGAAATTTCTGGGCACACGGTCATTTCTGCTGAAATCGCAAAAGATCGATATAATATTTCTGATCGTGAAGGTAAATTCCCACCTTCCTATCGTGAGATGTTAGGATCGCCGAATCCACCAAATCCTGCAAAAGTCTACTAGTCCGACATGATGCGTACCGGGAAGTACCCTGCAATTAGTTTTGTATTTTGTCTGCTGGGATCACTCGCACTCGTCGCATGCGACCAACCGGTGGCTATAAATGCTGAGCCGTTAAATGCTGACCGCATTTTCCATAATGCGCACATCCTCACCATGTCTTTCGAAAATGAGCATGATGAGATGACGATTGCAAATGCTGTCGCCATTAAAGATGGGCGCATTATCGCTGTCACTAACGATACCCCTAATTACCCAGATAATTGGGTCGGACAAAACACGCACATCACCAACCTTGATGGGCGCACATTGATGCCGGGTTTTGTGCAAAGCCATGCTCATTTTAATTTAATTGTACTGAAAAAAATGACGGTTAACCTTGCTCCACCGCCAGATGGCGGCGTGGCCAATCTCACCAACCTCAAAGACGCATTAAGTGCCGCGGCACAGAAAATACCAGCAGGCTACCCCATTATGGGCATTGGCTATGACGACACTGTGATGGAAGAAAAAAGGCATCCAACGCGAGCTGACTTAGATGCTGTCTCTACCGAGCATCCAATAATAATTATGCACATTTCCTTTCATCTTGCTGTGATGAATTCCAAGGCCCTTGAAATGGCAGGCATTAATGAGGACACACCTGACCCGGAGGGCGGACATATCCAACGAGAGGCTAACAGCAATCGTCCTAATGGTGTGCTGGAAGAAACCGCCATGAATGTGATTGGTAAAATGCTTCCCCAACCTTCTCCACAACAGGCATTCAAAACTTATGATATCGTCGTAAAGGATTTATTGGCATTGGGATACACAACTATTGTTGAACATGCCAGTGACATCGCAATGGAAAAAGGCTTTCAAGCCTATTTTGCATCCCGTGATGTCCCGGTTGATATGATCGCTTACCGCCGCGTTGTACCCGATACCGAACCCATCGCCGCGCAAATGGCCAACATGACACGTGAAGATGTTAACGGCTTTAAACTTGGTGGAATCAAAATTCTGCTGGACGGTTCTATTCAAGGCTATACCGGACATTTAAGCCAGCCCTATCATGTGCCCCCCTCTGGCAAAGACACAAGCTATCGCGGCTACCCGCATCTACCGGCTGAAAAATTTAACGATATGCTCATGCAAGCTTATGCCGCTGATATTCCGCTGCTGGTGCACACAAATGGCGACGCGGCGATAGATGTCCTTCTGGATGGACTTGAAAAAGCAAATAAAGCTCACCCTAACAACACCCTCCGCCCAGTCAGTATTCACGCTCAGACCATGCGGCAAGACCAACTGGACCGTGCGCAGGGCGTATCTTTGATCCCGTCTTTTTTTGTCGATCATGTTTATTTCTGGGGTGATAGACATAGAGAAATTTTTCTTGGTCCTGACCGAGCGGCACAAATCAGCCCTGCTGGATCCGCTGAAAACCGCCAGCTGATTTACACAATCCATGATGATGCGCCCGTCGTTTCAGCTGATCCGTTTAGAACTCTTTGGGTTGCTGTTGCACGCCTCACCAGTTCGGGAGAAAAACTCGGTGCCGAGGAGGCCATAACGCGCCAACAGGCTTTGAAAGCCCTCACATTGAATAGCGCCTATCAACATTACATTGAAACAGAGAAAGGCTCTATTGAGGTCGGCAAACGAGCTGATATGATTATTCTCGATAAAAACCCTCTCACCGTTCCCGAGGCCGATTTGCGACATATAAAAGTCTTGGAAACAGTGAAAGACGGTGAAACTGTTTACACATTGGAACGTTAGTAAATAAGCAGGAGTTTAAAATGTCTTCATTGAAAGGAAAAACCGCACTCATTACCGGTGGCGGTCAAGGTGTTGGCCTCGGCATTGCATTGGCGTTAGCGAATGAAGGTGTGAATGTTGCTTTACTTGGACGTACCATGGAGAAGCTTGAATCGAGCTGTGCCGCTGTGAGCGAAAGAGGTAGCCGTGCTCTGGCTGTTGCCTGCGACGTGACGGTTGATGCAGATTTACGCACGGGCGTTGATGCAACAATAGAAGAATTCGGGCGACTTGATATTCTCGTTAACAATGCACAGCTTGTTCCACTTGCCCCTATTAATGCGCTTACCGATGAAGCGTTTGAAGACGGATTTAAGTCAGGTCCACTCGCTGTGTTACGGATGATGAAATATTGCTATCCACACTTAAAAGCAGAGGGTGGGAATATTGTAAACCTCTTGTCGTCTGTCATGAAACGCTGGGATATGTCGGGTTATGGTGGCTATGCGGCTGTTAAATCTGCCATTCAGCAACTCACAAGAGCTGCCGCGTGCGAATGGGGGCCGGATGGCATTCGGGTCAATGGCATTATGCCCCATGCCAAATCCCCAGCACTTGCAAACTGGATTAACACCAACCCTGAAGAAGCTGAAGCTTTTCAGGCCTCTATACCCTTGAGACGCGTTGGCGAATGTGAAGAGGATATCGGTGCATTCGTGATGCTGATGTGCCGAGAAGAGTCGCGTTATTTATCTGGTCAAACTATTGCGCTCGATGGAGGGCAAGCTTTTGTTGGTTAAATTAATTACCAGAGTTCAGGAATTTCTGAGCCGGTAATATCAACAATCTTTTTCATAAAACGAACGACTGTGTCGATTTCGTCTTCAGAAAAATGTTTTGTAAGTTGTTCCTCCAGCGCTTTGGACTGCGCAAGGAGTTCGATAAACACGCCCTGCCCTGTCTCCGTCAGCGAAATGTCGCCGGTGTCATTACCTTCTTGACTGATAAGTTCTTTTCTGGCGAGCCGCTCAAAAATTTCATTGTCAGGAGCATGCCCTGTATGCGCCAGCCGATCAGAAATGACCTCAGGAGACAAACCACCATTCATGGATAAAAGTGAAAGGCAGAAAAATTCCTGATCACTGAGACCTTGCTCTATATAAGTTTGGCGAACGGGAAGCGACGTCTGGAAATGCGCTCTGGAAATAAGATAGAGCAAATAGTTTTCAGTAAACTTACCACTGTGTAAATCCACGACCTCATCGGCATCTTCTTTTTTCAATTTCGGACGCGCATCGGCATATTTACCGCCGTGAAATATCAGAACGGGCAGAGGGTTGGTCTGATATTCGACAACCTCACCGACAAAAATAATATGGTCTCCGCCCTCATATTGGTAATGAGTTTTACAGCGAAACAAAGCCGCATATTCATTTAGAAGTGGGAAACCCATATCACAGGTGCTGAAATCAATACCGTCAAATTTGTCACCTTGCGAGCTGGCGAAGCGGTTGGAAATATCAGTTTGATGCGCCGCGAGAATATGAACATTAAAGCCACCGGAATTTTCAAAGGCCGGCATTGATTTTGCGGTTTTTGACAACGACCACAATACAAGAGGTGGATCAAGGGACACTGAGTTAAAACTGCTGGCAGTCACACCAACAGGCACTTTATCTTCATCCGAGGTCGTGACAACTGTTACACCTGTTGCAAACTGCCCGAGAGCATTTCTTAGTTCTTTTTGATCTGTGGTCACGACAATACCTTTCAACAATTTTAATAATATTTAGGTCATTCTTCGCCTAAATGAAGCTCGAAACTGCATCAATTACTTTGTCATCGCAACCGAAATATGCTTTTTTAATTACCTCAAGCAGAAGGTGAACAATAAATGACCCTTGAAGACAGAATTGACCGTCTAGAGTCCATAGAAGAAATACGTCAGCTGGTCAGCAAATATTCTCTCTCCCTAGATATGCGAGACCTAGACGCCCATGTGAATTTATTTGCTGAAGATATTCGTGTCAGTCGGGACGCCACTGGGCGCGCCCATCTCAAACAGTGGCTAGATGATACATTGAGGCTTCAATTTACCGGCACATCTCATCATGTGGGTAATCACATTATTGAGTTTGACGACCCTGACCACGCTCATGGTGTGCTGTATTCCAAAAATGAACATGAAACACCCAGTGAAAGCGGTGATGAATGGGTCATTATGCAGATGCTATACTGGGATAATTATGAACGCATTGACGGGCGCTGGTATTTCCGACGACGTCTGCCCTGCTATTGGTATGCTACTGATTTAAATAAACCACCTATTGGGGAACAAAAAATGCGATGGCCTGACAGAGACACCTATGATGGTGCGTTTCATGATTTATTTCCTTCATGGGAAAAGTTTTGGAAAAATCCCCCTAAGGATGGCGTCACGCCTGAAGTCGCCACCCCCGCCCCATGGGGAGAGTTTCTAAAAACGATGCGGGCCGGACAACCAGACCCAAAAATCAAAGTGCGCTAATAATTAATAGTTAATAAAGGTAATACCAATGACACTTTTTGAACCACTTCGTCTTGGCGATATAGACCTGAACAACCGTATTGTGATGGCGCCAATGACCCGCAGTCGCGCCGGACAGAATGATGAACCAACACAGTTAACAGTTGATTATTATGCCCAAAGAGCGTCAGCAGGTTTGATTATTACCGAAGGGGTTTATCCGAGCTATGACGGGAAAGGTTATGTTCGCACGCCGGGCATTGTGTCTGCGGAACAAATCGCTGCCTGGGAAAAGGTTTGTCATAAAGTGCACGAAAATGATGGCAAAATCGTTATGCAAATCATGCATTGCGGACGCATTGCGGCGGCAGCAAATAAACCAGATTTTGCGCGCACACTTGCCCCGTCCCCAATACACGCAGCCGGTAAAATGTATACCGACACTGACGGTATGGTTGAGCATGATGTGCCGTTAGAAATGACATTAGAAGATATTGAGCAGACAATTAACGACTATGCTACCGCAGCCCAAAACGCCATTAATATAGGGTTTGACGGGGTTGAGTTACACGCCACCAGTGGCTACTTGCCAGCACAGTTTTTATCCACCGGCACCAATCAGCGTGAGGACGATTATGGTGGGTCTCTTGAAAACCGCTTAAAATTTACTTTGGATGTTCTGGACGCCATGATTAATCAGGTGGGTGCAGGACGAATAGGCATGCGTATTTGCCCCGGTAACGCATTCAATGATTTGCATGATGATGATCCAGAGCAAACTTTCGCGGCATTGCTGGATGCCGTCTCGCCAAAAAGTCTGGCCTATCTGCATGTTATCCGCATGAAACCAGAGATGAATGGCGGTATTGATAACATTGCGCTGGCGCAAAAACATTTCAATGGACAGCTTATTTTGAATGAAAGCTTCACTAAAGAGTCTGCACAAAAAATCATAGAAAGTGGTCAAGCAAGTGCAGTCTCATTTGGCAGGTTATTTATATCCAACCCCGACCTTGTGCGGCGGTTTGAGACCAACGCTCCCCTTGCTGAAATGAATCTCAGCACGCTCTACACACCCGGCGAAAAGGGATATACGGATTACCCGTTTCTCTGATTATTCAGGGTGAATACAAAATCTTATTTTTGTGCAGCAGCATCCTGCGTGATTTTAAGGAAACTTGGAGGCTCGCCACCACCAAATACTTCTAAACATGCGCCAGAGACATAGGCCGAGTCGGTATCTGCCAAAAATAAACAGGCATGGGCAATATCTTGAGGCTGACCCATTCGTTTCATGGGCAGATTATCGGCAAGATAGGCCATGCCTTTCTCACCCCCATAATGTGCTTCGGAAGCTTCAGTTTTCACCAGCCCGACTATAATCGCATTAACCCGCACGTCAGGAGCCCATTCCATCGCTAATGAGGTTGTGACATTTATCAGCCCAGCTTTTGCCGCGCCATAGGCGACAGTTCCCGGTGACGACCGTGTTGCCGAGACACTTGAAATATTGATGATGGAGCCATTTACATGATTTGCGCGCATATAATTATAAACGGCTTGTGACAAATAAATTGGCGCCAGCAAATTCAACTTAATAACTTTTTCGGTTAAGGACGGGCTGGCTTCAGCTGAGGCGACAGGTGGCCCTCCCCCCGCATTATTAATCAAGGTCGTAACCGGATGTCCAAAACTCGCAGCAAAATCAATAAGCTTTTCGGCATTTTCTGCCTCTCTTATATCGAGTTCTATGAAATGAATGCGTTCGGCAATCTCATGATCAAAGGCCTCTGGTGCGGAACGTCCGCAGATCGCAACATGGGCGCCAGCTTTGGCAAAAGCTGTTGTGATACCCCTGCCAATCCCCTTACCGCCACCTGTAACGATGATTGTTTGACCGTTTAAATCCTTCATGAAAGCCTCCAGTGTTGGTAAGTATTGCGTAATTTTACCCTCATGTCTAAGTTTAGTTGTTTTGATAAAAGCAGTGGCCAAATAGAAGGTAAAATCATGCAAACAATTCCTGGTGTTTTAAAACAAACAGTTCATAAAAATCCTGACCTTGCAGCCATTGTCGATAATGGCACGACCACCAGTTATCGCGATTTACAACATCAGGTTTTAAAAGTCGCGGCGGCCTTCCAAACCAAAGGATTAAGCAAAGGAGATAAATTTGCTATCTGGGCACCAAATTGTGCTGAGTGGATTGTCACCGCGCTTGCCGGTCAGACATTGGGGAGCGTGCTTGTAACTCTCAATACCCGCTATAAAGGGTCGGAGGCCGCAGATATCATCCGCCGATCCGGGTGTAAACTGCTGCTCACAGTTGATGGGTTTCTCGGCCTTGATTATCCATCTATGATTGAGGGCGAAGATCTTCCCGATTTGCAGGAAACTCTCATACTTAGAGATAAAGACGGAAATGACGGCTTTCAAAACCTTCTGGATTTTGCTGATGCGCCGCTCGCTGAGGAAGCGCTAGATTACATAGGGCCAGACGACCCTTCAGACATCATTTTTACTTCCGGAACGACGGGCCTCCCCAAAGGCGCTGTCACACATCACGGGCAAAATATCAGCGTCTTCGATGTTTTTACCAATGCGATTGATATGCAGCAAGGTGATCGATATCTGGTGGTAAACCCTTTCTTCCATAGTTTTGGTTATAAGGCTGGCTGGCTGAGTTGCCTTATCCGCGCCGCCACAATCTATCCGCTTGGCGTCTTTGACCCCGGTGATGTTTTAAGACGTATTGAAGAAGATAGAATTACAGTCATGCCGGGTGCGCCAACGATTTTCCAGACCATCATGGATCATCCCGATTTTGATAAAAGAGACTTGTCATCCCTGCGCCTTGCAACGACAGGCGCTACGGTAATTCCTGTCGATTTGATCCGGAAAATGCACGAAGTCATTGGCATTGATCACGTTTATTCTGCCTATGGCCTCACAGAAACTTGCGGCGTTGTTTCTTTATGCCGGAAGGGCGACGATTTTGAAACCATCGCAACAACGGTAGGGCGTCCTCTTCCTGAAACAGAAGTTATCTTGGTGGACGAAGATGGAAATCAGGTGGACACCGGCGAAGAAGGAGAAATCTGGGTACGTGGTTTCAATGCCATGCAGGGCTATCTTGATGCGCCCGAAGATACAGCGCATACCATAACATCAGACGGCTGGCTGAAAACCGGTGATGTCGGCACAATGGATGACAAAGGCTATCTTCGGATAACTGACAGAAAAAAAGACATGATTATTGTCGGGGGCTTCAACGCCTACCCCGCAGAAATTGAAAAATGGCTGATGCAGCACCCTGACGTGATTGATGCTGCTGTTATCGGGATGGCGGATGACCGTCTTGGCGAAGTACCGCAAGCCTTTATTATAGCCCGCACCCCAGACATTGACACAGAAGCCCTGATGACGTGGATTAAGGAAAGAATTTCTAATTTCAAAGTGCCGCGCAAAATAACCGTACTTGAAGATTTGCCGCGAAACGCCTCTGGTAAAGTTCAGAAGTTTTTATTTGAGGAAATGTAGGTATTTGGAAAATAAATTCTGCAAAAATGATATTTTTTGCATATTTTAAGTAAAAATTCGTAAAAAACTGTTTTATTTTTACGCATATTTGATATTCTCATCCTAACGTTACAAATTTTACCGGAGGATCTTTAAAATGAGTCAAGCAGCCTTGGAAACCGGCAATATGTCCAGCATAAATGTGGCTCCTGTTTTGAAACTAATTGAGAAGAATGCACCTGAAGGAAAAGAGAACAGACAAATACCCAACAGCAGCATTGAAGCACTTCGTGAGCAGGGCTTTTTCAGAATGCTCCTGCCCAAAAAATATGGTGGCTATGAATGCACACCTCAGGAGTTCTTTCGCTCCGCAATCGATATTGCCGAGCGTGATATGAGCACAGCTTGGGCGGGGGGCATCATCGCCGTTCATGCTTATCAACTCGCCATTATGCCGCCGCAAGCAGCTGAAGAGGTTTATGCTGATACCCCTGACACTCTCATTTCATCCTCCTACAATCCAGCAGGCGCCAAAGTGAAAACTGTCGATGGTGGCTTTGAACTCTCCGGACGCTGGGGGTGGAGTAGCGGTTCAGGCCATTGCTCATGGACCTTACTGGGTGGTGTCATCACTGATCATCCGGACGGTATTCACTATCGAACATTCCTGCTCCCACGCAGTGATTACGAAATTGAAGAAACTTGGTTTCCGATGGGACTCCACGCTACGGGTTCTAATGACATTGTGATTGACGAGCCTGTCTTTGTACCCGAACACAGAACCCACATTCAAATGGATGGCTTTAACTGCGTTCACCATCAAGAAAACCCAATGTATTCAATACCTTGGGCGCAACTTTTTATCCGTGTCGTATCCTCCCCTTCTATCGGGGCTGCAAAACATGCGCTTCGCTTATTCATTGAGAATGCCACATCTAGCTCCACTGACCCGACGCGCCTTGCCGGAGACCCGGATGTGACGGTTCGGGTGGCTAAAGCCGCAACACTGATTGACGAAACCGAAGCTATAATTTTCAGAAACTTTGACGAGATGCTCGACAAGGTGAATAAGGGCGAAGAAATTCCCATGATTGACCGCGTGAAATATCGTTATCAAGCCAGTCTCGTTATTGAACGTATGATGGAAGCGGTTGACCTGATTTTTGATGTTGCTGGTGGACGAAGTGTTTATGACGGGTCGCCTATTCAGTCCATATGGCATGACATCCATATCGCCCGCGCGCATGTTGCAAATAATCCAGTCGGTTTTGCCCGCAATTATGGTGGTATTCAACTATCTGGCGAGAGCACGGACTTGTTTGTCTAATGGCTGAATATCTCGCTAAACCGCCAGAGGGCCGTTTTGTCGAAGCCGGCCCCATCAAGATGCATGTTCTTGAATACGGGAATCCTGATGACCCCGCCGTGGTTTTTCTCCACGGATCAGGGCCTGGGAATTGTGGCTACGCAAACTTCAGCAAAAACGCGCAGGAATTTGCTGATGCAGGTTTTTATGTCGTCCTTCCTGACCTTATCGGTTTCGGTTATACCGATAAGCCGATTGACCTTGGTGATTACACGCTTGATTTATTCTGTGACACACTGAAGGCAGGATTAATCTCCCTTGGCATTTCTTCCTGTAGTTTTGTTGGTAATTCTCTGGGGGGTGGGATTGCTGTCCAGATCGCCCTGAATGACCCAAATTTTGTGGACAAACTTATTATGATGGGTCCCGGCTGTATTGAAGAACAGCAGGATTATTTCACAATGCCCGGCATCTCGAAAATGGTTGATGCGCTGAAAGACGGACTTACTGAGGAAACACTTCAAAAAGTTTTGAGAAACTTTGTTTTTGATGAGACGCTAATCACACCTGACCTGATTGCAATGCGTTGGTATATTGTGAAAGATCAACCAAAGGAAGTCATCACAACGATGAAGACGCCTAATCTTGGGCCTAGACTTCAGGAGTTGACCTGTCCAATCCTTACTTTCTGGGGAGCTGATGATTTATTCATGCCACCCCAAGGGAAACAGACCTGCCTTAGGGCAAATAATCAGTCGCGTCTCATTGAGGTAAATGCTTGTGGTCACTGGGTGATGATTGAACACCCGCGTATGTTTAACGCCACCGGCATTGACTTTTTGAAACATGGCTAGAAAATAAAAATCAAATAATCAACAGAGGGTACGAGATGGGAATTGAAAATCTAGGTTACGTCAGATTGCAAGTGACTGACCCAAAAGCATGGGCAGATTTTGCAGTTGATGTTTTGGGCTTTGGCATTGCTGAACATGATGACGGAAATGGCTCGAAATATTTGCGAATGGATGACGCGCCTTTCCGTTATATTGTCGAACAAGGCAGCGAAGATAAATTTTTGGCAGGTGGCTTGCAACTTTCCTCTGCCGAGGCATATGCCGCATTGGTCGAGAAACTTCAGGGCGCGGGCATTCAAGTCGAGACAGGCTCAGAGGAAGAAGCCACTAGACGCGCCGTTACAGCTTTTTCATCCTGCTATGATCCATCCGGAAATCTCGTCGAGTTTTATTATGGGCGGCATGATGGCAGCCCCTTCACGCCCAATCATAACATCAAGGCCTTTATCACGGGTGAGATGGGGCTAGGACATCTGGTTATTCCCGCGCCTGAAAACGAGGCAACTGAAGAATTTTATACCTCCTTGTTTGGTTTTGGCATTAGTGACGACCTCACTCTGCCCCCACCTGTAGAAGGCGCACCAAACCAGCGTGTTTTATTTTTACACGCCGATAATCCGCGTCATCACACACTTGGACTCTATAACTTCCCAAGCCCGACTGGTCTTATCCACCTCATGATTGAAGTCGGGTCGATTGACGAAGTCGGCTATTGCATGGATCGGGTCAAAAAGGCTGGATTACATATTTTTTCTGACCTTGGTCGTCACTCTAACGATGAAATGGTATCATTCTATTTCTTTGCACCCGGCGGTATGGGGCTAGAATATGGCTATGACGGCAAGCAAATTGCCGACTGGTCACAATACACGCCTACAAAAACAACCTCTGGAGATTATTGGGGACATGAATATGATTTCCCACAGATTGGTGAGTAATCAACCAATTAAATTCAGTTTCCTGAGAACCTCAAAAATTGAAGGTATTTAGAATATCGGAAAGGGTCAAAATATGATCAATATTGACGAAAATGAAACCGTTCCACGCGAAGAAAAAGAAGTCGTTTACGAAGAAGAAAACCCGATACTTTACGAGGTCGTGGATAAAGTCGCTTATATAACACTGAACCGACCGACCTATCATAACAGTCAGAACAGCCAGATGCTTTATGCGCTAGATGACGCTTTTTATAAAGCAGTTGGCGATGATGGTGTGAAGGTGATTGTGTTGAAAGGCAATGGTAAGCATTTTTCCGCCGGTCACGATATCGGAACCCCAGGCAGAGATTTTACCATTGGTCGTGAAGACCGCCGTACCATGATTTATAATCACGACAACAAGCCGGGTGCTGAAAAAGCATTTATTCGTGAATATGAAGTTTATCTTGGGTTCTGCAACCGTTGGCGTGACATTCCAAAACCTACGATTGCTCAGGTGCATGGCGGATGTATAGCTGGCGGTCTGATGCTGGCTTGGGTATGTGACTTAATCATCGCCTCCGATACAGCTTTCTTCCAAGACCCGGTTGTCCAAATGGGTTTTCCCGGGGTTGAGTATTTCGCACATCCCTATGAGTTAAATGTTCGTATGGCGAAAGAATTTTTGCTTCTCGGTGAACGCTGGTCTGCTGACCGCGCTTTGTCTGCGGGTATGATTAACCGCGTCGTGCCGGTTGATGAACTGGCGTCGAATGTCACTAAGACAGCTTTGAAGATTGCTAGCCAGCCACGCCTTGCCGCCCTGCTGGTAAAGCAAGCTTGTAACCATGTTGAAAATCTTCAGAACAAGAAAAATGCTATGGATGGCATTTACGCAATGCATCACTTTGCCCATGCTCAAAACAGCATTGTAACTGGAGATTATATCGCCGGTTTTGATGGCAAAAAAATGGCCAAGTCAAATAAGAAAAAAGAGCAAGATTAATTTCATGTCCCTCGAAACGCGTCTCACAAAAACTCTGGGTTGCCAAGCGCCCGTCATCCAAACGGCGATGGGATGGGTTGCAACCTCTCAGCTGGTAAAAGCTTCTATTCACGGCGGCGGATTCGGTTTTCTCGCTGCTGCCGTGATGAGTGCCGAAGAGTGTGAGGCCGAAATTAAATCAATCAAGCAATCGGGTGATTACCCGTTTGGTGTGAACTTTCATTCCTTTCAAAAGGATGTCGATAAAATCGTCGATATGTGTATCGATTATAAAGTCGCCGCAATTTCCTATGGGCGCGCCCCTTCTGCTAAAGTCATTGACCGTGTCAAAGCCGCTGGCATTAAATGCGTGCCGACAATTGGTGCTGGGAAACATGCCCCAAAGGCTGTTGAGATGGGGGCTGATGTTCTGGTTTGCCAAGGGCAAGAGGGCGGTGGACATACCGGTTACACACCCACATGGCTTTTGTTGGCGCAAGTGTTGGATTACAAACTTGATGTTCCTGTTGTTGCCTGCGGTGGTTTCAGAGATGGACGCGGTCTTGCAGCGGCATTGGCTTTTGGCGCCGATGGGATTGCAATGGGTACGCGCTTTATGATGAGTGCGGAAAGTCCCGTACCCCAAGCCACAAAGCAGGCTTATCTTGATGCTGAGGTCACAAAAATACCCGTCTCAACAAAACTTGATGGCCTCCCCCAACGCATGGTCATGAACCCGACCTTACAAGACCTTGAAAATGCATCGTCGCTGGGCATGCTGTTCCGCGCTATAGTCAACGGTTTTAGATTCAAAGCTCAATCAGAAATGAGCATGCTTGAGACCGTCAAAACAGCCTGGAAAATGGCATCTGGAACGGACTTAACTCTCGGACAGACTCTCATGGCGGCTAATGCGCCGATAATTATTCAAAAGGCCATGGTTGACGGCAACCCCGATAAGGGCGTGCTCCCCAGCGGCCAAGTTGCCGGATTGATTAACGACCTTCCCGGCGCAGGCGACATTATTGATACCATCATCACTGATGCTCAAGAACGCCTCCAAAACACAAAGAGTGGAAATTAAATCATGCCGATTAATATAAATGTTGCCGATAATATTGCCGAGTTGGTTCTTGATCATCCGCCTGTTAACGCGTTTAACAGCCAAACATGGAACGAATTACCGACCATTATCACCGATTTAGGGAAGCGGCAGGATGTTCGGGTTCTTCTTATCCGAGCTGAGGGCAAAGGCTTTTGCGCTGGGGTTGATATTAAAGAATTAGCGGCAAACAGCGCGGCGATTGTTGAGGTCAATAAAGGGAATTATGAAACCTTCAAAGCCATTCATCACTGTGAGATTCCCGTCATTTCTGCGCCTCATGGATTTGTGATTGGCGGCGGCATCGGTATGTGCGGCGCATCGGATATTGTCATTGCATCAGAGGATTGTTTTTTCTCATTGCCAGAAATTGATCGTGGCGCGATGGGCGGTGCAGCACATTTACAAAGAATGATTCCGCTAACGAAAGTGCGCGCGGCATTCTTAACAGGTGGGCAGATCACAGCTCAAGAAATGCATCGCCTTGGCGGAATTGAAAATGTTGTGCCACGCGCGGAACTCGAAAATGAAGCCCGCAAACTCGCTACTGTTATCGCGGGCAAAAGTCGTGATGCGCTGAGAATTGCTAAACAGGCATTAAACGGCATCGAACCTTTTGACGTAGATGCGTCCTATCGCTGGGAACAGGGCTTTACCTTTGAAATGTATATGCATGAGGACAGCCAGAAATCACGCGATGCTTTTGTAGAAACCGGTAAAGCTGCCGATTTTGGGGATGCTTGATGGAAGCCGTATTTTCAAATGAGCAAAATCAATTTCGGCAGGAAGTGCGGGACTGGCTAAACGCCAATGTCCCAAGTGAACGCCTACCCTCTCTTGATACCCAGGAAGGTTTTGACCTTCACCGCGAATGGGAGAGAAAGCTTCATGCGGGAAATTGGGGCATGGTCACATGGCCTGAGGAATTTGGTGGGCGTGGATGTAGTCTAACGGATTGGCTGATTTTTGAAGAAGAATATTATCGCGCCGATGCCCCTTTGCGTGTGAGTCAGAATGGTATCTTCCTTCTTGGCCCGACCATTATGGAATATGGCACTGACGAACAAAAAGAACGCTTCCTTAAGCCTATGGCGGCTGGTGATGAAATCTGGGCACAGGCTTGGTCCGAACCCGGTGCAGGTAGCGATATGGCAGCTATTCGGAGTAAAGCTGTGCGTGATGGTGACGCGTATGTAATTACAGGGCAGAAAATTTGGTCATCTCGTGCCGTTTTTGCCGACTGGTGTTTTGGTTTATTTAGAACCGACCCGGAAAGCAGCCGACATCACGGCCTATCTAAGATACTTGTGCCCCTCGATAGTCCCGGTTTAACCGTCCGCCCGATTGCGCAGCTGGACGGAGATCCCGGTTTCGCCGAACTGTTTTTTGACGAAGTCCGTGTCCCTGTCGATAATCTTCTTGGCCCCGAACATGGTGGTTGGGGTGTCGCAATGGCGACAGCGGGTTTTGAAAGAGGTCTGTTGCTTCGTTCCCCCGCACGCTTTCAGGCCGCCGCTGCCAGGTTGGTAAAGCTGTATAAGCAAAATGCCAATCGCCTCTCCTCAGGTATTAAAGAACAAGTGCTACAGGCGTGGGGCGATACAGAAAGATTTACCGCAGCCACTTATGCGCTCGTCGCACAAGTTGATAGCGGCGCCTCCATATCCTCCGAGGCGAGTGCGAACAAAATCTTTTGGTCTGAAATGGATCGCGCGATGCATCGCACTGCCATGACCATAATGGGCATGCACGCCGAACTGGAAGAAGGCGAAGGAGCGATTGAGAATGGCAGATGGCTGGATGGCTATATGTTTAGCTTAGCCGGACCTATCTACGCCGGAACAAATGAAATTCAACGTAATATTCTTGCCGAGCGTGTTCTCGGTCTCCCACGACAATAAGAGAACCGGCATGAATTTGATCTACACATCAGACCAAAAGGAACTTATCGACGCGGCGGATGGTTTTTTCGCAGGCGAGCATACAGTTGAATATATGCGTCACCTTTTGGAGTCAGATTCTGCTGATACCCCCCCTTCATTATGGGACAATTTTGCTGAGCTTGGCCTGCTTGGGCTTCTGGCACCAGAAGAAAAAAATGGACTGGCGCAGGATTTTTCTGTCATGGCAGGTATTGCCGAAATGGCTGGCAATGTTGCCCTGACCGAACCCCTGATCGAAATAGCAGGCATCAGCGTGCCGGTTCTCGACGAGATGGGGGCAACTGTCGAATTAAATGCCGTGATTGCCGGGGATTTAAAAGTCCTACCTGTATGCGGACTATCCGGCATGGTTAGCCATGCGGATCTGGCGGATATGTTTCTCATCGGTGAAGGCGGCAAGGCGCGTCTGATTGATAAAAACGATGTCACCCTCACCCCGTTAAAATCTATCGACCCGTTGCGTAAGCTTTATAAAATTTCAATACCCGGCGACGGTCTGGACACGATTGACCAGCGCGGCACGATACTCAACGCATCCTTCCTTTGCGGTCTATCCAAGAGGATGGTCGCCCTATCGGTTGACTACGCTAAAGACCGCGAACAATTCGGCAAGCAAATAGGATCCTTTCAGGCAATTAAACATCAATTGGCAAATGTACACACACAAATCGAATTCACACGTCCGATTGTCCAACTCGCTGCCACACAAATGGGACGCTGTGTCCATCAGGCGAAAGTCTCATCAATTGACACGGCCATGCTTGCTGCAGAAACAGCCATTCAAGTTCATGGCGGTATGGGTTATACATTTGAAGTTAGTCTACACATGTTCATGAAACGCGTATGGGCTCTTTGCGGTGAATGGGGAGACCGCAGTCATCATATTAATATTCTCGAAGCCATGATTTTAGCCGATGATGCTGAACTGGGGCCGGGTACAACTTTCAATTACTAAGGAGAAGATTATGGGCGAAGCTTACATTATTGATGCAATCCGAACACCGACCGGCAGACGTAAAGGTACGCTGGCAGAAGTGCATGCTGCTGACTTGGGCGCTTTCATTCTGCGCACACTGGTTGATAGACATGATATTCCTGCGGAAGATTATGATGATGTTATCTTTGGTTGTGTTGACGCAGTTGGGCCTCTGGCAGGAAATATCGCTCGGACATGCTGGCTGACCGCCGGTTTCCCCGAAGCCATTCCAGGTGTGAGCGTTGACCGTCAATGCGGATCGTCACAACAAGCCGTTCATTTTGCCGCTCAAGGTATCATGGCGGGTGTTCAAGATCTTGTTATTGCAGGTGGCGTTCAAACCATGACAAAAATTCCGATTAGCTCGGCCATGATTCTCGCCCAGCCGCTTGGCTTTAACGATCCGTTCTCAGGCTCAGAAGGCTGGGTCAAAAGATATGGCAACGAACCTGTCTCACAATTCCACGGCGCAGAATTGATTGCCGAAAAATGGGATATTTCCAGAGAAGAGATGGAAGAATATGCCCTCGCCAGTCACCAGAGAGCTGCAGCAGCGATTGATGCAGGCAAATTTGATAATGAAGTCGTTCCGTTTAACGGTCTCGAAATGGACGAAACAGTCAGACGCGATACGACAATGGAAAAAATGGCGACCCTTGAACCGCTTCAAGAAGGCGGACGAATTCATGCCGGCATTTCCAGCCAGACATCAGATGCATCATCAGCTATGCTCTTAGCCTCTGAAGATGCGGTCAAGAAATATAACCTGAAACCCCGCGCAAGAGTTCATCACATGAGTGTTCGCGGCGATGATCCGATTTTCATGCTCACAGCCCCTATTCCCGCTACGGAATATGCGCTCAAGAAAACCGGCATGTCACTTGATGATATTGATTGTGTGGAAATTAACGAAGCCTTTGCTCCCGTGCCAATGGCATGGTTGAAAGAAACCGGCTATCCGCATGAAAAAACCAATGTGAATGGCGGGGCAATCGCACTGGGTCATCCGCTTGGTGCAACAGGCACAAAACTTATGTCGACTTTGCTGAACGAGCTGGAGCATTCTGGCGGACGTTATGGTTTGCAAACCATGTGTGAAGGTGGCGGTTTAGCTAATGTAACAATCATAGAAAGGCTTTAACTATGGGCTTGTGTGATAACCGAACAATAATAATAACCGGTGCTGGCGGCGGTCTTGGCCGCGCCTATGCAATCGCGCTTGGGGCAGCGGGGGGGAATGTTGTTGTCAATGACATCAACCCCGATACCGCTGCTGAAACTGTCAAAATTATCAATGACGCAGGTGGTCAGGCAATTGTTAACCTTGACGACATCACTGATTACGCCTCTGCAGGCAAAATTTTGACCACCACGATTGAACACTTTGGCGATGTGCATGCCGTTGTCAATAATGCAGGTAACAACCGAGACCGCATGTTTACATCGCTCAGTGAAGACGACTGGGACAATGTAATCCGCGTGCATCTGAAAGGGCATTTTTGCCTGTCATCACATGCCGCGAAATATTGGCGTGAAAAATCCAAAAATGGAGAAAACCCAGATGCACGGATCATCAACACAAGTTCCGGCGCTGGGCTTCAAGGCTCTGTTGGGCAGACCAACTATGCAGCCGCAAAGGGGGGGATTTTAACACTCACCCTCAACCAATCTGCTGAACTGGCACGTTATGGCATCACCGCAAACTCTGTTGCGCCGCAAGGCCGCACCGGCATGACGGAGGAAGTCTTTGCCGATATGATGAGAGCGCCGGAAGACGGTAGCTTCGACAAATTCGACCCTGCAAATGTTGCGCCGCTAATTGTCTATCTGTGCAGCCCGGCCTCAGCTGATATTAACGGTTATTGCTTCGAGGCTTTTGGTGGCAAGCTATCCATTGCCGATGGCTACAAAACTGGCCCGATTAAAGACAAAGAAGCACGTTATGAGCCGGAAGAAATCGAGGCGGTTATCCGCGAGTTAATCGATATTACACCACCAGCTCAAAAGGTTTATGGGAGCTAAAATCTATGCCGCCATTTCCATTCCAAGAAGATCACGAGATGATCCGGGAAGCCGTTAAAGGCTGGTTGTCTGATTGGGAAGATGGCGGCAAGACATTGCATCGTGTCGCAAAAGACGGTCACGGTTTTGACCGTGCCGCATGGGAAGGCTTTGCCCGAGATCAAGGTATGGCGGGCATAAGTATCGCCGAACAATATGGTGGTGCAGATATGGGGCTTTTGGGGCGAACCGTGATTATGGAAGAAACTGGATACACACTTTTCAGCGCTCCTTTCTTTTCAACCTGCGTTTTGGCGGCAGATATAATTGAAGCCTTTGCGAGTGAAGACGATAAAGCAGATTTGCTTAGTAAAATCGCCAGTGGTGATATTATTATTTCCGCACTCGATGGGCGAGGTAAATTATCCCTTGAAGACAATAAATTAAACGGCACCATCTCTCCGGCAACAGATGCCGTTCATGCCGACCTCATTTTGGTCGCAATACAGAACAAAGACAATGACATCGTGCTGACGGGCTATAGTCCGAATACTGCAGGATTAAGCGTCACGCCTTATGCCTCAATAGATCCAACCCGAAGTCAGGCAAAAGTATCATTTGATAATGTTTCACTCTCTGACGGACAGGCGATTGGAAAAACAGACGAGACTGCTTTTTCACAAACACTCCAGATCGCCCATGGCGCGCTCGCAGCTGAATGTGTCGGTGGCGGACAAAGGTGTTTAGATATGACACTGGATTACGCCAATCAGCGCGTTCAATTCGGTAGACAAATCGGTAGCTTTCAATCTGTAAAACATAAATGTGCGGATATGTTCATTGCTCTGGAAAGCGCTCGATCAGCATCATATTTCGCTGCATCTCCCGACTTGGATGGTGATCGCACAGCAAAATTTGAAGCTGCCTTAATTGCTAAAAACTATGCCTCTGAAGCTTTTTTTAAAATAGCAGGCGATGCCATCCAGATGCATGGCGGCATAGGGTTCACATGGGAATACCCCCTACACTACTTTTTCAAACGCGCCCGCAGCAACCGCGCCCTCTTCACGTCATCAGAAGACGGCTTTCAAATGCTAGCAGACCAAATCGGTCTTAAATCAAATACATCAGCAATAATGGGAAAATGACATGAGCATTCGCGAAGAACTCAACCAATGGATGTTGGAGAATTTAACCGGCGAATTTGAACAAATCAGATGGCGTGGTGGCCCCGGTGATGAGGACTCCTCACCCGAATTAAGACGCGCATGGGAACAAAAATTTGGGGAGGCCGGATGGATTGGCCTGCAATGGCCCAAAGAATATGGCGGACGCGATTTAAGCCTAATGGATTTTGTCGAGTTTAACGAGGAATATGCGCGTCATGGTGGGCCGGGACGTGCAGGCCATATTGGTGAAACATTAATGGCACCAACTATTTTGGCTTATGGAACGCAAGCACAAAAAGAACGCTTTCTCCCCGGCATTAAAAACGGCACCGAATTGTGGTGTCAGGGTTATTCTGAACCAAATGCGGGGTCTGACCTTTCCAACATCAAGACAAAAGCACGTCTCGTTGATGGTCACTGGGTGATTGACGGGCAGAAAATTTGGACCTCGCTGGCGCATGAGTCTGACTGGATTTTTGTTCTTGCGCGCGCTGAAGAAGGTACGAAAGGTCGCGACGGTCTGGTCTTCTTATTGGTTGAACTTGACCAGCCGGGTATAGATATTCGTCCCATTCACCAGATTAGCGGCACAGCGGAATTTAACGAAGTTTATTTCACAGAAGCCAAAACAGAGGCTGATAATATAATTGGAGAGGTCGGTGAAGGCTGGAAGATTGCCATGGCACTACTGGGCTTTGAGCGCGGCGCATCAACCCTCGGTCAACAAATGATGTTCCAAAATGAGCTGAACCTCATCATCAAAACTGCCAACGAAAACGGGCGCGCAAATGATCCCTCTCTTCGCCGACGTATTGCCGAAGCACATGCCGGTCTGAAGGTAATGCGCTTTAACGCACTCCGCATGTTAAATGGCACACAAGATGGCAGTACCAGCAAAGAAGGTTATATCTCAAAAATCTTTTGGGCGACCTGGCACCGCGATTTAGGTGAACTGGCTATGGACGTTATCGGTGCAGATGCCGAAATTATTGAAGATGAACTTTCGCCTATGCAAAAGCTATTCCTGTTCTCCCGTGCAGACACGATTTATGCAGGCACCAACCAAATTCAGCGCAATATAATTTCAGAACGCGCACTAGGCATGCCAAAAGAACCAAGAGGCAATACAAATGGTTGATTTGAAACTCCCGCCTACTTACGTCGAAGGGCATAATCTTCTTGCCGGAAAAACAGTCGTTATTACCGCCGCGGCAGGAACTGGCATTGGCTTTGCTGCAGCACGCAAATGTATTGAGGAAGGCGCAACTGTTTTCATTTCCGACATACATGAAGGACGGCTTTCTGATGCCGCAGAAAGGCTAGAAGCAGTCACCGGGCAAAAGCCCGATACAGCTTTATGTAATGTCACAGTTCAAGATGATGTTGATGCTCTTTTTGCTGCTGCAAAGAAATCACTCGGCCATATTGATATTGTCATCAACAATGCAGGTCTTGGTGGCACTGCAGATATCATTGATATGACAGACGACCAGTGGTCCATTGTTCTTGATGTGACATTAAATGGTTGCTTTAGAATTAACCGCGCAGCAATGCAGATTATGAAAGAACAGCAGCAGGGCGTAATTGTGAATAATGCCTCAGTGCTTGGGTGGCGCGCACAAAAGGGACAGGCGCATTATGCCGCCGCGAAAGCTGGTGTGATGGCCCTGACGCGCTGTGCCGCAATTGAAGGCACTGAATTCGGTGTACGGGTCAATGCTGTCGCACCCAGCCTTGCGATTCATGAATTTCTCCACAAAGTAACAACCAAAGAATTACTTGCTGAGCTTGAAGCAAAAGAAGCTTTCGGGCGTGGTAGTGAAGTATGGGAACAGGCTAATATTATGGTTTTCTTAGCCAGTGACTATTCATCATATCTCACGGGTGAAGTTATCTCATCTTCCAGCCAGCACGCATAAAGGATAAAAAATGGTTAAACAATATGAAACACCTGCAGCTCTTCTTGGTCAGGAGGGCGTTAAGCTCGGACCTACCGACTGGGTGGAAATGAAACAAGATCGCGTAAACATGTTTGCGGACGCCACCGACGACCATCAATGGATACATGTAGATGAGGCGAAAGCGAAGGACGGCCCGTTTGGTGGCACTATTGCTCACGGTTATCTAACACTATCACTCGCCAATAAATTTTTACCTCAACTGATAGAAGTTAAGCAGATGTCGATGGGGGTGAACTATGGTGTCGGTATGGCGCGGTTTCCGAATGCTGTTAAAGTCGGCGCACGTATTCGTGCAACGGGGGAGTTTATCTCTGTTGAAGAAATGAAGGGTGGTATTCAATCTACCTTACGCATCACAATCGAGATTGATGGCGAGGAACGCCCTGCTTGTGTCGTGGATACAATTAGCAGATACTATCCATAATAAAATTTAATCAGGGGACGTAGGAGGGGTTTATGTCTAGTGGTTTAAGAAAAGTCATCTTAAGTCTGTCAGTGGTCATCATAGCTCTGATAGGTGGCTGGTTTACCTTCAGCTTTTTAGCAGAAAACGGACATTTAGGTAGCGAACGCGATCGCGGGATTATTCAAGGCGCAGCCATTCCGGATAATATAGTGCTGGCGCGCCAGACTGCGGAATCCTCAGTTGCCCCTACCCCCTACAGAAAGCAAATCATGTTTGGTGATTTGCATGTGCATACGACTTATTCAACAGATGCGTTTTTATGGTCTCTCCCGCTCTATCAAGGCAAGGGGCTTCACCCACTTGCTGATGCTTGCGATTATGCGCGCTATTGCTCTGCTTTGGATTTTTGGGCCATTACCGACCACGCCGAAGCCTCTATCCCTGAGCGCTGGGAAAATGCAAAACAAAGTATTCGCGAATGTCAGGCCAAGTCCAATGATCAGTCTAACCCCGATATGGTGTCTATGATTGGTTTTGAATGGACGCAAGTGGGCATCACGCCTGAAACTCACTATGGTCATAAAAATGTAATTTTTAAGGGGCTAGATGATAAAGACGTTCCTGTCAGAACAATTGCCGCAGCTGGCATCACTTCGCTGGCTCTCAGAAACAATGCCAAGGGCATGCCGGCTATTGTGTCACTTATGGAATTTCAAGATCGCCAAATTTACTGGGATTTCAATACTTTCTTTAACAATATTCAGGACGTGCCAGAATGCGATACGAACACACCCTCTAACGAACTTCCTGCAAACTGCTATGAAACTGCCGTGACACCCGGCGATTTAATCCGCAAGCTTAGGGATGAACAAAATCTTGATCCACTTATTATTCCGCATGGTACAAGTTGGGGTCTCTACACTCCCCATAATACGACGTGGGACAAACAACTCAAACCTGAGAACCGACCAGAGGAATATTCTCTGATTGAAATATTCTCAGGCCACGGAAACTCTGAAGAATATAGGGATTTTGAAACACTTATAATTGACGATGATGGCAAGGCTATCTGTCCACCCGCCACTGAGGATTACACCCCCTCCTGCGTTCGTATGGGTGAAATCGTTGAGGAACGTTGTCTCGCCGAGGGAACATCATCTGAAGAATGTACGTTACGTGCTTCCGAGGCCAGAGAGATTGCAGCCTTTATGGGACCTTCCTACCATCTCGCAATTGGTGGTGATAGTGCCGCCGACTGGCTACTTTCCGGTCAATGCACAGATTGTTATTTACCGGCATTTCATCACCGTCCATTAACAAGTGTTCAAGCAGGTCTCGCGCTCTCACGTTTTGACGAGGATGCAGATAACCCGACACGATTTAACTGGGGTTTTATTTCTTCCTCAGACAATCACCGCGCCCGCCCCGGCACGGGATATAAAGAATTTGGTAGACGCCTGAATACTGAAGCGGCTGGCCCGAAATCTGCAGAATGGCTTGAAAGATTACAACCTGAAATGACACCCGTAGATGCTTATGTGCATCCGCTTGACCCTAATGAACTCGCGAAAAATGCGAATCTTGGTCTTGCAGAAGTTGAGCGGCAGTCAAGCTTCTGGCTCACCGGTGGTCTTGCGGCTGTACATACTGAAGGCCGTTCCCGTGAAGAAGTATGGGACGCTATGCAACGACGCGAAACCTATGGGACATCAGGCCCGCGCATGTTGATGTGGTTTGACCGTGTAGCTGAGGACGGCACAGAAACCCCAATGGGGTCATCTGTATCCACTACATCCAGCGGCACATTCAAAGTCAAAGCAGTTGGCTCGTTTAAACAAAAGCCGGGATGCCCTGATCACGCCATAGCTGCTCTTGGGGCGGAACGTCTAAATGATATTTGTGGTGGCGAGTGCTACAACCCCTCAGATGAGCGCAATCTGATAGAACGCATTGAGATTGTGCGTATCCGTCCACAAACCTCACCAGATGAAAAACTTGGGGATTTGATTGAAGATCCATTTATCGTTCATAACTGCCCTGCTGACCAGAATGGTTGTAGCTTCACTTTCACCGACCCTGACTTTAAAGCAGGAGAGAGAGATACGCTTTACTATGCACGCGCCATTCAGGAGCCTTGGCCAACGATTAATGCCGAACCTATAAAATGCGAATATGACGAAGAAGGTAATTGTGTAAAAGCAAAAGTCTGCACAGGTGATTATAGATCTGGCGATGATGAATGTCTGACCATGAAAGATGTGCGTGCATGGTCTTCCCCGATTTACCTAAATTATGGTGCGAGCTCTTCAACTGTATCGTCTAAATAGTCAGATACAAGTAATCATGTGAACAAGGCTGAATACGCTTTGAAAAATACACCTCTATTTACACTGGCAGGCTTGGCAGGACTTACTCTCGCTTTACTCACGGCATTGGGTATTTTGCCGCCCAAATTTGGCAATCAAGACTTACGATTGCGCGGCGATGTTCCAATAGCATCTATAAATGGTGAACCGGTCAGTAAGGTCGAATATCTTCGCGCCCTCACCGCCATGCAAGCCGGACTTGACCGCACTCTTACTGAGTCCGATAGAAGATCGGCGCTGCAAGTTCTGATTGATGAAGAGGTTATCCTTCAGCATGCACTTAACATCGGACTTGCACGTTCGGATCCTATGGCACGCAAAAACCTTGTTCAGGCACTTATGCGAAGCACAGCTCTCCTTACGGATTATGAAATAGACGCGCAGACACTCGAAACTTTCTTTCAAGAGAATAAAAATTTATTTGTTGCGCCGCGCATGGTGCGCGTCAGGGTCTTAACGACAGATGAAATTAAGACTGCAGACACCTTTAGACAAGCCATGATAAATGGTGAAAATTTTGATGCTGCTGGCCGCCGCCTCGGTTTAATTGAAAAAGATTTACCTGATGACATTCCTCTTGGTAAAGCTGCTGATTATCTTGGGGGTACCGCACGAGACAGGCTTGCAACATTAAAACAAGACGAGATTATTGGGCCAATAAAGTCAGGGTCAGACTTAAAACAAAGCTATATGTTCATCTGGTTGATGAAGGCTACACGAACTGAGGTTGACTTTGATGAGGTTGCTGACATCGTAAAAGCAGAATGGCAAAGAAGGCAGGAGGAAAAGGCATTTGAAACCTATCTTTCCGACTTGAGACGGGCAGCTGACATCAGGCTTTATGACGATGTGATTGAGACTGTCGACCGAAGCGATTACACCACACCACCAGACTCTATGAATTGATGCGCACATTATTCCTATTCATAGCTCTCATGGTTGGCATTCAGACGGATGCTTTAGCACACACCAAAAGTCAGTCTTTTTCTCAATGGGAGGTCATCTCCCAAACTGAGAATCATCGCCTGAAATTCCTTTTCTCAGTTGACCAACGGCGCATCACCCAACTTGCACAGCTTTATCCGTCTGTAGACTATGCGGCACTGCTGAAAAGTCATCTCATGGAGACCATAAACGTCACCCAAAATAAGAGCCGCTGTAAGCCTGAAAGCTTGGAAGTTGGTCAGCACGATAAGCTAGGCTATTTTCGCGCCCGAGGGGTTTTTAGTTGTTTGGAGACCGTCAGCACAGAACCACCTCAGATAGAGATAACAAGCTTCACTTTAGTTTCGCCCTCCCACATTCATCTCGCCAGGTTTTCAATTGCTGGAGAAAATCAGGAGATTGTCCTCAATAATGCAAAGCAGTATTTTGTTTTTGAAGCCACAAGCTTTATTGATAGCTTAAACGCTTTTATCCACCTTGGTTTTTTTCATGTCATCTCAGGTCTGGATCACATGATTTTTCTGCTTGCTCTGGCACTTTTTGCTACGCGTCCGCGATTAGCTGTTTTATGCATTACCGGCTTCACTCTCGGGCATAGCCTGACTCTTGGATTGGCTTTCGTAGATATCATCACGCCACGAGAAAAGCTTGTAGAGGCACTCATTGGCCTAACTATCGCACTTACGGCTTATGATGTTGCAGGAAAAAAAGGGGCAACCCACACGCCTTCTGCCATGCTACTCAGCATTGCAATAATGCTCATTTGCGGGTTAGCGATATATATTGGGCGCTTACCACTTGTAACGGGTTTATTCTTTACCCTGCCGCTGGCACTGTTTAGCTACCATCATTTGAGCCAATCCGGTCACATAAAGACAAAACTCTTTCCTTTACTTACTGTCGCTTTCGGGCTTGTTCACGGCGCAGGTTTTGCGGGTGGGTTAAAACATATTAATCTGGACAAAAGCGACATCCTGACGCCGTTAATTGGCTTTAATCTTGGTGTCGAACTGGCTCAACTTATTGCCCTCATGACAGTCTATATTTTGATATTCGGCTTAGAAAAGCGAACGAGCTTCAGGCGCGATAGGGTTGAATATTTTGTTGCACCTGCACTATTTGGGCTGGGTTTGTTCTGGTTCGCTGAAAGGATATTAATTTAATTTTAAGGGGCTTCACCCTCTTCAGCTATCGCACCCTCTGCTAGACGAATTTGCGCATTAAGCCAATAAATCTCATAACTGTTTTCAATCCCATTAATGGCTTCATCAAGCAATAGCTGTAGAGCCTCCAAACGAACCTTATTAACGCTTGGATCTGAGGCCTGTGTAGGATCCGCCAACAAAATTTCAATTATATGCATAGCGTGAACTGGCTGGCCCGCCTTATTAAATGAACGGGCTTTATCGAGCAAAGCATCGACCCCAGCTAGCGCAACGACATCAGGCATCACGTCACCTCTGTCGACACCGTAAAGCTCTGTTGTGCGGTCAAAATGGAACCATGTTGCATAATATTCCCAGATACTTTTCACTGCCCAGGACACACGCCCATGCGCTTGTGATAACTCAAGTTCCGGCGGCAAACTAATTGTTTCCATCAACTGATAAAGTGTTTTACCACTATTCATACCGGCAATGGTTTCATCATGAACATATTGCACGGCGTCTCTCATTTTTGTCAGACCAGCAACAATCTTTTCTTCTCCTCTCACAGGATCAAGATGCCCCGGCATAATGACTTCTGGTGCCAGTTCAATCAAACGATTGAGCGATTTAATGTATTCCATCGGCTTGCGGATTTTCTCACCACGCATTGTGAAGACATTTGGAAATTGTGGAAACATAGGGCCAAAAAAATCACCTGAGAGAAGCACTTTCTGCTCCGGCAACCACATCACAACATTATCCGCGCCCTCAGCGCCTGCCATGGCGTAAATTTCCATGACTTTACCGCCCAGTTCCAGACGATAACTATCACCTTCTTTCACTGTAAGCGTCGGCGTAATCCCACCATATGCAATCATTTCAGCCGTTGGTGGCTTTTCAGGCATGAAAGGAAACAAAAGACGGTTACGATTATGCAAATAAGGTTCCAGGGCTTTAAGGTAGCGCTGTTCCTCGGTGAACTGGTCATGAGCGATAATCTCAACGCCTTCTTCTCTCCAGTATTTCACACCGCCAATATGGTCAGCATGAGAATGACTGAGAATAATATGGGAAAGCTTATTGTCCTGCACAACCTCTTTCATGGCGGCAATTTGTTTTGGAACCTGCATCACTAGTCCTGTATCGAACAGCACATTGCCCGCATCGGTTGTCACCATGTAAATATTACCAATACCCGTGACCCGGAAAACACCATCAGCAACTTCAGTCGCTTCAATGGGGAGATTAATAAATTCCGCCGCTACGCTTGTCGAACCATTTTCCGCCTGTTTTTTCATACGGTTGGTAGCCAGGTCGTGAACGGTATCAAGTGCCTGTAATTGCACCTGTTTTTTAGCACTATCGGAATATTGATAAGTTAAGATGCCTATCACGACGAGGCCAATTACGCCGAATATTAAATATTTTATAAAATTCCCCATAGCCCCCTCCAATTACTCGTATTTAATACGTCCCTTTTCACCATAGCGCATTTGCAACACTTGTGATGCGACGCGACCAAAACCTGCCCAAGGCTGAAGCAAGGTCTTGTCGTCAGGTTTCACATCCTCAGCATAATCAGCCGGTGCACGCCATGCTGGGTTAGGCGAAATAGACACATAAAGACCGCTTACAGGATGCTGCGAACGCCAGTCATTAATTGCATCAGACATCTTTTTAACCCGCAACGGGTTTTCCTCCGCCAAATTATTCTTCTCATAAGGGTCTTCGCCCAAATCGAACAGATAATTGGTTATTTCAGTTGATCTGTTATGATGGTCAATAATTTGCACCAACTTATGATCTCCCTCAATCATCGCTAAACGGAATGAATTATATTCCGGACTGTTTGATGCAAAGAAAAGTGGCTTAGAACGTTTTATGTTTTTTGATTTTGTCATAGAGGACAAAACATCTATCCCATCAATTTTTTTCTTATTATGCATCTTGATATTAGCAGCAGCGGCGAGTGTTGGAAACACATCCATAACCGAAATGGTTTGCGTGGTTTCGCTTCCGGCTGGTATTTTACCAGGCCAGCGCATAATAGCGTTGACTCTTATACCCCCCTCAAAGGTTTCCAACTTGCCTCCACGGTAAGGTTCATTGACACCACCAAAACCAGCAAATCCACCATTATCACTGAAAAACAATATGATTGTATTGTCACTCACGCCTTGACGCTCCAACTCATCAAGAATACGCCCAATTGCCTGATCCATAGAGTCGACCATGGCAGCATAAGTACGTTTGGGAATAGGGAAATTAAGGCGGGACTTATATTTAGCCTCTAATTCTTCAGGTGCTTGCATTGGGCTGTGGGGGGCAAGAAATGGCACGTAGAGTAAGAAAGGTTTAGCTGGGTCGCGCAACTCTTTTAAAAATCGTACCGACTCGTCCCCATGAATATCAGTGGCATAAGCGTCTCTTTTGAGCGACTTACCGTTCTCCTGTAAATCATGACCGCCGGCAGACTCATGCGTGTAATAATCAACTTGAGTATTCAGATGACCGAAAAAATGATCAAAGCCGCGATGATGTGGCACAAGCGACTCATATTGCCGCCCGATATGCCACTTTCCAATCATTGCAGTTTGATAACCGGCCTTCCGGAAACTTTCCGGCATAAAATGTTCTTCAGGAGACACGCCGCCATGTTCCCAAGGTTGCAAACCGGCATAAGCAGTCCCCAGCTTTATGGGATCACGGGCGGTCATTAATGCTGAACGGGTTGGTGTGCAAATCGGTAAAGAGTAAAACCGATTAAGAACCATACCTTCAGACGCTAGACGGTCAAGATTTGGCGTCTGGATATCACTCCCACGAAAGCCAAGGTCGGCATATCCCAGATCATCAGCTAGAAAAATAACAATATTCGGTTTTTCTTCAGCTTCTGCACCACAAATGAAGGCGACAAAAATTAAGGTTAAAAAACTTAAACGCATAAAACCATCCCCCCCGTTAATTTTTTTATGTTTTAAATTCGTCTTGAATATTAGCCAGCGCAACTTCCAACAATAAATCTATCTTATCCTCAGCTGAGAGAATAAAGGCATCAATATTTTCAGATAAAATTGGGAACTCCTCGTGATCCATTTCACTGAATTGCTCAGAAATATAACCGCGAATATCTGCCCCTTCTACCGGCAGGCGTTCTTGACGGATGGCCTCAACAGCACCAGCGTAAGACGCCATCGTAATTATATGTGTAACTTTAATGGCCTGCTTGGCATCGAGGCCACACGAAACCAAATCGGCGAGAATCTTCTCCGTCAGAGTGAAATGGATTTTATAACCATAGTCTGTGACCGGGTGGCTGTGGATAAAAGATGGGTGTTGCTTCAGAATTTTTTGTACATTTTTTGTATATTCGTGAGCAAGTTCTTTCCAACCCTGCCCCCTATAATCGGGAAATGGCAACAATCTGATTGAATACTCAGCTGCTTCCATCAGGAGGGTTTCTCTGTTTTCAAAATATTGATAGAGAGTCGCTGTTCCGACATTTAGATGCTCTGCAAGGTTTTTCATCGTCAGGCTATCCAATCCGATTGACAAAGCGCCATTCAAAATATCATCACGTTTGAGAAGGCGTTTACGACCTCTGGTTTCTTTTTTCTCAAAATTTTGGGGTAATTCGGTGGACTGTGACGTCAAAACTCTTCCAGTTCTGTTCAAATGTTGTTCTATCTAGAATTTTAACAGTCTAAAGAAGAAAACACACTATGAAAACGGTATAATTTAAGAAAAATCAATAAGCATGCTTGACTAAAATTCAAAAACAATTTTTTATGAACCACGTTCGTAAATTAATAATGAGGGGTGGGATTATGCTCGAACAAAAGACTGTGTTCATTTCCGGTGCAGCTATGGGGATGGGTGCTTTAAAGGCAAAAACATTAGCGGAGCGCGGCTGGAGAGTCTTTGCAGGCATACTTCCGGGGGCAGATACGTCAGAATTAGGAGATAATCCCAACATTATGACAGTCGAGCAAGATGTCACTTCCGACAAATCGGTTAAAGACAGCGCCAAAATCGTTGCAAAAGAACTCGATGGCAAACCACTGGATTTGTTGATTAATAATGCTGGTATCGCAAACGTCGGTACTGGCGTCATTGAAGGCGCGTCGATTAAAAACGGCAAAACAATGTTTGAAGTCAATACTTGGGGTATGATGCGCGTAACCCAAGCTTTCTTACCATTCATTCGCCGTGGCCCAGGAAAATCCCGGATTATTAACTTTGCTTCCGGCGCGGTGAAGGCTAATCCGGTTGGCTCAGGTGTCTATAATATGTCTAAACATGCTGTGATCGGACTCACAAAGACGCTTCGTAATGAACTGGCGCCTTTTGGTATTCAGGTAACAGCCGTCGAACCTGGTGCCGTTAAAACACATATGACCGCCAATTCACGCGAAACAACTAAAGATGTCTGGAAAAATGTTTCTAAAGAAATGAACGATATTTACGCACCATATCTTTATGAAACCATTACAGATGTCATGCCAACGCAAATTGAAAAGGGCAATCCACCAGAAGTCGTCGTTAATCAGGTTCTCGGATTATTGGAAGTCAAAAATTGGAAATCCTCCTATTTAGTTGGAAAGGATGTCGCAATTATGGCGCCGTTATTTAAAATTCTACCAGATAGGTTATTTGAAAAAATGCTTCAAACAGCAAGCAAAATTCCACAATTTAAGGGGTAAATGATGAGTGATATAGCTTCACAATTTAAAGCACTTCAGGATGCGGCTCCCCGCATGCGTCAAACGACAGCCAAAGAACGTGCAGATCGTCTTAGATCTATCTGGAACGCACTTCTGGAACGTAAAGATGATATTTTCAAGTCAGGTCAAGAAGAGCGTCGCACCAATGATGTAGATGTTGCAGCCGAATTGGTCATGATTAAGGGCGAGTTAGATTTCACCATTAAAAATCTCGCAAAATGGATGCGCCCCGTACGGGTAAAAAACTCTCTCGCAACCATGGGCAAGCGATGTGAAATAAATTATCAGTCCAAAGGGGTTGTACTTAACATTTCGGCCTATAACGCACCAACCGCTGAATGTATTGTGCCGATGATACCGGCCATCGCTGCAGGAAACACGATTGCTGTGAAGCCGTCAGAACTTGCTCCAGTATCGGCACAAATTATGCAGGAAGTCATTAATAAAGCTTTGCCTGCTGATGAAGCACAGGTCATGCAGGGCGGTGTTGAGGTATCGCAGGAGCTACTCAAACTGCCTTTCAATCACATCTATTACACAGGTGGTATGACTGTCGGTAAGATTGTCATGAAAGCGGCTGCAGATCACTTCGCCTCCATTACACTTGAAATGGGCGGTAAATCGCCTGTCATCATTGATGAAACAGCCAATCTTGAAAATGCGGCGACCAAGCTTGCATGGGGTCGGGTAATGAATGCCGGGCAGGTTTGTATCGCGCCTGAATATATTGTCATTCACGAGTCCGTCAAAGACAAGTTCTTGGCTCTTATTAAAGAAAAAATAGAAGCGCTCTACAATTCTGATGGCTCCGGTCTGCAAAATTCCAGTTATGTGCCCCGCATCATTAATGAGCGTCATTATGATCGTATTAAAGGTCTTATGGATGATGCGGTTGCCAAAGGTGCGGAAGTGGTCTTTGGCGGCGGCGGCGATAAAGCAGACAGATATATCGAGCCGACAATTCTGACGAATATGTCTGAAGATATGGACATCATGAATGAAGAAGTGTTTGGCCCTGTCTTATCCGTTGTCAGCTATTCAAACCGATCTGAAGTACTTGATATTATTGCTAAACGCCCAACACCACTGGCGTTTTATGTCTATTCAACCAACAAAAATAACATTGATTACTTCTTGCAGAATTCGACCTCAGGCTCTGCGGTTGTGAACAATAACTGCATTCAGTCCGGCACGAATCCTAATCTGCCATTTGGCGGAGTTGGCACATCCGGAATGGGGCGTATCGGGGGCTATGAAGGCTTCAAGCATATGTCGAATGCCCGCTCAGTTGTGCATCAACCGTTGGACAAATTCCGCGACTTTCTTGTGCAATTGCCGCCCTATTCAAAGCGCTATAGCGATTTAATCATGAAGGGACTTAAGTAACTTTTTGCGCCTTATAAAGCAAAGTATATGGGGCAAAGCATCTAGAGTAATGAAATAATTTCTTTGCATAATTATAATTTGAATTATTTAGTTGAGTAAGCTTATACTTTTTTAACAGCAAAAATTGGGAGTTATTATGAACGCACCTGTTGATTTGGAGAGAATCCAAACTGGAGATGAACTGGAAAGATGCCCGTTCCCTATCCCTTATGGATGGTTCGGGGTTCAGTATTCTCATGAACTAGAAGTTGGCCAAGTAAAAATGGACACATTCTTTGGGAAAGAATGGGTTCTGTTTAGAGGCGAAGACGGCTCTGTCGGCATTACCGACCCTTACTGCCCGCATTTGGGTGCCCATTTGGGTCACGGCGGCATTGTTGAAGGAAACAATATTAGATGTACCTTCCACCACTGGCAGTTTAACTCTGAGGGATGGTGTAAAGAGGTTCCTTACGGCAAAGTTATGCCTGGTATCTGTAAAAAGAAACCGGTTCTAAAAACACTTCCTGTCGTTGAAAAATATGGCGTTATCTTCGCTTGGTATCATCCAGAGGATGCAGAACCAATGTGGGATCTTCCAATAGTACCGGAATTTGAAGACCCCGATAACCACGTAGATGTTCGTTACCATTCATGGGATATTGGTACATGTATACAGGAAATTGCTGAAAACTCAGTTGATACGCCTCACTTGAAATTTCTTCACGGGGCACCAATCATCCCACCAGTCGAGTTCGAGGCAGATGGTCCTATCTCCAAATATAACATTATGGATGGATATATTTGGGGTATTGGTCATGGCCCTGGCATATCAGAAACACGCCATAATAAAGGCGATGTCGCTATGCTCATGTTTGCTCTGTCAACACCTGTTCACGCTGAATTGACCAGAACACGTATGGCTTTCACATGGAAGAAATATCCTGAAGGTTCTGAGGACGCAAAAACTGCAGAACATCTTTATAATCACTCAATTGGTGAGGCGGAAGGTGAAGATTCAGCAGGTTTCGAGTCAGTTGATCTCATCGTTTGGGATAACAAGAAATACCGTCCAAATCCGCTTCTATGCGATGGCGACGGGCCCATCATGAAGTTCCGTGAGTACTTTAAACAATTCTATGTAGAAAGTGCTGAATAAAGCCGTCATCAGACCGTTTATTCGAATTTGAAAATTAAAAAGGGCACTCAATACGGTGCCCTTTTTTAATATGCATTTATTACATGTGGGAAGCGGTAATTTTGGCAGATGCCCTCATCACTTAGCGCGCCTCACAATGGTTTTTAAGACTGTTCAAAATATTCTGATAAACCTTACTATGCGCTGATGTACCAATTAATTTCATAGCAAGATTCATTATTATACCCGTCCCATCGACCTGGCAGTCATAGGCGACACGCGTCCCACTTTCTTCCTGTGTAAATATCCAGCTTCCAGTGCCGACCAGTGCGCCAGAGATATAGGCTTCATCAATACGTTGAGGCGCTTCAATAGATTTAATTTCACGCACAAATTCAGTCGTAAAAGGTGGTTTACCGAGGCAATGGGCAACCTGTACCCCTTCAGAAATCTTATCCGCACCCAGTATCTCGCAATGATAGTCTGGACACCAAGAGGTGAAATTATTGTAATCAGCAATCACATCAAAAATAAGCTGTGCAGGTGCTTGTATTACAATGTCATCAATTACAGAAATAGCAGGCATGGTGTCTCCTTAAAACAGCGTTATTTAATATCACGATTATAAACGGGGTTTTTCTTACGATTAAGTCCTGAAAGTCTGGCTCTAATTGTTTCAGCACGTTGGGCCGGTGTCACCGTCGGATGGTCGGGTGGCAGATATTGCTTCAAATCTGAAAATGATACGAGCTTTACTGCAGGCTGAGTAAGTTCCTCCTTCGGCGACTGGAAACGCACGAAAACACCGCCTATAGAATGTCCGACTGTATCCAACCAGTTTGGGACACCTGGGTCTTTATGCGCAAGCACATATCTAAAAACATTATCCGCATCGAGATATGCCTGCGCATCATTAAAAGAGACAAGATGCGAGCCATAATCAAGCGATTCCCCCCACATATTTGAAAGCTGAATATTGCTGTAAACAACATCAGCTTTCTGCACTTCAATCAGAACAGCTTCATCCGGTTCAACCTCAAAACGCATAACAGCAGTATGATTTGTAATAAACCCACCACTTCCTCCGGATTTAGCAGCAGTCGGCATGGGCATAGAATTGGCTGGAGCATTCATAATTTTTTCACGCCAAGCCTTAATATTATTTTCAATAATTCTACCCAAACCCAATGCACGAGGGTCAAACATTTTCATATTTAAGGGTGTGCTTGTGGCAGGCACACCTTTATCAAGCCCCAGAACTTCAACATTCAGGGTTGGCTCAATTTCATTATTCCAATCCTTAATCAATGATCGGATGACAAGCTGTCCTGCCCCGCCTTGCTCAGGAAGCTGTAAGAAATTCGGATGATTATCTAAATTCTCTGCACCGAGGAATATCTCATACCCCCCATTATCATCATATACCAGCGCATCAGACTCCATTGTGTCGCTTGTGCCAAATCCGTCGGGGCCAATATTAAATAATTGATAGGTTATATAACTCACATTCCCTTTTTGCCCGAAGACTCTGTACTGATATTTTGACGAAACCGGACCGACAGTTTGATAAACGGCATCCGGATTATCAAAGCCATATTTACACAAACGAGATGGACAACGGCTGATTGTCGGTGTGAGCGCATTATGGTCGCTCATAAACACACCATTCCACTGCTCTATGCGTCGCAATGCATAGCGATAGCCTTGGGCACGGTCGAGACTACCAGGCTCTGTTTCAGACTCAATATAGTTTCCGGCTTTGCTGAGAGCAGATACCACCGCAGAATATCCAATGCCCTCATTAGCAGAGAGAACCGATTTAAAAATAAAAGAAGGCATGAGTTTGATAATCACAAAACCGATTACCAAAAGTGAAAGAATGAAGAATTTAAGCCTATGTTTTATTATTAAATCCATATAGGCCATTCAACTTAAGCCATATTACTTGTTAGCATTTCAACAAGTTTGGCCTTCATCGGCTTAACCCAGACCTCTTTCAAACGGGCGTTGAGCAATCCAGCTTCTTCTAGTTCATCACATAGTTTCATCTGATGCGCGAGGTCGAAAAAGTCATGCTGGTGCGAGAACATTCCGTTGCCAGCATAGGTAATGAAAGACACGCCGGGCGTTTGATAAAAACTGCCATCAGGTCGTTTACCCGGCCCGCGATTCCACCAATGGGTTATGATACGGTTACCATTCACGGCATAGCCATCATAGGGAAAGGTCCAATCTTCAAAACCTCCCATATCTTCACCATAATGGGTTTCCTTGATTTGCTTACGACCAACAGCCGTCACAGGCCGAACACCGGCATACTCGCATAAATATACCGCATCCTCGGTATATGTTTCATCGACAAAAAAAGTCCAATCCGTCACCTCAGAAGCTTTTGAATGATGCTCTATTAATCTTTCAGCGGCGGCTCTAACCTCTTCTTCGGGATACACAGTCATGACTAACTCCAATAATTAAAACTCTAATAAACGCTTTAGGCCGGTGTTACTTTAAGTCCATCCAGCTCATCCGTAACTTTAATCTGACAAGATAGCCGCGACTCGGGACGAACATCATCAGCAAATTCAAGCATTTGCTCTTCATTTACATTTGGTGGCCCAACAAGTTCCCGGAAAGCTTCATCAACATAAACATGGCATGTGGCGCATGAACATGATCCGCCACAATCTGCTTCAATACCAGGAACACCATTACGGGTGGCAACCTCCATGACTGAGTCACCTTTTTGTGCTTCAAACTCAGACACGCTTCCGTCTGCACCAATGAAACTTATTTTGGCCATGATTAAATCTCCTTTAGTCGTTAGTTCAAATAAGATGAAACAACATTTTTGATTGTTTCTTTAATTCTTTGACGTCCGTAATTGAGCTCACCATTTTCGGGTTCATAGCTCACAGTCGCGTTGCGACCTGCATACAGAATGATATCTGGAAGCATTGGGTGGGCATCAGTCGTGACATCCAGATTTTGCGGGTTGCCAACAGCTTCACAGAATAACTCCAAATACTCTTTCCAACTTAAATTCTCATCCCCGATGAGATATGCCTTACCTGCCTCGCCATGCGTAAAACCTCCCAGCACAGCTTCCGCGACTGAAAGGCTACTAATGTGGTTAACACCACCTGCAGGTGCAATAAGTGGCACACCCTCTAGCTTACCGGCTGCATACATAGTCAACCCTTCAAGATGCGGTGCTTCTATACCGGGGAACTGCCCAATAATATAGGGCGCATCGAGACAAACAATTTCAAAATCAGGTGATGAAAAAGCGCGCAAGGCTTTGTCAGCTTCGTAACGGGAGCGCACATAGGCGCTGGTTTCAATATTCTGAGAAGCCACGACAGGATAAAAAGTTCCAATATAAACCGCTTTGGAAATATTGGATTGTGCCGCCTGTTCAAAAAAATAGGGCACCCGCACACCATTAGCATGCATAAAAAAAGTCTCGTCACTCTCCCCTTCTGGCAGCATACGAATATCCGCCCCAGCCGAGAAAACCAACCAGTCAAATGCGTTGAGTATCTCAAGTGAGATATCATCATGGATATAATCATGGGCGATGTGCGGGAATTCTAGAAGCGCAGGGTTGGAAGTCGGATTTCTGGACATAAGTGTTACCTCATGTCCTTTAGAGGCCATCAAACGGGCAGTTTCAGCACCAACAAGCCCAGTTCCGCCAACAATCAAAGTCTTCATAATTTCCCTCACATTTCTTCTTTTAAAGAACTGGTCTTTGCCCTCCGCATAGAATATCGGTAACTTTCTCAGTGTCCATATATTCTTTGAGGAGAAGGACTTTCCCGTTCTTGAAGATAAATAAAAAATGATAAAAATTCTGATACATAACGCCGGAAACGTGCATACCTTCACTTTCCGCTTCTACAGCAACTCGGTCATCTTCAGCAGTCATGCTGATGATCTTAAATTTAATACCATCGGGAAACGCTTCATAAATTCGTCCAGCAAATTCGACTATTTCAGCTTTCTTTTGTGTCCCCGAAATTAACGTATCACCAGATGTCCAGACAGCTCCTCCCTCATGATAAAGGTTTACAAAACCTTCAACATTGCCATTGGACATCTGATCAAAGAAATCAATAACTGTCTGTTTATTTTGTTCGGTGTTCATTAACTACCAGTCTTATCAAGACGCTGTCGAAAAGTTTATTTTCCTTTCGACAGCGTACCAGATAGATGACGTCGTCAATTAATCAGATTTAAATCAAGAAAAACCATACATGCGAGCGCCATTGCCCCAAGTAATTTTATCGGTTTCTTCTTCAGGCATATCCTTAAACATCTCGGCAACTTTAGCTTGCGCATTCGGCCAGTTACAGCACGGATGCGGGAAATCAGTTGACCAGAGAAGGTTCTCAACACCTAAATCATAACGGTTATTTACAGCTTCTGGCTCATCAACAAAGGTTACAGCCATTTGGCGTTTCCAGTATGTGCTTGGCAATTCCTTAACACCCGGGAAGTCATAATGCTGGTGCATACGGCGATCAAGGAATTCAAGGAAACCTGGAATCCAGAATAGTCCTGGTTCAACCCAAACAATTTTCAGATTTGGATGACGCTCCAGAATTCCTGTCAGGAAGTACCACATCATTGGCTCCATCATTAGTGATGGTGGCAGGCCTGTGAAGATACCTTTTTGCGGAGTTGGGTCACGGCGGAAAGTCCCCCAAAGATGCTTTGTCACGGTTAAATGGTGAGCAATCACAACACCTGACTCAGCGATGGCAGCAAACAATCTGTCATATCGCTCATCGTGGTAATCCGGCAGTCCAAGAACTGACGGAGAGTTAGGTAATTGCACTGAACGCGCACCCAGTTGAACAACGCGGTGAAGCTCTTCAATTGCAAAATCAATATCCGTAATCGGTAAATGATAAGTAATTAGAATGCGGTTTGGATCGACAGATGCAAATTCATAAAGCGCACGGTTAAACGCCTCAAGATTATCTTGAACAGTATCAAGATTATTATAAAAACGCATGTCATCCAGCGGGTCATTATACATGACCTCGTGAGCAACTCCGTCCATGTCCATGGCTTCAAGTCTAGCTGGGCCTTCGCGGTAACCAGGATGGCTGGCAGCCTCCAGATCTACGAAATCCTCCATAGCCAAACTTTCACCCTGCTTCATATCTTCGTCATATTTTTCATAAGCTTTCACGGCATCGTCAAAAGCGTCCAATTTGGTGCTGGCGACATGTTTCCGAATAGCTTCTGGTGGAATGTAGACATGAGAGTCTACTGAAAATAATTTACGATTTTCGCCACTCATGGGGCCCTCCTGCAGAGTAATAATTTAGAAAAACGCAGTTTTTACAAACTCATTTATAAAATAATAAGTCAACTTTCTCTGAATTACAATTTTAATCGAACGCCATTCGAAAAAAATTAAAAAAACGGCGGGAATAAAACCCGCCGTTTCAATCTTGATATAAGCGTCTGCTTAGAAGTTCATACCCATTGACACGCCATAAGAAGCTGGCTCGCCAAATACGAAGACATCATATGAAAGCGCTCTGAAACCAATACCATCAATACGGTACTCTTCATCAGTAATGTTTTTGCCCCAAAATTTCAGGAAGGCCGATTTACCGTTAGAGAGTTCATAGTTAAATCTTATATTCGCATTGATAAGGTCATGCGCATCATTTCCTTCATCTTGTGATGAAAGATGGTCATCTTTGTGGTTTAGGTTAATGTGCGCATACATTTCCAGTCTATCGTTGATTTGAGTATTGTAATCAAGTGAGACTGAATACTGCCACTCAGGAACACCTAGTGGGTCTTCCCTTAAATCCACCACAAGTGGTGTACCTGGAGGGCATAAAGCAATTTGCTGTTGAAATGTTGGTGTTAATTGGCACAGATATGGGTTAACCACTGGATCGTTTTGAACATCTGTGTATGCAGCATTACCGGATATAGTAAAGCTATCTCCAATGAGATGAACAAAATCAAACTCAAAGCCTTCCATTTCAGCAGTAGTATTTACAATTGCACGGTTGGTAGCAACTAGAGGCTCTTTCGGAACGTTAAACTGTTCATTATCGAGTTCATACTGGAACGCAGCAATGTTTAAACGTGTACGACCGTCATTGAATGTGCTTTTGATACCAATTTCATATGCTGTGATTTCTTCTGGATCAAAAACTAAATCGCAACCATATGATCTTCTTGGTCCAGTCTCTCCAGGGTTACATCTTGCAAGGATAAAGTTACCCTGTGCATCCGTGGTATTTTCTGGAAGAGAACCTGCGGTTTCATTAAAACCACCGGCACGAAATGACTCAGTTCTTGAAACATACAACATCGTGTCATCATTGAAGTCATACTCAATCATGAACGTAGGGTCTGTGCTATCAAAAGAAGTTGAAGCAATATTGGTAGGAATAATATTTCCTAAGAGGTCCCTGTTATCCACCATTAATGGAGAATGAGGTTGTTGAATAACGTCTTTTTCCTCATCAGAAACGCGAATACCAGCAGTAATTCTCAAGTTATCTTGTACATGGTAGGTAAGTTGAGAATAAGCAGCCATTGCATCTGTATCAACAATAAGAGGCAAACCTGAACCTCTTCTAGTGCGGGCTGCAGCTGTGGTACATCCCTGAACAAAAGCAGCCTGATTACCTCCATAAAGTGCAGGAGTACAAGCACCTAAAAGAGTTCCTAAATCAGCAAAAGCAGACGCATCAGTTCGGCTTGCATATCCTCCATCAATGTCTCTATTAGTTGCAGTATCTTCATTGAGATAGTAAAGGCCTGCGGTATATTCCAGCTTACCATCCATAACGTCACCGGTGAATGTTATTTCAAACTGGGTTTGTTCATGATCATCTGGGCCGGTACTGAGACTGTTATAGAAATCTGTCATAGGAGCTGACAAAGCGGCATAAAAGTCTGGTCTGAAGGGAACAAAGCCATTATTAGCAACTGTGCCGTTTAAGAAAAGTGGGTTGTTAAGACCTAGTGTCATTAAGCCACCGCCAGATTGCTGATTAAACACATACCCACCAGTTATTGCATTGAGACCAAGGCTTACACCAGGAACTACATCACCTAGATAAGGACCAGACCCAACAGAGAGAGCATCAATTTGGCCAACATCAGGCTGAAGTGAAACAGCTCTTTCACCATCTTGTGATCTAAACCCAGCATTGAATTTGACCTTATGATTATCGGCAATATCGTACTCAACGGTCAGCGACACACCCATATTTTCCATTGTACCTCTACCAACATTTTGCAGAGAGTTAGCAGTATCTTGTCTTCCAAAACGTGGGGTTACAACGCCCTCAAAACCAAATTGTGAAACTTGAGCAGGCTGATAAGTCCCATCAGGAACAGACTGGTAGTAAAGCGGTGTATTTTCCATTTCACCATAATCAGCACTGAAGTTTACAGTGAGGCTATCATTAACTTCGTTGAGGTAAGAAAACCTGTAGCCAACCTTATCACTAGCAGCAAAGTTTTCACCAAGCCCTTTATTTTCTACCCATCCATCATGCTCTGAGTGATAAGCAGAAAGTCTGATTGCTGATGAGTCATCTAAAGGAATATTGACGTAACCTTGAAGCTCTCTTTGACCAAATGAACCAAAGCCAGCCTCGATTTTACCAAAATATTCATCAGGATTTGGTTTTGCAGAAATCAGGTTAATTGCACCCGCAACAGCGTTACGACCATAAAGTGAACCTTGTGGGCCTTTAAGCACCTCGGCTCTAGCAAGATCAGGAGAGTCGAAGGCAATACCAATGATTTTACCCATATACATACCATCAACATACATAGCGACTTTACTGTCGAGACCATGCTGAGGGTCACCAGTACCGATACCACGCATGAAGATTCTAAAACCATTTGAGTTAGCCGCAGCCGGATAAGTCACCAAACCTGGAGTAAACTGTGACAAATCTGCAAAGCCATCAATATCTCTATTGTCTAATGCTTCTACATCAAACGCAGAGATTGATACTGGTACTTCTTGAAGTGACTCTTCACGTTTTTGAGCAGTAACAACTATGTTATCAATAGCTCTGCTTTCCTGAGCATTAACGGGTCCGGAGAATGATACTCCAGAGGTAATCAATGCCACTGCAAGCGATGACATGTAAAGTTTATTTGACATATTGGCTCCCTCCATTGTCAGCGTATTATTCAATCATGCATTGAAACTAAGTTTCATGAAAGATATTTATTAGATGATATTCAAAAATATCATTCGAAAAAAAACAACCTATTTTTTTAAAAGATAATAAGCACTTATTTACTATGGTAAAAATACCACATAAGGTTGATACAAGTAAATTTAAATTTATTGAGTATTAAAATTTTTATCCGCTTTAATAGGTTTTAAAAGAGCCCTTCCCCACATTGTCCCATAGAAAATACGGCCTTTTTCATCAATGGTAGGGCCTGAGAATTCTGAATTAAATTTCTGTCCGCCGATAATATAATGGAACGTCTCATCGCCTGTGTCCCAGTTTAGTGCTTCTAGTGTCCATTCTTTATTGCGGGCGCCAATAAAATATACCTGCCTAGTGCCAAGACTAACCCATGGCACGCCATTAGGTGAACTGACCTCGGCATTTACCCAAGCTGAATAAAGCTTTCGGGTCTCAGGATCCCATTGAAATTTTTGCACACCATAAGGCTGGATATCAGGATTGCCCCCCAGTGGCCCAATAAATAGGCCGTTCACACCTCCATCTTTGGGCATGAATGATGGGACATTTCTCGGCTGGTTATTCACCACAAGTACGCCATATCCGGCAACAATCACAGTTTGTTCAGTCTGAATTTTTTTTAGATTTAGCGGCCCCATCGTTACCGGCGCTAGACCGGCAATACGACGTGAAGGTGCTCCAGGCAATTTCTCCCAATCCTCAGGAACTTCATCCCGCCACATGAGGGTGACATTCATAAGCTCATCACCATCAGTCAGCGCAATCAGGCGATCTTCATCACCAAAGCCCATCAGCGCTGGTGTCGCACCGGAACCTCCACCTTTGCCGCTACGATATTCAGCAACCCATGCGCCATCTTTCGCCTCCTTAGAGAACCCCTCACCTGTCCAGATGACTTTATGCATATGATTGCGAGACACTACATAAATACCCCCCTCATCGTCTATGGCAATCGAGTTTCTGACCCAGCCATAACCCACGCCCAGCGACTCGGTATTTTCCTCATCAGCATAAGTAAGCTGTGTCATATGATACTGGGTCAAATCAGAGGAAATAGCGACCAGATATCCGTTTTCAGTCGGGTAAACAATCCAACCATCATAAGTCATATTCATACCCACTGTCGGCCCAGCAGCATTTTCAGGTAGCCTGAAAATGGCTTTTTCAACAATTTCGGAGGCTGCATCACCTTCCACAGCATCTCCATAGGCTCGAATGGAACCATCTTTATTGGCGATATATATCCAGCCGTTTTTACCGACGACACAATAGACACCTGAGATATCCATTAACGGACTTACAGCGCGCATTGCCGTTGGCAAATTCCAAACACTGTTATCCCTATCCAGGCTTGCAGTAATTTTCTCGGCCCAGGCCTCATTATATTTTTCAAATTTGTCGCTCGGCATATGCGCCAAAATTTCATAGGTCTCACTATCCAGCTTATAAATGCCATTGACCCCATTTGCCCAAATAACGCGTCTTCCGTCTGGATAGAGACTGGATGTATAAGCACCGAAATAACCTGGCCCTAAAAACTGGTAAACGATTTCATTCGGTTTTAATCTTCGCGTCACATCCATCGGGCCATTAATCGCCGTGGCATCCTGCTGAGAAGGATCACCATGCGGCAGGGCATTTACCCCGTCGGCAAGCTCAGTATTTTTAGGGGCAAGAAGCATCCCAACATCAGCACCGCGAAGCGCCTCTGGCAAATCAGGGGCCAACGATAATGCCGGCCATTGCTTGCCAGGTACAGGCGTTTTGCCTGGTGGCATAAGAAGTGTAATGGTTATCGCCAGACCGGCGATAAGCACCAAAAGACCAGCTAAAATAATAAGAATTGTTTTTTTAAATGTCATGAGCATTTCTCTTATTCTTGAGCTTGAAAATCAGCGGGAAGATTATGGAAGTAACTGCACTCTTCATTTCGATGGCGAATACGCCACCCCTTATCAGTGCGGACAAATTCATCGACATACCAAGCGCCTACAAAAAAGACATGTGGCTGGCCCTCACGCTCGACAATCATTGGGTTAAATAAAATTGTTCGGGTCTTGGCTTCATCACCATTAAAATTGATAAGCGGCACACCAATCATATGTTGACCGCCATTAAATTGTTGCAAAGCCCTATCCAGATATTCCTTGGCTTCCGGTAAGGTACATTTCAGACCACCCGTCGCGGTGTAATCAATGATGGCGTCTTCGGTGAAAAAATCATCCAACGCCTCCCAATCTCTATTATCAATCGCTTCACAATAGAGCGCGAGAATGTTCTGAATTTCCATTCGATCTGATAGTTCTTGGTGACTGATCATAATACCCCCCGATCAGATAATTATAGGCGTTGACTATATTGGATTAGTCTTCCCCCAGATAATTTTGACGATATACCGCAAATTTTTCTTTAATCATGTCCTCGGTGAGACCAAAATCTGAGATATCATATTTGTGCGGCGCACGATCCTCTCTTTTATTGGCTTCAATCCACTGCCCCATATCATTAATAACATCCGGCGTAACATCAATACCTGCCGCCAGCAAAACACGTTGCCCCTGGGCGATAGGGTCTTTCAACAATTCCGGATATTTTACATCCACAAATCTTTCCTCTGGTGACTTTGAACGCACCGACATAAAAGAGTCCGTCCATTGGCTTAATCTTTCAAACCAATATTCCCCAACCATAGCATGAGTAATTTCCTCAGACCCCATGCGATAAAGTGTGGACTCCATGCTGCAATAAGACGGTACGGTAGAAACTGGATCGCGGTGAGTCATCACTATTTTGGCATCTGGAAAAATCGCCATTGCCGTATCCAGTGCCATCAAATGGCCCGGAGTTTTTAGCACCCATTTTTTTCCTTCACGTGAAGGGTCTTGCCACATAAAGGATTGATAGATTTCTCTCAAATCCCTATAAGCTTGCTCACTATCCTGTGTCCCAAGCCAAGCGGCATAACTCGGCACATAGTAAGACGCCTCCATCATACTGCTTGAAAAAAGCTGTCCGAGAATAATGACCTCTTCATCCGGCTGATCAATGCTCATAGGATGAATAGACATAATCTCGGGAATTTTCTCCACCATGTAAGCTAATATGCCTTTTGCAGCCTCACGTCGTTGGCTCGAGTTGCCCTGAGCCTCCCCAGGAAAAGGGGCATAATTTTGCGTCTCATACCATTTAACACCCGTCATACCTTTTGCTGATGACAACATGCGATGCATCATGGTGCTACCCGTGCGCGGCAGACCAACCACGATTGCGCTCACATCAACGGGCAAGTCTTTAATTTCAGGATTTTGCTTGACCAATTCGATGTGGCGTAAGCGGTTGACCATGGCATTAATAACCATTCCCTGAACACCGCCTAGCCCGTCCTCATTTAGTCGCGCTTCGGTGTTAATCGATTCAATAAATTTATCCATATGGCCGAAGAACCATGTGTCACCGAAATCATCAAGGCCGGCGGTTTGACGGGCGGCATCCAGCAGCACACCCCTTTCAGGCATACTCATATGCCATAACCTCCTGACACAGAAATTTGCTGACCCGTCACATAAGCTGCACGGTTGGATGCAAGGAATACCGCCGCGTGACCAATCTCTTCAGGCTGACCCCATCTTTTAAGGGCAAGATTTTTATGTACCTCTTTCACCCATGTTTCGTCAAAATGCCCCTTCTTGGTCAACTCCAGAAACATGCCTGCCTCAATCACACCAACCAGAACACTATTTGCACGGATTTGGTTACGCCCCTCCTCGCGAGCAATGCCCTGGATGAGCGACTCGTTTGCCGCCTTTGGTGAAACGGAAAGGACATCTTCGTCAGGGAACTTACTATCCCCCGCAGAACCGAGATGCACCAATGACCCACCACCATTGTCGCGCATATGCAAAATACTTGCCTGCGCCGCAGCAAAGAAGCCATTGACTTCGGTATTAATGGCTCGCTTCCATTGCTCTGTCGTGACATCAGCAATCTTCACCTGATCAACAAGCGGCCCCGCCCCCCAAACAAGTGTGTGGACACGACCATGCGCCTGCGCTGCCTCAGCAACTGCTCGTGCCGCAGCGCCATCTTCGGTGACATCACAATGATGAAGAGACACTTTACGCCCTAAGGCTTCAACCTGCGCCGCAATATCTTTTGCGACATCTTCTTTTGACCGCCAGATAAGAGCCAAATCAGCACCCGCTTTTGCAAATTCCATAACAACGTGTTGACCGATCCCTCCGGTCGCACCGAAAATAAGTACCGCGCCATGTGAAAACATATCTTGCATATCACCCTCCAAATTTTATGAAAGCGCCTGAGCTTTCGTTCTTTTTTAACAAATTGATAAACCAAAAATCTTGTGCAAGAGTAACTTTATAAAATTTTGTCGCAAGTTGAATTTCAAAAAATTTAAATAGATAAAATATGTTTTGGTGGAGGAATCATGCTTTTAAAAGATAAGGTTGTAATCATTAGTGGGGTCGGCCCGGGCATGGGTCAGTCAATGGCGAAGCTGGCGGCACGCGAAGGCGCCAAAGTCGGTATGGGCGCACGCAATCAAGAATTTTTGGACTCAGTTGCCGCAGAAATCAAAGATAGTGGCGGAGAGGTTGTCGCCATATCAACGGATATCTCACAGGAAATCCAATGCCAAAACCTTGTCAATAAAGTTGTCGAAGCTTTTGGGAGAGTCGACGGACTTGTGAACTCCGCTTATCTTCATGGTGAATGGGCAACAACTGATGTTGCAGACACTTCGAGTTGGTCAGACCTATATGAAGTGAACTGTCTTGGCGCATTGCGTATGGCGCAAGCCTGCCTCCCCTCAATGAAAAAACAAGGTGGTGGGGCGATTGTGAATGTTTCAACAATGGCAACGGTCAATCCTTTCCCCGGTGAAGCCGCTTACGCAGCAAGCAAGGGAGCTATGCTCGCGATGACACGCCACATGGCAAAAGATTTTGGTCAGTACGGTATTCGCGTAAATGCCACCCGCATGGGCTGGATTGGCGGCAAGCCGGTCTATGATTATATTGACCGTCAGGTCGAAGCTGGCTTTGACAGAGATGCTGTTGTCGGTGAAATCACCCAGCGTATTCCCCTTGGCATTATCCCGCCGGAAGAAGATTGCGCTTTAGCCGTTCTCTATTTTATCTCTGATTATGCACGCGTTGTTTCCGGAGGCACTCTGGATGTCAATGGCGGGCAATATATGGCGCCATAATCAATGACGGCTCAATCACCTGCGGATGTCTGGAAGGACTTTTGCCATCAACTGGAACAAGCCGGTTCAGATGTACTGAATTGGGAAGCGTCACCTATGGAACAGGCAGAGGGATTGAGATACCTCTCACGCCTATTACGCATCAGCCTTGAAATGAATCTTGAAAATGCCGATCCGGCATTTCCCTATTTTTATCAAGCCTCTCATGAGACAGCTAAAATCGGTGCCGATAATCCTGATAATATTTATTTGAATGCAACCATAAGCGGACAACACAGCTATCGTGTTTATGGCAATAGGGGTAGCGCACCGGTTTTCAGCTTTGGTAGTAAAGCCAATCGCTATGCCGTTGACGGAACCATGGCATCCACCGGAGAACTTGATGTGCGCGATATGCATGTTGAAGCCGATGGCAGCTTCGAGGTGATTGTCAGTAAAGACAAACAAGAGGGCAACTGGTTGCCTCTCGCTGAAGATAGCTCAATGTTACTTGTGCGACAGACTTTTCTCGACCGTACTTCTGAAGAACCCGCCAAGGTTCAAATTGAAACTCTTGATGGCCCGGCAACCCCACCCTTAGCCGAAACACAAAACATCGCTGCTGCACTCACCCGAAGCACGGCCTTTGTGCAGGGAACTGCAAAACTTTTTATTGATTGGGCTGAGATATTTAGGCGCAATAATCTCAATACGCTCGACACGGTTGATCAGACAATGTTCTTCAGAGCCGGCGGCGATGCGATGATTTACTATCTTCACGGCTACTGGGATATTCCATCCGGCAAAGGGTTAAAAATCAGAACATCAATCCCAGATTGCGAGGGCTGGAATTTTCAACTGAACAATATCTGGATGGAGTCGCTTGATTATCGATATCACGACATCCACATCAATAATGCCTCAGCAAAACTTGACGACGATGGCGGGGTAACAATTATTGTCAGTGAGCGCGATCCCGGTTTCGGCAACTGGCTCGACACGGCAGGCCATACAAGAGGCACAATGTTGTTGCGCTGGACGGGCGCAGAAGATCACCCTGTTCCCATCTGTGAGGTAATAGATCTATGACAGAAGCATTAGAAAAACGTCTTGAGGCTCTCGAAGCGGAGAACGCAATTCGTAAACTCAAATATACATATCTCAATGCCTGTGACCGCAAAGATGTGGAGACCATTAGGGCCTGCTTCACCGAAGATGCTGAACTGGATTACCCGCCTATCGGAAAATTTGGCCTTGATGGTCTGATAGATATCTTCACCCAAATGGCAGCCACCACGCCAATAACAGATGTGCATCAGGCACATAATGGTGAGATAAATATTGACGGCGACACAGCCACAGGCTTTTGGAATCTCGGCTTCGCTACCTATGACCCGCGGGATAAATCCTTCCGCCTGCTGTCGAGTTTTTATCATGACCGCTACCGAAAAACAGTGTCGGGCTGGAAAATTTGCTACTCGCGCTCCGAACCAAGGGCAATCGTTGATGGCAGTCTCGCAGAAGACAGCATCAAGGGGGAATGGCTGGCTGAGTAAAACTCATTAATTGCTTAGGCTTATTGGAGGGTTTTGAGATGAAATTACTTAAGAGGATTTTTATAATTCTCTCTGTCTCATTGGCAGTGGTCGCGCTGGGTATTATTATTTTCGATGCCTCAATTCGCTTTGATGATCCAATTTGGGACATGGTTGAAGAAGGGCAAATTGACCCAAACATCCCAGAAAAAGAAAAGCTCTCTTTCAATCCAACGCGCCATTTATTGTGGGGCGACTTACATGTCCACACATCTTATTCCTATGACGCTTACACGATGGGCACACGCACCCTGCCCGATGACGCCTATATATTTATGCGCGGCGGCACGATTAAGCACGCTTTTGGCTACCCTATCCGCGCTGGCCGCCCGCTTGATTTTGGTGCCGTTACTGACCACGCTAAACTTTTAAACGGCCCGCGTAATATGGGCGGGGGCGAGAATGATAAGCCGGACGAAACAATTATTAACAGCCTTAAAAAAGGCAGCCCGTTGCACTTCACCTATAATTTCGTAAACCGTTTAACCAATACCATAGGCTCGCAGGCGGCAAGAGATGAGTATTATGGTACGATAGAGGTCAATGAAGCATCCCTAAGCGCTTGGGCGGCCTCGATTGAAGCAGCTGAACGGCACAATGACCCCGGAAGGTTTACGACCTTTGTCGGCTATGAATGGACGTCCATGCCCGATGAACAAAATCTGCATAGAAATGTGATTTATAAATCCACCCATGTACCGGAATACCCTGTCTCCTCAGTCATGTCCGAAAACCCCGAAGACCTATGGCTTGCACTGGATGAACAACGCGCTCAAGGCATGGAGATGCTGGCGATACCTCATAATTCAAATGTGAGTGACGGTAAAATGTTCGAGTCCCTAACCTTTGAAGGCAAAGCTATGAGTGCCGAATATGCGGCCTTAAGAAATCGCAATGAACCTCTTGTCGAAATTTTTCAGGTAAAAGGCTCCTCGGAAACGCACCCCAAACTTTCACCGAATGATGAATTTGCCGGATTTGAAATCCTTGATCAGATGCTTACATTTGATCAGCGCTTAAGCGAACCAAAAGGGAGCTATGCACGCGATGCCCTTCAAACCGGATTGAACATGGCGCATCAGAACGAATTTAATCCATTTATGTTTGGTGTCATTGGTAGCAGTGACAGCCATAACTCTTCCTCTTCAGTTGAGGAGGATAATTTTCACGGCAAACTGCCCCTCATTGACGGCACGCCTGCCCAACGGCTCGGGGTCGCTTTTGTTGGTCTCCCACAAGATGTAAACGCTTATGGAGCCGCCGGGCTTGTTGCCGTCTGGGCACAGGAAAACACCAGGGACTCTATTTTTGATGCCATGGCACGGCGCGAAACATTTGCTACATCGGGGCCTCGCATGTCGCTTCGACTTTTTGCTGGATGGGATATTGACCTTGATGCAATTGAAGGCAATTGGCTTGAAACCGCTTATGCACAAGCTGTCCCAATGGGGAGCATTTTGGAAGGTAGCAAAGAAAACACTGCACCCAAATTACTTGTTCATGCTGATAAAGACCCGATTGGTGCTAATCTCGATAGATTACAAATCATTAAATTATGGGTAGATGAGGACGGCACAAGCCGCGAAAAAATCTTTAATATTGCCGCATCTGATAATCGCTTATCTCAATCAAAAGACGGCCAGATTCCGCCGGTTGGTAATACCGTTAATATTGATAATGCAAGTTATGAGAATTCTATTGGTGCAATATCCCTCTCAGCGATTTGGCAAGACCTCGAATATGACCCGGCACAAAACCCGCTTTATTACGCACGAGTCATTGAAATCCCAACACCACGATACACAACTTATGATGCTAAATTTATGGGTATCACAGCCCCTGAACCTGCATTGATACAAGAGCGTGCGGTCAGTTCCGCTATCTGGGTACAAACAAAATAAAGCGCGGTAAGCTCTACACCTTACTCATATTTGATACGCCCTTTATCTCCATAGCGGCGTTGAAGCACGATTGACTCAAGCTGCCCGAAACCTTCATGCGGGGCTTCTTCAATTTTTTCTGCAGGAATAATAACGTCTGCGTAATCTTTTGGCGCACGCCAGCCGGGATGCGGGTTGATTTTGACATAGCTACCGCCAATCGGGTGCAAACTCCGCCACTCATTAATTTTCTTGTTTAGCTTTTTAACCACAGCCGGGTGATCTTCTGTGAGGTCATTTTTCTCATAAGGATCTGCCTCCAAATCAAACAGCTGATTGTTAAACTCGATCGAGGTCATTTTATGGTCGATATTTTGAACCAATTTCCATTTGCCATCAATCACACCAAGCTGGAACTTGTTGTAAACCGGTATGTTAGAGGCAAAGTAAAGCGCGCCTTCCCGCTTTGAAACATTTTCCCCCGTTATCGTTGACCAACGATTAACACCATCGATTTTTTTCTTAGTTCCATTGTCCACACCTGCTGCATGGGTGAGTGTTGGCAGCATATCCAACACCGAAACGATTTCGTCAACTTCACTACCGGCTGCAAGTTTTTCCGGCCACCGCATAACTGCCGTCACGCGAATACCACCCTCATAAACTTCCAGTTTACCCCCACGATAAGGCCCATTATCCGAGCCATAGTTTTCAAACCCGCCATTATCGCTGAAGAAAAACACAATTGTATTATCCGCAACGCTCTCTTCATCCAGCGCGGTCAGTACTTTACCAATCGCTTGATCCATCGAGTCGACCATTGCCGCATAAGTTTTGCGGGTACTGCCCGGTAAATCCAGACGGAAAGGATATTTATCTTTTAATTCCTCCGGCGCTTCCATAGGGGAATGAGGCGCGAGAAACGGGATATAAAGCATGAACGGTTTTGATTTATCTCTTAAATCAGTAATGAAACGGGCCGCTTGTTCACCATGAACATCCGTCGCATATTCACCATTGTGATCAACAGGCTTACCGTTCTCCTGAAAGTCATGCCCGTTAGCGACCTGATGATCAAAATAGCTAACCTGCGTATGCATATGCCCATAGAAATGGTCAAATCCACGGGCATTAGGGGTGTGCTGTTCAATCGTATGACCCAAATGCCATTTACCAACCATCGCTGTGTTGTAACCGGCACTTTGGAAACTTTGTGGCAAGAAATGTTCATCAAGAGAGACGCCACCATTCTCCCAAGGCATGAGAACAGAATAAGCAACGCCGAGTTTTAGAGGATCACGGCCCGTCATCAGCGCAGCACGTGTAGGCGAGCAAAACGGCGTGGCATAAAAGCGGTTCAGCTTTACCCCCTCTTTGGCGATACGGTCAATATTTGGGGTTTCAATATCACTGCCATGATAACCAACATCTGCCCACCCCAAATCGTCTGCTAATATAATGACAATATTCGGACGTTCATCGGCTATCGCATCGGTGAGATTAGCGACCCAAAAAATTGCACAAAAAAAACCTGTAACGCTCAGATAACACATCTTCTTAATTGTTTCGCTCATTGAAATATCCCCCACTTACCCCACTGAGATTCTGTCTGATTTTATTTACGAATCTCATTTGAAATTTCCTAAGGTTATAAACAATATCAGTTGAAAAAAGAAATCAAGATTTGTTCTTATTAATCATGGGTTACGGATAGGGGGTGTCATGAAAAGTTTTAATAATAAGGTTGCTGTCATAACCGGCGCAGGGGGCGGCATTGGAGGTGCGCTTTCAAAGGCCCTTGCTCAACGTGGGTGCCATCTCGCGCTGGTTGATTATAACCCAGATATGCTTGAGAAAACTGTATCGACCCTGACAGATACGGACGTCAAACTATCCACGCATATTGCCGATGTGACAGACAAAAAACGCATGGCAGCTTTGCCCGATGAAATCGTCGCTGGACATGGCCGTATCGATTTGCTGATCAATAATGCAGGTATTACGTTGCAAAAAAGTTTTGATACGCACAGCATTGAAGACTGGGAACGCATCGTAAATTTGAATTTCTGGGGCGTGCTTTATGGCTGCAAGTTTTTCAAACCTTTTCTCGAAAAATCTGCTGACGCACATGTCGTCAATATGTCCAGCATGACGGGCTTAGTTGGTTTGCCGGCACAATCTTCTTATTGCGCGACCAAGGCAGCCGTTAAAGGACTGACTGAGTCTCTTTGGGCTGAATGGGGTGCTGCTGGTATTGGCGTAACCTCAGTTCACCCTGGAGCTATTAAAACGGATATGATGCGCGCCACCCTCAAGGACTCAGATGACATAGCGGCGGCAGAGAAAAATATAGAAATGGTTGCCAAAATCGGCATGGCGCCGGATGTGGCTGCGGAAAAAATCTTACTTGCTGTGCAAAAGAAAAAAATGAAAGTTCTGGTCGGAAAAGATGCTGTTATTATGGATGCAATGAAAAGGTTTACACCAGGACTGATACATGGATTATTTGCCAAAATAGCAAGGAAACAATTTGCTGGTGCGCGCAATCAATAGTGCAAATTGAAACAGCAAACGAGATTGACAAATACATGCCAATTCATTTGATATGAGCATGTATGGAGGACAGATATGAGCACAGCAGAAAATCCTAATGTAGACTTCAACCCCGATGCCCTTGTGACATCTATTAAGGTTGAGATAGATGCACCCGCCTCGCTGGTATGGGACATCCTTATAGATATGCCTAAATATGGCGAGTGGAATCCATTCTGCATTGAATGTAACTCCACATTGGAAATGGGCGCACCGGTCAATATGAAACTGAAGAGCTACATCACACCAGATGAGGTTTTTGATAACTGCGAGTTTATCTGCGCCTTTGAGCCGGAGAAAATGATTTCGTGGGAACTGCCCTATTCTGATGAGTGGCCTTATCCCGCGCGCCGCGACCAGATTATTGAAAGTCTTGGCCCTGAAAAATGTAGCTATTATTCAACAGATGCCTTTCTTGGCGATAACGGCATTCATGTCATGCGCTTTGCCGGACCATGGGTCAAACTTGCATTTGATGATACAGCACATGCACTAAAAGCGCGCGCTGAAGCTTTGTATAATAAGTAAAAAGCGTAAGTTTCTTTGAAAATATAAAGAGGAAAATATGCCTGAAGATATGAATGAAGCCGTAAGTGATATTCTGGAAAGCGGCGGCGATAGCCTGCCAGATGACATCATGGTGGCTGCAGTAGAAAACTACGTTAAACATTTCAACAATGGTGATTATGAGGGGGTTACTGATCTCTTTGCTGAGAAGGCAACCGTTGAAGACCCAATTGGCACACCGATTAAAAACGGCAAAGCTGAAATAAAAGAATTCTATAAAATGTCCACCCAACTCGGTGCACAACTTGCGCTTAACGGGCCTGTTCGGGCCGCCACAAATGCGGCAGCATTTGCCTTTAGCGTAACGACACAGTCACCACAAGGTAATATTCAGGTTGATGTTATTGATACATTTAAGTTTGACGCAGAAGGTAAAGTGACTGAAATGTGTGCTTATTGGGGGCAATTAAACGTCAAAATGTAAAACTGCAATTAAGCAGGGTTTACAGAACTTCGCCCGCCCAATCATTAATCGCATCACACAGACTCTCAATTGCCGCGAAGGCAAATGAGTTGTGACCTGCGCCGGGCAACACCATAAATTTAATTGATGCCGCGTTGATGTAATCTTTCGGCGCTTCTTCGGGTGGGGCACCCAAATCATGCTCTCCAGCAGCCATAAATAATGGTACAGTGATTTTATTGACTTCAGGCCTGAAACTGCCACGTATCATGGACATATAGCCCCCGGCAGAAAAAAGCGATGACTGCACTTTCATAAGCAAGGCATGCGCGCCTTCATTTTCTGCACCAAATGTAATCGACTCAAGGCTCGGCCCGCCACTTTCATAATTGATGAAGGGCGCCTTAAACATGCGTAACACATGCGCCTTCATTTCTTTTTCGAGTCTTTCAGGCTGTTCGATAAACTTCATATCTTCTTCTAGTAAGCCCCAATCCAACCCACCTGCATTTGACCCAATCAGACAGATAGCATCAAACGGCATAAGTGCATTAATCAAGGTTATCATCATGCCGCCCATTGAATGGCCAGTACCGATTTTTTTCACATCGGTAATCGCTGGATGCGCAAAAAATTCTCCCAACGCTTGAACCGTAAAACTAACTGACTGACGCGGCGTGAAAAAAGGATGCGCTTCGTCTATTTTATTTTCGCCCACCCCGGCATGATCCATGAGCATTACTGCAAAGCCATGGTCACACATACGCGAGGCGAATGAATAGTCAAATCCTTCAGCCTGACCGAGATTAAAATAATCTTTAGTATTGCCACCACCTGGCTGGCAGAAAAACAAGGCTTTCACAGGCGTATCGGGTAGAAATAATGACGCTGTAAAATCTGTCTCAAAGCCATCCAGAAGGGTGACTTTGGTTTTCAGTGTTATGGCGTTTTTTAGCATTGTTCTTTAACCATATAATTTTGTGCCGATTAGATTTGCGGGCCCACAGTCAGAGACAGACCGTCATGGTCTTCTCTCAGGATAATTTGGCAACATAGCCTTGAAGTCGCCTTAATCTCGACGAGTTCTTCTAGAGATTCGAGCATATATCCCTCATCTTCGGTTCGTTCGCCGGTAAGTGCGTACCAATTTTCATCAATGTATACATGGCATGTACCGCATGAAGCCATACCACCGCATGTACCTTCAACAATGCCTGCATCACGAATGGTATTCATTAACTGTGAACCGGAAATCGCTGTGAGTTCTTTTTTTGCGCCATCTGCGTCTGTAACGTGAATATTAATCATTTTTGCCTATCAACAATAAATCGTACGAAGTTTGTATTGACTGGTTTGTCATAGTAGGTATTTTCAGAAACATGTTCGAAAATAATTAATGGTCTCTTACCTACTCTGATTATCATTTTCAAGCAAGACTTGTCTGAGGTCACAAAGTAGAGGAAACCGTAAAACATAATTTATAATTCCGGAGGATAAAAGCAATGTCGGGAGTTCTAGAAGGTCTTAAAGTTCTTGATTTAAGCTGGGGGGTCGCAGGTCCGATGACTGGTATGTTACTGGGCGACCATGGTGCAGATGTTACGCGCATTGAACGTCCTGAGGGTGACCCGTTTGAGGGCTTACTTGGATATAAGGTCTGGCATCGCGGTAAAAAAAATGCGGTTTTAAACCTCAAAGACGATGCAGATTTAGAAGTTTTTTATAAGCTGGCGGCAGATGCCGATATTGTTATTGAAAGCTTTAGTCCGGGCGTTACGACCCGCCTTAAGATAGACTATGCAACCCTTGCGGCGACTAATCCGAGACTTATTTATTGTTCCATCACTGGCTATGGTGACGACACCGAGGATAAAGACAAACCTGGTTATGACGGCCTTGTTGCCGCCCGTGTCGGCCTGCAATATGAACAGCGTGGATGGCCGGAAGGCAGTGTCTACCACATTAAAGGTTTGCCAGATATTTTTGAAGATTTGGAAATCGATAATGAATGGGTTCAAGGGGCGGATCGTGAAGGTCCATTACATGTGTCTTCTCCCTGGCCAAGTCTCGGAGCGTTTTTCTCCGCAGCGACGGGCATCTCTGCTGCGCTTTTCGCGCGGGAGCAAACGGGTAATGGTCAACAGGTTAAAACTTCACTCATGCAAGGTGCATTGGCATGTATGAGTGGCGTATGGCAACGCATGGACGACCCAGACGCCGAAGGTTTTAACACCTGGATTATGGGCAGCAAAAGCCCAAAAGGACACTTTAAAACTTCTGACGGTCGTTGGATTCATAACTGGGTACCAAACCCGCGCTTTATTTTGGAGTCCTCCAAAGGTGACAAGCTTGACGCTAGCCCTGATTTGACAGTTCAAAATGACCCTGACCGCTTTGGTATTGGACCCGAAGAACTTCTTGTCATGTCGCATTATCAACCCATACTTGCAGATGCGATGGGCAAATTCCCTTGTGATGAATGGGTTGAAGCGGCAGCGATTGCCGGCGTGACTATGCAAGAATGTCGGTCAATTGAGGACTCGTTAACTGACCCTCTTCTGATTGATGATGGCTGTGTGACAACTGTGGATGACCCTGAGCTTGGACCGATTAACCAAGTGGGCATCACTTACCGCCTTGAAAACAGCCAAGGTAAAGTAAAAGGCCCGACACGGGCTACGGGCAGTGATACGGAAGCTGTTAAAGAATATGCTGCGTCCCTCGCCTCTCCTGAGCGTATGGAGAAAAACACAATCAATGGTGACCCACCTCTAAAAGGTATTCGCGTGCTGGATCTAGGTCTGGCGATTGCCGGACCGTTTGGGTGTCAGTTGTTGGCGGATATGGGCGCGGAAGTGATTAAAATAAATACACTTTGGGATAGCTTCTGGCATCGCACACATATTGCCTACATGGCCAATCGCGGTAAACGCTCCATTGCTCTCATGCTCAAGCATCCAAAGGGGATGGAAGTGCTTAAAAAACTCATCGCCAGTTGTGACGTGGTGCAACATAATATGCGCTATGCCGCCGCTGAAAGATTGGGGCTTGATTACGAATCACTCAAGAAAGAGTTCCCTGAGTTGATTTATTGCCATACACGCGGTTTTGAAAAAGGTCCCCGTATGGGATTACCGGGTAATGATCAAACTGGTGCTTGCTTGTCCGGTATTCAATATTCAGACGGCGCCGTCCATGCCGGAGGGCATCCGCTTTGGTCACTTACCTCGCTCGGCGATACAGGTAACGGTTTCTTGTCTGCTATCGGAATTTGTCAGGCGCTTTATGAACGCAAAATAACCGGTAAAGGCCAGTTTGTTGACACCTCGATTATTAATGCGACTTTATTGAATACCAGCTATGCCGTCGCAAAACCCGATGGAAGCCCGGTTGACAGACCGCTTCTGGATTTAAACCAGACAGGCTTTGATGTTTATCACCGCATTTACAAAACTTCAGATGAGTGGATTATGGTCACAGCAATTAATGATGCACATAAATCCGCCCTTGATGGCATTATTGGTGCAGGAGCAGACGCGACGACGGCTGAAAATGTATTTGCCGGGAAATCAGCAGATGAATGGTTGAAAATTCTCGCCGATAGCGGTGTCCCCGCTGAACTGTCCGATAGAAAATACTCTCTCGACTTTTTCGACAATACAGATTTCAAAAAGCGTGGCTGGGCTGCGGAATATAATGACCGTTTTGTCGGCAAGCTTGAGCAGATTGGTTTGACCTATGACCTATCTGACACACCATGTCGCATTCCGACCAGCCCTCTCATCGTCGGAGATAATACTGAGGCTCTATTGCGGGAGCTTGGTTATTCCGAAGAAGAAATTGACGTGATGGCCAATGAGACAGCTGTTTTGTGTGACCCACCGCGTGAAGGACAATCGGAACTCGAAAGTCCTTGGAAAATATAAGTTAAATTGCGAACAACATTATAACAGGAGATTGTGATGCGCCCTGACCCGATACTGAGAATTGATACTGCTTTCTTCTGGGAAGCATGTGAGCGTGGGGAGTTTGTCGCCCAGAAATTTAATTGTGCCCGTGAAGGGGAAGCCTGCGATACTTTATGGCACCCACCCCGCCCGATGTGCCCCAAATGCCATTCCACTGAAAAAGAAATCCAAAAGCTATCCGGCCTTGGAACAGTTGTCAGTTGGTGCGTTGCGGTCAGACCACAGGCTTTTGGTTTTGAAGAGTCACCCATAGCCGCCCTCATCGAACTGGATGAAGGGTTGCGCTTTGTTTCAAATGTTGAAGGGGTCGCTGAAGGAGACATGCAACCCGGTATTCGTGTTCAGGTTGCTTTTGCCGATACCTCTGGTGGCAAAAAAGTCCCCATCTTTAAACCCGTTTCAGAATAAGTGTAGACACGCCAACCTACCCGCTTTTTAAAAGTCACATTAAAGGAAGACCAACATGTCCAAAACAAACAACCAAGCAGCTATTGTCGGTATTGGTCAGACCGAATTTTCAAAAGATTCAGGTCGTTCAGAACAGCAGCTTGCCGCAGAGGCCGTTATTGCCGCCTGCGAAGATGCAGGCATTAATCCCGAAGAAATAGATGGATGCATCACCTACACTATCGACAACTCTGATGAAGTTGACCTTCTACGTTCAGTAGGGTGTAAGGAACTGAACTATACAGTTCGTCTACCACAAGGCGGGGCCGCGAATGCCGCCACACTTTATCACGCTAAAAACGCCGTTGAGTCTGGCGTCTGTGATGTTGTGGTCATCTGGCGTGCCATGAACGAAAGATCTCAGTATCGTTTCGGTCAACCGACAGTTTCAATTTCCCCCGATGCTAATGGCTCAACATTTATTGAATGGTGCTTTCCTTTTGGCGCTCAGACACCCGCTTCATGGGAGGCACTGTCGTGTGGGCAGTATCTCAGCAAATATGGCGTGACAAGCGAAGATTTAGGTAATATCGCCGTGCTAATGCGTAAGCATGCCGCGACCAATCCGAATGCATGGTTTTATAACCAACCCATTACACTCGATGACCACCAGAATAGCCGATGGATTGTGAAGCCGTGGCTTCGTTTGCTGGATTGCTGTCAGGAGTCGGATGGTGGTGTGGCTATTATTGTAGCGCGTATGGATAAAGCCAAAGACTTGAAACAGAAACCTGCTCGCTTACTCGCGGCGCAATATTCCTTCTTATTTAACCATGAGATTATCTCAGATTTTTACGAAGGTGACCTCACAGGCTTGCCCTTCAGTGAGCGTGTAACAGAGAAGCTCATTGAAGACGCCGGCATTGCGCCAAAGGATACAGATGTTGCCATGATATATGATAACTTCACACCACAAGTCCTGCGCCAGCTGGAAGGTTTTGGCTACTGCGGGCCGGGAGAAGCCAAAGATTATATAGCCGATGGTAATATGGAGCTTGACGGCAAAACGCCTCTCAGCCCAAACGGGGGGCTTATTGGTGAAGGTTATATTCACGGTATGAATAATATCACTGAGGCCGTACGCCAGATTCGCGGTACGGCAGCAAATCAGGTACAAAACGTTGAAACAGCTTTTGTCGCTTCGGGTGTCGCCGGGGCCATTCTAGGTAAATAGGAAATAAAATGGTGCAAATTAAAGCAGGTACAAAACTTTTCAGCGCAGTGTGTGACACGCAAATTATGGTTCTGCGTGTACCGGCAGATGATTTAGATGTGTCATGTGGAGGTTTACCCATGCAAACTGAGGAAGCTGCTGAAAAATCTTCCATGACAGAGGAAGCAGGAGAAGGCAGTCTCGTCGGCAAACGCTATGTTGACGAAGCTGAAACCTTGGAGTTTCTATGCACGCGCGGCGGCGAAGGGAATGTCTCGGTGAATGGTGTCGCCCTAGAGGTTAAGCAAGCTAAACGGCTTCCCTCCTCTGATTAATCTAATTAAACCGGTAAGTTAAATGAATATTCACCTCATCCTTCAGATGGCCGCAGATAGCATGCCGGACAGGGAAGCCGTTGTTTGCGGATCTCAAAGAGTGACTTATCAGGCGCTCGCCGATGCGGTAAATGCACTCGCAGATAAGCTTGAAAACACCAAGAAACTTGCCTATCTGGCTGAGACAGGTGCAGCAGCTCCGGTTGCCATGTTTGCAGCAGCTTTACGCGGTATCCCCTATGTGCCGATTAATTACCGCCTGGCTGAAGACCAAATTAAGGCATTACTAAAAAGGGTTTCGCCTGCATTGTTAATTAGTGATGATGCGCCTGAGGTGGAAGGCATTTCCCTTATCACCCCAGCACAGGTGTTCTCACCTGGCACACCATGGGAAGGTTTCGCTCCCGATGAAGAGGGCGGAATCGCGATTGAGCTTTTCACCAGCGGGACAACAGGCGATCCTAAATCTGCTATTTTGCGTCATGATAACCTAATGGCTTATATTCTCGGCACGATTGAATTTATGAGCGCCGAAGAAACTCAAAGCACCTTGGTCAGTGTGCCGCCTTATCATATTGCCGGAATCTCGGCTATCCTGAGTTCCGTCTATGCTGGTCGGCGTATGGTACAGCTTCCGAATTTCTCACCTGAAGCATGGCTAAAATTAGCAATGCAAGAGAATATCTCACAGGCATTTCTTGTTCCGACTATGCTTCAGCGTATTATCGAGCATGTGACAAGCAAAAATGAAACGCTTCACCTCCCAGCCATGCAAGCCATTGCCTATGGTGGTGGAAAAATGCCTCATGCCGTCATTGAGCAAGCCATGTCACTAATGCCGCATGTGAATTTCACAAATGCGTATGGATTAACTGAAACCAGCTCTACCATTTGTTTGCTTGATCCCGATGATCATCGTGAGGCATTCGAGTCTGAGGATCCAGCAGTAAGGGCGCGTTTATCATCAGTTGGCAGACCTCTGCCGGCGGTTGAGTTGGAAATACGCGATGACAATAATGCACCTTGCGATGCTGGCGAAGCCGGATATGTATTTGTTCGCGGCGACCAAGTCAGCGGTGAATATCATGGCAGTGGGTCTTTATTGGATGAGAATGGCTGGTTCCCGACGCGCGATAGAGGCTATCTGGATGATGCCGGTTATCTCTTCTTAGACGGGCGGGCAGATGATGTTATTGTGAGGGGCGGCGAAAATATTTCCCCTGGCGAGATTGAAGATGTTTTGATTGAAATGTCGGATATTAAAGATGTCGCCGCGGTAGCTGTCGCTGATGATGAATGGGGTGAGGCAGTTGGCGTGGTAATTGTACCGACGGACATGACTGCACCGCCAGAAATTGAGGCCATAAAAACTCATGTTAGAGATCAACTCCGTTCCAGCCGTGTGCCGACACAGGTCAAATTCACAGAAGAATTACCCTATAATGAGACCGGCAAACTTCTACGCAGAGTTTTAAGGGATGGCTTTTCAACCTAACGAAAAAACGAACGTAATCGCTTACGCCAATACCCTGCTGGCGGGTTTAAATTTGTCACCTCTTTCTGATGTGCCTTTCATTGAAACACATCCAGCAATAAATAATGCGCGTTCCGGTGTGCAAGGTCATGCCCATCCTTCTAGCAACAACAAAATAATTCCAACGGCACTTGCCGATTATGCAGATGGTGCGCTCCTTGCCTTGAAAAGCGTTGCACAGGACAACCCATTAAAAACGAACCTCCCTGAATATGGAGCACACTTGCTTGGGGAGCGCATGGCATTATTCAACACCCACCCCAGAGAACAAGTTTCAGCAGGTGGAAGTTGTCATTTCTTCGAAGCGCGGAACGGTTATCTGGCAATCAATCTGGCACGAGATGAAGATTTTGACTTGCTTCCAGCACTCACCGACGCGCAGATACCGATAACAACAGACAAACAAATATTGGAAAATGCCTTTAAGAAATTTTCAATTCAAGACCTTATCCCTCTTGGTCGAGACCTAGGTCTTGCAATCTCTGCTGTTGCCCTTCCGGATTACGACTCTTTTGATAATTGGGTTAGCATGTCACCATCGGCAACATCACAATATCCTTCACCTAAAGTATCCCCGCTCGTCGTTGATCTCTCATCATTGTGGGCTGGCCCTTTGACTGGGAGTCTCTTGGCGATGCTGGGCGCTGAAGTCATTAAAGTCGAGTCGAGCAAGCGGCTGGATGGCGCGCGACGAGATAAAAGCGACGATCAGGGGGAAAAAGAATTTTATGACTTGATGAATGGTGGAAAAAAATCTTTTACATGCGATTTCACAACTCAGGAAGGACGCGAGCAGCTTCTGCAACTTATTGAATGCGCAGATATTGTTATAGAAGCCTCTCGCCCGCGCGCGCTCAGACAGTTGGGTATTCACGCCGAGACTCTCCTCGCAAAAAAACCAGGTAAAGTCTGGCTTTCTATAACAGCTTATGGTCACGGGCCGGCCACAGAAAACATAATCGGCTTCGGTGATGATATCGGTGTCGCCGCCGGACTTTCATCACTCATGGACATAATCCATGGTCGCCCCCTATTTGTTGGTGACGCGATAACCGACCCGCTAGGTGGGTTGCACGGCGCGCTGGCAACATGGGCCTGCTGGATGAACGGCGGTGGGATGATTGACCTTTCCTTATATCAAGTTCTCGGTTTTGCTTTATCACAAGACCCACTGATAAGAGCCTTCAATAAAAATAATTTAATCCGCCGAACGTCCGAATGGACTAAAATCCTGAACATGTCGGACGAAAATATGTATCCTGTCAGGAAAGCCTCAAAACCCGCTCCACCGCCGGGGTATCATAATGAAGAAATTCTAAGGAAACTGGATGCTCTTCAAAAAAGTTGATTTGGAAAACAGGGTTCAAGACATTCGTATTCGGGGAAAGCGGATAACGGATATTGCCCTTGATTTGATTGCTGAAGAGGGAGAGGAAGTCATATATGCCAATGGCGGCGCACTCCTACCCGGACTTCACGATCACCATATTCACATAAACGCGACTGCTGCATCGCTCAACTCACTTAGCTGCGGCCCACCAGAAGTGTCATCCGAACAAGAGCTTGCCGACGCACTTCACAAATCAGCTACTCATCAACCGCAACAATGGCTGCGCGGTGTCGGCTATTATCCTTTTAAAGGCAATGAAGAGAGTAACATTATTGATCGTGACTGGCTGGATAAGAACGGGCCTGACTGTCCGATTAGGATACAACATCGAAGCGGACGGCTTTGGGTTTTCAACACGAAAGGCTTAGATGCGCTGGGCAAAGCAGGCGTGTCACTGGATGCCAATATCCTTGATAAAGGTCATATCTATGATGCGGACGCATCTGTTCACGAAGCTCTAATGTCTGACCCTCAAAACCTTTCAGACCTTATCAACCTCTTACTGAGTTATGGAATTACGGGTGTTACAGAAGTTACACCCCGAAACGCAACCGAAGATTTTTTAAATTATCAAAAACATTGCGCACCTTTAAGAATGACTATTATGGGCCGCCCTTCCCTTTGTGACGCAACAGATAAATCTACTGATCGGGTAAGCATTGGACATGTTAAGTTGCATTATCACGACCATGACCTGCCTTCTCTTGAAACGCTGACCCAAGAAATTCAAGAAGCACATGCGCAAGGGCGCGGTGTGGCGTCTCATTGTGTCACTCATGCCGAACTAATGTTGACACTCGCTGCAATTGAAGCCGCAGGTCCGAGTAAGAAAGACAGAATTGAACATGCCGCTATCGTCACGCAAGATGCGCTGGACTGGATTAAGCAACTCAATATCGGCGTGGTCACACAACCTAATTTTATAGTCGCGCGCGAGCATGCATATCGACAAGATATTGATAAAGACATGCACCCTAATCTTTGGCGGCTGGGCAGTTTTCAAAAAAAAGAGATACCCCTTGCTGCCGGAAGTGACGCTCCCTTTGGCAGTTTTAACCCATGGCTAGCAATTCATGCGGCCATTCACCGCCCAGTAATATTTGATGATGGCGAAGCGTTATCTCCTGAGAAAGCGCTTGAGCTATATACGACTGAAGCAACGGATATGCGGATACAAAGAATTATTAAAATTGGTAGTGTGGCGGATTTGTGTCTCATGCACCAAAGCCGAAATGCACTTTTTAAAAACCCTATAAAAGCCAAAGTGCATATGACACTGATTGACGGCAAGATTGTTTATAAATCCTAAGCGCTCACAATCAGATTAAGTCACCATACGCGTTTCAATATTATCAATAAGCCCCCACTTATAAGCGGTTTCTGCTTTAATACGTTTCCCCGTTAAAACCATATAGGCAGTCTTGTGGCGCCCAATCCGACGAGATACGCTCACCGTCCCTCCCGCGCCGGGGATAAGCCCCATTCTAATTTCAGGTAATTGTGTCCAGGCCTTCGGATGTGCCGTCACCTCATGGGCAAACGCCGCAAGTTCCAGCCCTGCGCCAATTGCCGGCCCATTCAGATATGTCCGAACATGAACAGGATTATCCCGCCAGACCAATCGCGCAAGTAACCGCCCTGGGAGACGGACGCTGCGAATCCAGTGCGCAGTTGCCGGGTCTGCAACTTGTCCGAATTCTGGTAAAGCGCCCCCAATAGAGAAGCTTTTGCCAATAGCAGATAGAGAAAGCGTTTCAATCGTCTCATCTATCAGAGCCAGTTCGAAGGCTTCACATAAAGCATCCCGCAAATGAATGTCTATTTCATTATGTCTTTCAGGTGCGTTCAAACTCAGATTGAGGTGTTGCGCCTCCCGCGTCACTAAAAGCGGGCTTAGCGACACGTTTGACTCTGTTGGTGTTTCTCTATTTGCCAACCAATTTTTGAACTCGCGCCCCCCTTGAAGAAGAGCATAGGCAAAACTCTCCGCGGTTAATGCCGCTTCAAAATCCAATTTTTCTATGAGCCGCAAATGTTGAGTTAACACCAGAGACGCAACAGGATAATTCGTCACGATTTGCGCGATATAATCAGCGTCAGTTGTTGTATCCACCACCACATCAGCAACGTAAGACAAATGGTCGGGGAGTTTTTCCAACTGGTTGGAAATAACACAGACAACACAAGGAAGTTCAGCAAGCCATCGCGAAAATTCACATGAAATATCATCATTCTCAGCTTCGAGCACCACATATGGATGAGGACTTTCCGGGCCAAAAAAATCATTGCCGACTCCAGCCTCAAACAACTGTTCTAAAGTTTCACAACTCATGATATTTGTCTTTGCAACTGAGATGACAGCCCCCGTCATATGAATATATCAACATTGATCTATTTCAATTTGGCATGTTTTTATTTGACAGAAAGATTTAATTCAATGAATATTCGAATATGGTTCGAAAATTAAAAAGCGAAAAATATTTATGTCAGCGCTGGAAACAATTAAAAACAAATTCGGTTGGTTGTCCCTTGATTCTGACCTAGGAATTGATTTCGTAAACCGCCGTTAAAGTGGAGAGGTAGATATGTCAGCAGCAGAAGAGATTAAAACATACAAAAATATACCAGATGTCGATGGATTACCGTTACTGGGAAACACGCTGGAAATGGCAAAAGATCCAGCTGCATTATTTCTAAGAGCCTACAGAGACTACGGCCCGGTATATCGGGTGAATGTTTTCGGACGAAAACAGATTGTGATTGCTGGTCGAGAGGCTGCTCTATTTATGTCGACAAAAAAAGGACGCGAAAGCCTTCGATCACGTGAGTTTTGGGAGCCAATGAGAGAATTTTATGGTGCCTCCAAAATGTTAACACGTGAGGATGGCGAAGTTCATCAACGTCTTAGAGGTGTGATGCGTGATGGCTTTTCTAGAGAAGCAGTTCGCGGTAGGTATCATGAACTTGCTGCTACGATTGACGACTCGATTTCAAGCAAATGGAAAACTGGCTCTGAAGCGCCTGTTGTAGAGGCTTTCCAATATATGATTGTTCAAGAACTTGGGGAAATTCTTACAGGATCTGCACCTCTAGAATATGTCCGCGATATTCGGGTTAACATTCTTTATATCCTTAATGTGCTTGTGACACAGGTCAGACCTAGATTTTTCTTGGGCCTGCCTGAATTTAAGAAAGCCAACAAACGCGTTGAAGAACTCAGCCGGGATATGATTATCGAATTCAAAGCGCATGCTGAAAAAGGAACATTACCTAACAATTTGTTGGGTGATATTATGCGTGCACATATTGAACACCCTGATCTAGTTCCTGAAACTGATTTATCCCTACTTCTTACTGGCCCATATGTTGCTGGGTTAGACACAGTTGCCAACACACTCGCAGCCGCCGTATACGGTATTCTCAGAACACCTGGCGTATTGGAACGTGTTCAAAAAGAAGCTGACGCCTTGATGGCAAAGAAAACTATAACAGAAGATGATATTCGTGAATTAATTGTAATTGGTGGGTGCATTCGTGAAGCAATGCGGATGTGGCCTATTGCCGTTGCACAAATGAGAACGGCTACGCAGGATTTTGAATTTGAAGGCTACCTCATTCCAGAAAATGAGAAACTCTATATTGGCACAAGCGTATCTCACTTTATGGAAGAGTATTTCCCAGATCCTGAAGTTTTTGATCCAGACAGATATCTAGATGAAAACGCACAACACATGCAACCAGGCGTCTATTCACCATTCGGTAGAGGTCCACACACATGCCTTGGTCAAAATCTTGCGGAAGTGCTAATGGGTATGACCATTGCCCGCCTTTTCCATCGCCTGGATATGACACTGGAAAGTGAGGATTATATTCTCAAGACCAAGTCATTCCCGACACCTGGCCCTGCGATGGACTTTAAAGTCAAAATAAAAGGCGAAAGAATGCCAGCTGATAAGCTTATACCTGAAGCCTAGGTTTTCTGAATTTTCTAAGGAAAATGGAGGCCTTAGTGCCGCCCTTTTTTATTGCTTAATTTTTGCAATCTTAAAACTGATTTGGTCGGACTACAGCATCTGTTCCGCCATCCACATAAAGCACACTGCCATGCATGAAGGAAAAGGCATCACTGACCATCAGCACGATAACATTCGCGATTTCATCAACATTCGCTGTTCTGTTCAACGGTACAGGAATAGCTTCTAATGCGCCTTTTAAGTCAGGATTATCCCGGACACCTTGAAGCATAGGTGTCTCTGTCATACCTGGCGCAATAGCATTCAAACGCACACCGGCTGTCCCCCATTCATGCGCCCGATGACGTACCGCGCGCGCCACCGCGTGTTTGGATAAACCGTAAGTTTCGGCAGAAGGTGCATTACCAACAATATCGACCGCAGCCTGCTCATCATGAGCAAGCAAGGCTTTTACAAGCTCATTTTCCGGATCGACGCCCATTTGGGCCGAGTTGGAACTTAGCGCCAGAGCAACTGCGCCAGGACGCCCTTTCATAGCGGGGAAGAATCCATCTAACAGCTCTACCGTGCCAAAATAATTTACAATCATCACAAGTTTTCCATCTGGCAGATGCCCCCCCATACCAGCAGCAGTAATAAGGATGTCGATTTCCGAGCCTGTTTTTTCAAGAGTTTCTGAAATTGCCTTTTTGCGACCTTCTAATTTCGATAAATCAGCGATAATATCCGCATCGCGAAGATCAATACCAATTATCTCGTGTCCGGCAGCTAAGAGCTTTTGAGTAACCTCCCGACCGATACCTGATGCGCAACCTGTAATGACAATTGTAGACATTTTAATTTACCCTGTTAATTCTAATCTCTCAGAAACTAACATAAAATAACTGGCATGTAATTTAGGAATTAACGAGTTGCATGAAGCCATTCCCCCACAACACTTGGTTAAGCAGGCTTTTTATAAATATTTGAAAAATACTAAAATGAACTACACATCACAAAATATATAACTTGTGAATAAAAGTAAAATATGACTTAAAAGCATTAATTTGACATTTTATAATAAAAATACTACGAACTCCGTAATACTTATTCAATATATTCAAAAAGGTCTTACATAGTCACTATGTCGAATTCATTTTCAAAAAAACTTACGCTTTCAGTTTCACCTCTCGCACTACTTATTGCCTCAGGAGCTCCAGAAATTAGCTTTGCGCAATCTGTCAACTCTATTGATGAGATTGTTGTCACAGCTCGGAAGAAAGATGAGAGCCTACAAGATGTCCCGGTGGCTGTTTCAGCACTAGGTGAGGAAGCCCTAGATCAACTTGGGGTCGATACATTTGAGGATTACCTGACACAGCTACCCAGCGTAACTGCAGGGGGGTCAGGCCCAGGACAAAATACAATTTATATTCGTGGTTTGGCCTCCACTACACCAAACCTTACAACATCTGGTGTAGCCGGACTTGCACCTAATGTTTCTTTTTATCTCGACGAACAGCCATTAGCACAACCAGGTCGTAACTTAGACGTTTACGCTGCTGATATTGAACGTATTGAGGTACTTTCTGGACCTCAAGGGACACTTTTTGGTTCCAGTTCTCAAGCAGGTGTTGTCCGGATGATTACAAATAAACCCGATTTAGACGGATATTCGGCTGAAATTACCCTTCAAGGGTCTATGATGTCAGAAGGTGATCCAAGCACTAAAATTGAAGGTATGGTAAACGTTCCACTCAGCGATAAAACAGCAATTCGTGTTGTCGGCTATTATGATAAAAAAGGTGGTTACATTGACAATGTTGCTGGCACTAGGAGCACAGAACAAAGCGCTAGATTCCGTCCAGTAGGCACTGTTCGCAACAATGGCGTCCCTGTATCAGCAGGACGTGCAGGATTTCAATCTACTGCAGATTTAAGCAATGTAAATTTCACCGTTGCTGATAACAATTCTCTAGTCGAAGATAACTTTAACGAAGCTTCTTATGCAGGTATTCGTGGAACAATAAAGCATCTTATAAATGATGATTGGAGCGCTTTGCTCTCAGTCACTAACCAAACAATTGAAACAGATGGTGTTTTTTACGCGGACCCAGAATTAGGTGAATTACAAATTCAACGTTTCAATAATGATAACAGCGAAGACGAATTCACTAATCTAAGTTTAACATTAGAGGGACGTTTGGGAAATCTGGAAGTAATTTATGCAGGCGCTTATACAGATAGAGAAGCAGAACAAATAATTGATTATACTGATTATCTTTTTGTTGGTCAGTATCTACCTTATTATATTTGTGACGGATCGGTATCATATCCTGCTGCAGGTGCATTGCCCGCTGGTAATTGTTATACCCCGAGTATGTTTGTTGACTCGAGAACCGAAATGACTGTGGAGACACACGAATTGCGTTTTAACACAATGTCAGATGGATCTTTATCAGCAACTTTCGGCGGATTTATGAGCGAATTAGAGTTAAAAGAATTTAATGATTTTGTTTATCCTGGCCATACATCAGTTGTAGACGGATTTCCTCCTAATTACCCATTGACCAATACTGCAGTTACAGGTTTAGTTGGCAATGCCGCACCGGGTTATTTCTCTGATCCTGGCCCCTTCCCCGCTGGAACTGTTTTCAGAAATGATATCTTAAGGACAGATGAACAAATTGGTTTATTTGGTGAAATTAATTATGAGCTAGTTCCAAACTCTTTAGAATTAACCCTTGGCGCAAGGTATTATGACATTGAAGTTGATATGGAAGGTTCTGCAAATTCGTCTTTCTTTAACTTAGGTGCCGCATCAGATGCACAAAGAGCAGGTACAAATATTTCAGCAATATATGGACCGAATAGACCTGCAGGAAATCCAGATAAAGCTGCATCTGACGGAACAATTTACAAGGCAACTGCGAAATTTACTCCCGACGAAGACAAGATGTATTATTTTACTTATTCTGAAGGCTTTAGAGCAGGCTTACTTAACCGTCCAGGAGGTGCCAGCGGTCCTAATGGTTTTACAGTTCCTTTCGCTGTTGATACTGATGAAGTCAAAAATTATGAATTCGGCTGGAAAACCCTGTTACAAGACGGTTCTCTTCGTTTAAACGGTAGCATGTTCTTTGTTGAAGTAGATGGTCTTCAAACCACCATTTTTGATACAAGCATTGTAAATCTTTTCTTCTCTGATAATGCAGCAAATGCTGAAATAAAAGGCCTTGAAGCAGATTTCATTTATATAACCGATATTGACGGCCTTTCCTTAGCTGGTGCCGCATCTTTCCTTGATACAGAAATTACTGAGAAAATAACACCAACAAACGATGTTGTTGTAGGCGATGAACTTGCCTTTGCTCCTGGTTATCAAGGTAATCTGAGAGTGCGTTATGAGTGGACGATGAGTAATGGATATATTGGTCATGTAATGCCCCAGGTAACCATCTCAGATAAAAGTTATTCCGACATAATTCAAATTAATCGAGATGAAATTGATAGCTGGATGAGTTTCGACATACGTTTGGGTGTCACCAGTGAAGAGTGGTCAAGCGAGTTATTTATCGAAAATGTAACTGATGAAAGAGCTGAAATTAGCCGTGATTTTGTCTATGATACAAATCGTGTGACTTATATGCGTCCAATGACAATTGGTCTAAAAGTCAATCGAAAATTCTAAATAGCGTTAGCGCGGAAAATTGGGACCAGGATGAATGATTTGGGTTTGGTGATTAAGGAAGCCAGCCAAGCCGTTAAAGCGCATAACTTTACGCATGCTCTTGACCTACTGACCCAAAATCTCGATCAAGATCCCAATCATACTGATAGCCTGTATCTCGCCGCAGTTTGTTCGCGATATATGCAATCATATGACCGTGCCCAAGACTATCTCAATCAGCTTTTGAAGCTCGCCCCAGATATGGGGCGGGTTTATCAGGAACTCGGCCACCTCAAACGTGCAACAGGCGATATTGAAACTGCTATAGCTCAATATCGGCATGCCTGTGAACGTAACCCCGGCTTACTTGCCTCTTGGCAGGTGCTTTTCGAATTCTATAAATATCAAAACAACACAAATGCCGCTAACCATGTGAAGGAAAAAATCGACCGGCTCAACGCCCTCCCACCAGCTTTACTGCATGTCACCCAGATTTTGCATGAAGGCCGGCTTGCGGAGGCAGAAGAATTATGCCGGAAATTCCTACAACAAAACCCCAAAAATACAGAAGGTATGAGCCTGTTAGCAGAGATTGCGAGTCGGCTTGGCTATCTAGGCGATGCCGAGTTTCTGCTTGAGAGTGCCGTGGCATTTAATCCTGAAGATGCAGAATTGCGACTTAGCTACATGCTGCTCCTGCGCAAAAAACAGGATTTTGCCGCTTCCATAGAACAGGCAAAAATTCTTTGTGAACGTTTTCCCGACAATCTTACTTATAAGGCTCAAATGGCAATCGAGAAGATGCAAAACGGGGATTATGAGCAAGCAATTGATATTTTTGACAGTGTGCTTGCTATTGCACCGAAAGACCCGAACACCCTGACCTCTAAAGCGCACGCGCTCAAGACTTTTGGCAATAATGAAGCTGCAATCCAAAATTATCAGGCGGCTTATGTCTCAAAACCCGACCATGGGGAAGCTTATTTCTCGCTCGCGAATTTAAAAACCTATACTTTCACGCCGCAGGAAGTTGCTCTCATGGAAGCGCAAATAAATCGCCCCGAATTACCCCAGAAAGACCGCGCCTATTTTCATTTTGCCATGGCGCATGCTTATGAAAAAGAGAAACGCTTTGAGGACAGCATTCATCATCTTAAGCAGGGAAATTTAATTAAGCGCCAACAAAGTAGCTATTCCAGTAAAAGAATGACACAGGAAATAGATGCCCATATAGATATTTGCTCCACGTCATTTTTTGAGACACATGCTGCAGGTGGGTGCGATGCGCCCGACCCGATATTTATTGTAGGTCTGCCGCGCGCCGGCTCAACATTGATTGAACAAATTTTGGCCTCTCATTCGCAAGTTGATGGCACCCTTGAACTTCCCAACATTTTAACTCTTGCACAAAGTTTACGCGGTCAGGAACGTCTCTCTGGAATCGGAAACTATCCAGAAGTCCTGAAAACCCTGTCACCGGAAAAGCGTTTGGAGATGGGGGAAGCCTATATCAATGATACACAAATGCATCGAAGCGGGGCGCCCTACTTTACCGATAAAATGCCGAATAATTTTCGTCATATTGGACTCATACATCTTATTCTGCCCACCGCAAAAATAATTGATGCACGCCGCGCACCACTTGATTGTTGCTTCAGCGCATTTAAGCAGCTTTTCGCTCAAGGTCAGGAATTTAGTTACGGATTAGAGGAACTCGGCACTTATTACCGGGATTATGTTCGTCTTATGGCGCACTGGGATGATGTGTTACCTGGCAAAGTTTTGCGTGTGCAACATGAAGATGTTATTGATGATTTGGAGGGTCAGGTGCATCGTATCCTTGAATATCTTAACTTACCTTTTGAAGAGCAATGTATCTCTTTTCATGAGAATCGTCGGTCAGTAAGGACTGCAAGTTCAGAGCAGGTCAGAAAACCAATTAACACAGATGGAGTCGGCAAATGGAAAGCCTATGCTAAAGATTTACAACCGCTGGCACAGGCATTGGGTGATGATTTGATATCTCCAGAAGATTTATCCTTAATTTTATCCGAGAGAGCGTGATGGAAAAAGATAATCAAGAGTCACTGACCATTACTGAAAATAAATTATTCCCGGCTGATACGGATTATGAAATCGGTCAGGATAATATCGAGATTTTCGGATTGGATATCCATAACCCCGTTTTTGCTCTTAGCGCTACTTTAGCTCTCATATTTTCTGGCCTTGTGCTGGCTTTTCCAGAAACCTCGACATCAGTCTTGCTCGGCACGCGTGATATCATTCTCGACTTGTTCGATACCATGTTCTCGCTATCAATTATTGCGCTCACTGGTTTTATTCTGTTTTTGATTGCCTCCCCCTTCGGGCGCATCCGTCTTGGTGGAGATGATGCAAAACCCGAATTTGGCTTTATCTCATGGGTCTGCATGCTATTTTCTGCTGGTGTTGGCATTGGTATGACCTTTTACGGTGCTGCAGAGCCTCTTGCCTATTATACCGGGACATATGGCACCCCTCTCGGGGTCACAGCAGAAACCCCAGAAGCCTACCGGCTTGCTTTCAGCGCCACCCTCTTTCATTGGGGGATTAGCGGCTGGTCGGTATATGCGTTAATTGGTCTTGCTATTGGCTTTTTTACCTTCAATCGGGAACTTCCTCTCACCATTCGGTCAATTTTTTATCCGCTTCTGGGCGAAAGGGTTTGGGGCTGGCCGGGTCATATTATTGATGTTGTTGCTGTATTATCCACTTTATTTGGATTGGCAACCTCTCTCGGCCTTGGCGCTCAGCAGGTATCAGCTGGGTTGAATTATCTTTTCGACATCCCAAAAACCTTACAAACCCAAGCCCTGGTCATCATGTCTATTACCAGTCTTGCCATTTACTCCGTTGTGCGCGGGCTGGACAGAGGCGTAAGAAAGTTGAGTAACATTAATATTAGTATGGCCGCTTGTTTGTTGTTATTTGTCATTTTAGCCGGGCCGACAAAACTTGTTCTGTCTTCATTTGCAGATAATTTTGCCAATTATTTTGTTGATATGTTCAGGCTAAGCACACTCGACCGCCCCGTAGACAGGCAATGGTATCATGACTGGACAATTTTTTACTGGGCGTGGTGGATATCCTGGTCACCTTTTGTTGGTATATTCATCGCCCGCATTTCAAAAGGCCGTACCGTTAGAGAATTTTTACTTGTGGTCATGACTGCACCACTTATCATCGCTCTGATTTGGTTCAGTTCCTTCGGTACAACAGCAATTTCGCAATATGATGCCAATATCGGCAGCCTGCCAAATAATACGGGGGACATATCACTCGTACTTTTCTTGATGCTGGAAAATCTTATTTTCCCAGTTCTTTCCAGCCTGTTTGCGCTCGGGCTTCTGGTTTTCTTTTTTGTGACCTCATCTGACTCTGGCTCACTGGTCATAGACAGCATAACCTCAGGCGGTAAACTCCATGCTCCAAAACCTCAGAGGATTTTCTGGGCATCTGTTGAAGGATTACTGGCGATTGTTCTCCTTGTAGGTGGCGGTTCGTCAGCGCTCGGCGCCATCCAGGCAGGTGCGATTTCAATGGCACTGCCATTTTTAATTATTCTTCTTGCTGCATCTATCAGCTTGACCAGTGGCCTCTATTCGGAGTTGAGTTATATGAAAACAAAAACCCTACATAAAGAGAGTGATGCATATGAGAAATAATAATCTTGAGGACGCATTGGTCGCCATTCGACGCATTATGCGTGTTACCGAGATCAATTCGCTGTCGCTTGCAAAAAAAACTAAGCTGACACCAACACAAATGATTGTTCTCCAAGTGATAGCCACCACTGATGAGGCAACACCGAGTTTTATTTCAAATAAAACAACCCTCGGCTATGCAACCATCACAACTGTGTTAAATAAATTGGTTTCGCGAGACCTCATCACCCGCAAAAAAGGTGATCTCGATAAACGTATGCAGTTTGTAAAAATTACTGAGAAGGGACGCGAAACAATTGAACTTGCCCCTGACATGCTTCAAAGCCAGTTCGAGAAAAACTTTCAGAATTTACATGACTGGGAGCAAAGCATGATTGTTGCGTGTCTGCAACGGGTCTCTTTCTTCCTTGAGGCTGAAACAATCGATGCCGCACCAATTCTGGATTATGGTGAACTGAACCAACCGCCACAAACTTAGGCACCTTGTCCTCAGATTTATAGGGGAACCATTTAGAAATGGTGCGGTCGAGAAGACTCGAACTTCCACGGGTGTTACCCCACAGCGACCTCAACGCTGCGCGTCTACCAATTCCGCCACGACCGCACTGGTAAGAGAACCACGCTTTAGCAAATCCGGCTGGTTGCCTCAAGCTAAATTTTGAAAAGTTTATATACCCTCACCATAGACAAATTCAGTGCCGTGCATGCCACATTCTTCTTTGTCTTGTTCAGACCAACGACCGGAACGATAGTCATCCCCTTCTTTGACTTTATCCGTGCAAGGCATGCATCCAATAGACAAGTAACCATCTTTGACAAGTGGGTGCTTAGGGAGGTTATGGGTTTCCAAATACGCCTGCAGGTCATCCAACGTAAAATCTACAAGTGGGTTTACGCGTAACCTAGCGGCAGCTTCGTCATCTATTTCAATGCGTTGCATAGAACTACGCTGGGTTGTCTGAAAACGCTTGCGTCCCGTTAATACAGCCTTAAATCCCTTCAAGGCGCGTTGTTGTGGCAGAAACTTACGAATATGACAGCATAAATCATTATTTTTCTGCCACAAATCCTCATTGCTGTCTTTTTCAGCCAAATCTGTTGGGTGCGGACCGATAGATCGCACATCGGTCAGCCCAAGAAGCGTTTGCAGACGATCTCTGTAACGCAAGGTTTCTCCAAAAAGCTTGCCAGTGTTTAAAAAGATAACGGGTGTCGTCGGGTCAATTTGCGCCACCATATGCAACAGCACAGCTGACTCCGCACCAAAAGATGAGACGACGCATATCTCATCTTTAAACTCATCCCTTAGAATGGTAGTCAGAAACTCAACTGCCGACAATTCAGCAGTGCGTACCAGCATCTCCGTAGCTTCAAGCGTAAGATTCTCTTCTAGGACTTCTCTGTCTTTAATGGACATGGGCAATCTAACCACCCTTCTTTATCAATCAAATCATTCGTGTTCTTTGTGACCTCGCCAAAGCTCAGACCTTCATCACGCCACTTATGCCGTGCCGCACCAATTATTTCCAGCCTATCTGCCCAAACAGGGGCAAAACGTGCTGCCAAAAACTCTCTTAACAGTCGCGCCAGCGCAGGCGACATCCCCCCCGTGGAGGCCGTTAGAAGCAATTTTCCCCGCCGGATAATAGACGGCACATGAAAATCACAAAGCGGCTTCACATCTTCAACATTAACAAGCACACCCTGTTCCCGGGCTTGTACTGCTAATTTTTCCGCCTCTTCTGCCTCCAGATTAGCAATAAAGATGATAGCATAACTGCTTATATCTTCTGCTGATGGCAGATGTAGCTTGACCATATCTCCAGCGGCTGCCTTCATCTCGTCATCCGGATCAGGTGAGAAAATGTCAATCTCGCTGACATCTGCATCGCGAAGCATATCCAACCGCTTCACCGCCTGAAGTCCATTCCCGATAACAGCAACTTTTAAGGACGATACATCTAAGATAATCGGAAGCATGATTAACCTTTCTCACTATATATAACGGTTACATTAATTTTTGTCATTATTAAATGTAGAATTATTTATTATACATAATATTGATGTATAATATAAATCACACAGTTTCTTTATTCTCGGTATAATATTTAATATGACAGAAATTGGCGAGCAAATCACTCATCCTATCTATATTGAGCAATCAAGTGAAATTGATGGCTTACCGAGCTGTCGGCTATCAACGACGCCTGTATCTTATCCTGAGGCCGTGGCGGAGATGGAAGCCCATATAGAGGCCATGCGCGCAGGAGAATGTGGGGAACTGTTGTGGTTTCTCGAACATCCCCCCCTTTACACGGCAGGCACAGGCGCACAAGAAAGCGATTTACTCAGTCCTCAAAAACTTCCTGTCTTCAAATCCGGTCGCGGTGGGCAGTTTACATATCACGGGCCTGGACAGCGCGTTGTCTATGTCATGCTTGACCTCAATCAGAGGGGACGTGACGTCCGACAATTTGTTAAGCAGTTACAAAACTGGATTATTCATGCGCTTAATGAATGTGGTCTAGAGACCAGAGCCGATAACACTCATATAGGTGTCTGGGTTGACAGACCAGATCTTGGAGAAAATCGCGCAGATAAAATCGCCGCTATTGGTATCAGATTACGAAAATGGATGAGCTTTCATGGCATTTCGATAAATGTAAGCCCTGATTTGACACATTTCAGTGGCATTGTCCCGTGCGGGATAACTGACCAGAATGTCACCAGCCTAAAGGCATTAGGCATGAACATATCTATGGCAGAACTAGATGAGGCTTTGATTAAAACGTTTCAGACCAGTTTTGAAATAAATTAACTTATTCAAATTCGATCATAACATCATCAACGGCAAGCTTATCCCCAGCAGCGACCAAGACAGACTTAACTTTGGCATCTTTCTCGGCACGAAGAATATTTTCCATCTTCATGGCTTCCACTACTGCGAGAGCTTGACCTGACTTAACCTCTTGTCCCTCTTCAACATCAATGGACATCACAACGCCGGGCATCGGGCAAAGCAGCTCTTTACTACTTGCCCCATCGGTTTTCTCAGGCATAAAGACCATAAGCTCCTGCGCCCGCAAACTTCTGACAAAAACCTCTTGCGCCTTACCACGCGAAGTCAACACATAACCTTCCGGCATGGTATCGACGGCAAGTGAAATAGCTTGACCACTCACTTTACCTTCGAAAAATAAATCACCCGGCAACCAGAGGCTTTCAAGCTCAAAGGTTTCATCGTCCAGAACGATACCATTTTCATCAAACCGCGCCGTGAAAACCTGATCTTCGACCTGCACCGCCATCGCATCCGGCAGTGTCGCCTCATAATTGGGCATGGCACCAGAAATTTCAGATGCTCGATCCAGCACATAAGAGCGTATATAAAAACCGATAACAGCGCGTTCTTTTATTTGCTCAGAAGATAGAGGCGCGCCTTCAAAACCATCAGGGTATTCCTCGGCAATAAATGCCGTGGTCAGCGCACCTTCACGGAAACGATCATGTTGCATAATCGCGGCGAGAAAATCTATATTATGGCGAATACCGTCAATTCTAAATCTGTCTAACGCATCAGCCATCGCATCAATTGATGCAATACGATCATCAGCATGCGTTACCAGTTTGGCAATCATCGGGTCATAAAACAGTGAAATTTCACCGCCCTCATACACGCCAGTATCATTACGAACAGTTATACCATCTGTCACACCTTCATGTGGCGGACGATAACGAGTTAAACGACCAGTTGATGGAAGGAAACCTCTATATGGATCCTCAGCGTAAATCCGGCTTTCCATAGCCCAGCCATTCAACTTTACATCTTTTTGCGCCAGTGACAGCTTTTCACCCGCAGCAACCTTAATCATCTGCTCAACAAGATCGATGCCCGTAATCAGTTCGGTAACGGGGTGTTCAACCTGCAAGCGTGTATTCATTTCCAGAAAGTAAAAGTTTTTATCGCCATCAACGATGAATTCCACCGTTCCTGCGGAACAATAGTCAACCGCTTTTGACAGCGCTACAGCCTCTTTACCCATCGCCTTTCTGGTTTTCTCATCCAGAAATGGGCTTGGCGCTTCCTCAATAACTTTTTGATTTCGTCGCTGAATGGAGCATTCTCGCTCCCCCAGATAAATCACATTGCCATGCTTATCACCCAGCACCTGAATTTCAATATGACGCGGTTGTGTAACAAATTTTTCAATGAATATTCTGTCGTCACCAAAGCTTGAGGCCGCTTCATTTTTGGAGGACTGAAAACCTTCCCTGGCTTCCTCATCATTCCAGGCAATCCGCATACCCTTACCACCGCCCCCCGCAGAGGCTTTAATCATAACGGGATAGCCAATGTCAGTCGCTATTTTAACCGCTTCATCGGCATCCTCAATCAGTCCCATATGCCCAGGAACCGTGCTAACACCGGCTTCCATGGCGAGCTTTTTGGAGGTAATTTTATCCCCCATCGCCTCGATCGCCCCAGCAGGTGGGCCAATAAAAGCTACTCCAGCCTTATCAAGTGCTTCAGCGAAAAGCTTATTCTCACTCAAAAAACCATAACCCGGATGTACCGCTTCCGCGCCAGTTTGTTTAATCGCATCGAGAATTTTATCAATAATCAGATAACTCTCAGACGCGGGCGCACCACCAATATGGACAGCTTCATCGGCCTCACGCACATGCAACGCATCAGCATCAGCATCTGAATAAACAGCGACTGTCTTAATTCCCATAGCTCTGGCTGTCCTGATAACGCGACAGGCAATTTCACCACGGTTAGCAATTAAAATCTTTTGAAACATGTTTGTGACCTATAGCGGAATATTGTCGTGTTTTTTCCAAGGATTATCCAGCTTCTTGCCTTTCAGCAAAGCCAAAGCACGACAAATCCTCATACGGGTGTTTCTGGGCTGTATCACTTCATCAATGTACCCACGCTCGGCAGCTACAAACGGGTTCAAGAACCTATCCTCATATTCTTCCGTGCGTTTTTCAATCTCCTCAGGATTATCCAGCGATTTACGGAAAATAATCTCAACCGCCCCTTTCGCGCCCATAACAGCAATCTCTGCTGTCGGCCATGCGTAGTTCACATCGCCGCGCAAATGTTTAGACGCCATCACATCATACGCGCCACCATAGGCCTTGCGTGTGATAATTGTGATTTTTGGAACTGTTGCTTCCGCATAGGCAAACAGCAACTTTGCACCATGCTTAATTAATCCGCCATATTCCTGTGCTGTCCCCGGCAGGAAGCCCGGGACATCCACGAGCGTGACAACAGGAATTTCAAAAGCATCACAGAATCTGACGAACCGCGCAGCTTTTCGGCTCGAATCGCTATCCAGCACACCGGCAAGAACCATGGGCTGATTAGCTACGAACCCCACCGTGCTACCTTCCATACGTCCAAAACCAACGACGATGTTTTTGGCAAAATCTTTTTGAATTTCAAAAAAATCGCCTTCATCAGAGACTTTATAAATTATTTCCTTGATGTCGTAAGGCATGTTCGGATTGGATGGGATTAAGGTATCTAAAGATAAATCCGGCTTATCTGCTGGCTCATGGCTTGGCAGAACAGGCACACCCGACCGGTTGGATTGCGGCAGGAAGTCAATAAATCGCCTAAGCTCGGTTAGCGCTTCAATATCATTGTCATAAGCCCCATCTGCAACAGAGGATTTTGTAGTATGCACTTTCGCGCCGCCCAACTCCTCTGCTGTAACCTATTCATTTGTTACGGTTTTAACAACATCAGGGCCTGTTACAAACATGTAGGATGAATTTCGTACCATAAAGACAAAATCAGTGAGTGCAGGTGAGTAAACATCTCCGCCAGCACAGGGCCCCATAATCATGGTGATTTGTGGAATAACACCGGAGGCCAGTGTATTTCTTTGGAATACCTCGGCATAACCGCCAAGAGCGTCAACGCCTTCCTGAATCCGCGCACCACCGGCATCAAGAATACCGATTATCGGTAGACCGTTACGAAGCGCCATATCCTGAACTTTATTGATTTTCTGGGCGTGGGCTTTAGAGAGTGACCCACCAAACACGGTAAAATCTTTGGCAAAAATATAAATAGCGCGCCCATTTACCGTACCCCAGCCAGTTACGACACCATCGCCAGGAATTTTCTGATCTTCCATACCAAATTCATGGCAATCATGTTCAACGAACATGTCATATTCTTCAAAAGATCCTTCATCGAGGAGAAGTTCTATGCGCTCTCTCGCCGTCAGCTTGCCTCTCGCATGCTGAGCTTCAATTCTTTTTTCGCCACCGCCCAATCGGGCAATTCGACGTCGTTCTTCAAGTTTTTCTATGACTTCTCTCATCCCACCCTACTCAAGTCTGTCTCTTAAACGTTGATATTTAATAATTTGAATCACGAAAAAAATAAAGAAAAATAGTCACTTAAAGTCTCTATTTCCCTTTTCATTCCTTCCAGCCGCGCCATCGCTTCGCTGTCTTCTCCCCATTGTTCAAACTGGAAAAAATCATCCAGGAACGCAGCACGCCAGATATTTTCAGCCTTATCTTCGCCAGACTCCATACGTAATGCCAGAACAGCTGACCCCAGTAAACCTGCCCCATGCGCCAGTCCCGTTAACCGCAAAGGATTAGGCTCCAGCCCCTCTCCTCCTTGGGCAATCTGAGTCAAAACCTCAATACTTGATTGTGATTGTTTTATCGGCGCAATACCTGCCCCGGTTTGAAGAGATACGCCATAGGTTGCCCTCACCCAATCTAGATAAGGCGACCATATCTCATCCTGACGTTGCACCAACGTGTCAGGATGCGTAGCGCGATAACACAGTAAGTCTGTCTCGCCATAAGAAGCAAACGCCTGTGCGGTTGCCTTATAGCTTTCCGATACGCGGTCAAGAGCCGTATAAACAAGGCGGCTCATCGGCATATCAGATAAAATGATGTCATCGTCAACTTGCCGCCATTCATCCGCCACGGCTTCTGCCAGTTGCGCATATGGCAGTAAGAGCAGTTTTTTTGCAGGAGTCATAAGTTTATGTGTATCAAGACGAATGATATGGCCCTCTGCCAACTCTTCAATGCTTACCTTTTCATAAAATCTGCGTGGCATTGCTAGCTTGCCTCACGAGGAAACGGGTCTTCGTAATCATTCGACTCAAATCCAAGAAGCCCCCAACTTTCAGCCATGTGCGCCTGTAAATCCGCAGCAACAATCAGACGACCACCAGACGGATGTGGCATGTCAATCATACGCGCATGGAGATGTAACTTATTTGGCAGTTCACCCCCGGTTTCAATCTCGGGGAGCGTATATTTATTATCCCCGACAAGGGGATGACCAATCGCCAGGGCATGAGCACGAATTTGATGCGTGCGTCCGGTTATCGGCATAAAAGCCACCCATGAGAAAACCTGCCCCGCCCGCGACACAACACTGAAGCGCGTTATCGCTTTCATCGCTTCTTTATCGTGATCCTCAGCAGGCCGTACACGCTCATTGCCATCACCAGCGGCGCGCTTAACAAGTTTCAGCTTAATATCGCCTTGCTCAGGGCGTGGAACCCCGTGAACCAGTGCCCAATAGATTTTTCTGGTTTCCCTTTCAGCAAAAGCTTTCGTTAGTGCCGAGGCAGCTTTACGGTGCTTAGCGAGCAGCAATACGCCAGATGTGTCTCGGTCAAGGCGGTGAACCAGTCTTGGCCTTTCCCCTTTATCTGCCAGCACATCGAGCAAGGCGTCTACATGCCAGTCAGTTTTTGACCCGCCCTGCACAGCCAATCCGGACGGCTTGTTGAGCGCAATTACATCCGCGTCTTCATAAATGATACTTTTTAAAATCATGTCCTGCAGGTGCAGGGGAACAGCGCGTTTTTCTTGTTTAGCTCTCTGCTTTGATTGGTCCGGTGTTACCAATGGCGGTACACGTATCATCTGCCACGCTTCAAGTCGCAAAGACGATTTTGCGCGTCCGCCATCAACACGAATTTGTCCCTTGCGTAGGAGTTTTTCTAACTGGATATGACTAATATGAGGAAAAAGTGAACGAAACCAACGATCAAGCCGCATCCCGGCTTGATCCGGCTGCACCTGTAAATGTTGCACACCGCTCATTATCGCCCCTTAATTCTCATTTCACCTTGCAAGCTAACGTATTGACGTTCTTATAATTCGTCCAGCCCGTCTGATTTCTAAACTCCACTGCTCTGATGGCTTGTTCAACAAGGCAACCAATTCCGCAACACTTTTAATTTCTATCCCGTTAATAGAGAGAACAATATCTCCCGGGCGTAAACCGACTCTCGCGGCGCGGGCGCGTTTATCAACGGTTAGGATAATAACGCCTTTTTCTTCAAGGCCTAATTTAAAAGCCTGCCCTATCTCATCAACCACTGCAGGATTGAGATTGCTGACCTTCACGGTGTTAAAAATATGTTCCCCAGTCAGTGTTGTTTCATTTCGTGGTGGGACATCTGGCGGGGCGGTAAGTTTAACGTTAACAGTATTCCCTTTTCCTTGCCTGAGATAGCCAATTTCCGCTCTCGCCCCAACACCAGCAACAGCCATACGATAACGAAAATTCTCAGGTTCGAGAATTTCTTTACCATTAAATGTCCTCACGACATCGCCAGATTTTAAGCCAGCTTTTCGTAAAGGACTATTGGGGTGAAGCTTAACAATGAGCGCCCCCACAGGTTTTGCCAACCCAAGTGTCTGGGCAAGCGATTGAGAGACTTTCTGTAATTCCATACCGGCCCAGGGGCGCACTATTCTTCCATCAGAAAGCGCCGCATCAACAACTTGCTGAACCATATTAGAGGGAATAGCAAAGCCGATCCCTACTGACCCACCCGAACGGGTATAAATCGCCGTATTCACGCCGAGTAAACGCCCATCCATGGTAACCAATGCGCCACCGGAATTGCCCGGATTAATCGGTGCATCCGTTTGAATAAATGACTGAAAATCTGTCACACCTACACTGGTCCGCGCTAGTGCCGAAACAATCCCATTCGTCACGGTCTGTCCAACACCAAACGGGTTGCCAATCGCCAACACAAAATCACCAACATTCACCGTGTCAGAATTTCGATAAGGCAGAGCTGGAAATCGCTCTTCTGCATCAAGAATCTTCAAAACGGCAAGATCTGTGCGTTCATCTGCAAGTAAGAGCTCGGCTGAATACTCTCGTCTGTCTGACAAAACAACCTTAAACGCCTCAGCGCCGCTAATCACATGATTATTGGTCACAACAATCCCCTCAGCGGAGACAATCACCCCCGAGCCGAGTGAGTTTTCCAATCTCTCCCTTTGACCAAAATTATCCCCGAAGGATCGACCAAAAAATTCTTCAAAAAATCTGTCATTGAATAAGCTAGGTCGGCGTGCCTTCACACGGCGGGTCGCATAAACATTTACAACCGCTGGTGCTGCCTGTTCAACAACCGGCGCAAAGCTCAGCTGCACATCTTTCAAGGACTTAGGAATACGTGGCTCAGCAGAAGCCATGTTTGTCAAAATAAAAACGCTGACAAATAGAAAAGTGAAATTTAGCGAACGGCGGGTAAGGCCGAATACAGACATAAAAGTCGAGAAGACGAGACCGTTAGATGGCTTCTTCAACACCCTCATCATCCACCTGAACAGGACCCGAGTCTTGACCACGCGCCTCAGGGTCACGGTCAACAAATTCAATCACAGCCATGGGTGCATTATCACCAAATCTGTAACCGGCTTTGAGAACACGCGTATAACCGCCTGAACGGTCTGCATAACGTGGTGCCAGCGTTTCAAACAGCTTCTTTGCCCATTCTTTTTCTGGCAGTTTGGCTATTGCCTGGCGTCGAGCGTGCAAATCACCACGCTTACCAAGCGTTACAAGCTTCTCAACATAAGGACGAAGCTCTTTAGCTTTTGGCAGAGTGGTAACAATCTGCTCATGTTTGATCAATGCGACTGCCAGATTCCCCAACATAGATTTGCGGTGACTTTGGGTGCGGTTTAATTTTCTGCCTGCTTTAGCGTGACGCATGGTTCTCTCCGAATTCGCAGATAATAAAGTTAAAAATTTTCTTCAAACCTTTTGGCAAGTTCTTCAATATTTTCAGGTGGCCATGTGGGGACTTCCATACCCAAATGCAGGCTCATTTCTGAAAGTACTTCCTTAATTTCATTCAAGGATTTACGACCAAAGTTTGGTGTCCGCAACATTTCAGCTTCAGATTTCTGAATCAAATCGCCGATATAAACAATATTGTCATTTTTCAAGCAATTGGCTGATCTAACTGACAATTCAAGCTCATCAACTTTCTTCAACAAGGCCGCGCTGAAACCAATTTCCTCGGCAACAGAGACAGTTTCAGGAACTTGTTCAGGCTCTTCAAAGTTGATAAATGTCTGCAACTGGTCTTGCAAAATTCTTGCAGCCAACGCAAGAGCGTCTTCAGGTGAAACAGAACCATCTGTTTCAATGTCCATGGTCAACTTGTCATAATCAAGCACCTGACCTTCGCGCGTATTTTCAACATTGTAGGAAACACGACGCACTGGGCTGTAAAGACTGTCCACAGGAATGAGGCCGATAGGCGCATCATCCGCACGATTTTGCTCGGCCGGAACATAGCCATTACCTGTGTTAACAGTGAATTCAAAACGCACATCTGCACCATCATCAAGCGTGCAAAGAACAAGATCAGGATTGAGGATTTCAACATCTGCGATTTCTTCAATATCGCCGGCAGTCACAACACCTGGCCCCTTTTTGCTGAGTATCATGCGCTTCACGCCTTCGCTGTGGCACTTTACAGACATCTGCTTAATGTTTAGCACAATGTCTGTGATATCTTCACGCACACCCGCAATGGATGAAAATTCATGCAAGACACCGTCGATTTGAACGGAAACAACAGCTGCGCCTTGAATAGAAGACAATAAAATCCGGCGCAAGGCATTACCCAATGTAAGACCAAAACCACGCTCAAGTGGTTCGGCAACGATGCGCACATGACGATTGCTGTCATGACCAGGAACGATATCCAGTTTTGTAGGTTTGATAAGCTCTTGCCAATTATTCTGTATCATGGCGGCTCCTCTTAATGGTTAATGACTTCAGTAATTAGACGCGACGGCGTTTCGGCGGGCGACATCCATTATGTGGAATTGGCGTTACGTCACGAATGCTGGTAATCGTAAAACCGATAGATTGCAAAGCGCGGAGGGCTGACTCACGACCAGAACCTGGCCCCTTAACATTGACCTCAAGGGTTTTCATCCCGTGATCCATGGCCTTTTTACCTGCTTCTTCAGCAGCGACTTGCGCGGCATAAGGTGTGGATTTTCGCGACCCCTTAAACCCCATAGCACCCGCAGAACACCAGGAAACAGCGTTGCCTTGAGCATCTGAAATAGTAATCATGGTGTTATTAAAGGTAGAATTAACATGAGCCACACCAGAAGTGATGTTCTTTCGCTCTCTGCGGCGGACTCGGGTTTTATCAGTAGCCATAAAACAGTTCCTCTACTTTTTCTTACCGGCAATAGGTTTCGCAGGACCTTTGCGGGTGCGTGCGTTAGTATGTGTACGCTGACCGCGAACAGGCAGATTACGACGGTGACGAAGACCACGGTAAACCCCCAAATCAAGCAAGCGCTTGATATTCATGGCAATTTCACGTCTTAAATCGCCCTCAACGGTATAATCCCCGTCAATGGTTTCACGAATTTTAATGACTTCTGCATCGGAAAGTTCATTAACTCTCCGTTCCGGCATGATGCCGACTTTTTCACAAATTTCCTTGGCTTTCGTGTTGCCAATGCCGTGAATATAAGTCAGGGCAATCACCACACGCTTGGCAGTCGGAATATTTACACCTGCTATACGAGCCACTTAATTCTCCTCATCTCCGTAAGGGAGTGGAAACTGCAGATAAAGAAACAGCTGATTAGCCCCAACTGTTAGACATTTCTGCTACATGTCACCGAAAAACGGGATTATAAAAACTTCCGCTCAACAGTCAACTTGTTTCCCCTACCTTATCCTTTCTAAAGTCCTAAAATCTCTACAATATCTTCAGTCACGGTATCCATATCCTGCATACCATCAACATGCTTCACCAAACCTTTTTGTGCGTAATATTCTGACACCGGTGCGGTTTGTTCCTCATATACTTTCAAGCGATGGGCCAACGCTTCCTCATTATCGTCATCACGCGGGCCACCCTCGGTTTGGGCAGACCGGATACGAATACGCTCAAGCAACTTATTATGGTCTACCTTAAGCTCAAGAACCGTGTCCAACGTCATGCCTTTATCACTCAACATGGCATCCAGTGCCTCAGCCTGAGCTATATTTCTGGGAAACCCATCCAGAATGAAACCGTCAGAACAATCTGAGTCTTCGATACGATCAGATATAATGCCAACAACGACCTCATCCGGCACAAGATCACCACGTGCCATAATATCCTTAGCTTTAAGGCCAATTTCTGTTTCAGCAGCCACGGCGGCACGCAACATATCACCCGTAGAAAGCTGACGAAGATTATGGTTACTCTCTAGCCGTGCGGCCTGAGTGCCTTTTCCGGCACCGGGAGGGCCAAGGAAAATCAATTTCATCGGCGGGACCTCCCAACACGGGATTGCTTAATCAGCCCTTCATATTGATGAGCAAAGAGGTGGCTCTGGACTTGGCTAACCGTATCCATGGTCACACTGACCACAATCAACAAGGATGTACCGCCAAGATAGAAAGGCACGCTGTATTGATTAATCAAAACTTCTGGCAAGAGACAGACAAGCGTCAGGTAAAGCGCACCAACAACAGTCAAACGTGTGAGCACTTTATCTAGATATTCTGCAGTTCTCTCACCCGGACGAATGCCCGGAATAAAACCACCACTCCGCTTAAGATTATCTGCTGTGTCAGACGGGTTAAAAACAATCGACGTATAAAAGAAGCAGAAGAAGATGATACCACCCGCATAAAGAGCCATATAAAGCGGCTGGCCACGACCCAGCAATGCCGTCACAGTACCTAGCCACTCAGAACCGCCTGTACCTGAAAAATTGGCGACAGTAATGGGCAATAAAAGCAAAGATGACGCAAAAATCGGCGGAATAACACCTGCAACATTCAGTTTCAAAGGCAAATGAGAGTTTTCGCCACCTGTCATTTTATTACCAACCTGACGCTTCGGATATTGAACGATCAGACGGCGTTGCGCGCGCTCCATGAAAACGATGAAGGCAATAACGACGGCAACCATGACAAGAAGCATCAGGATAACAAGCGTAGACAACGCGCCTTGGCGACCCAACTCGAGCGTGCTGACCAGCGCACCCGGAAGTTCTGCGACAATACCAGCAAAAATAATCAGCGAAATTCCATTACCAACACCGCGAGCAGTTATCTGCTCACCGAGCCACATAAGGAAAACTGTGCCACCAACGAGTGTAATAACAGCGCTGATTTCAAAGAAAACTCCAGGATTAATAACAATACCTTCAGCCCGTTCCAGCCCAACGGCAATCCCGAAACCCTGCATCGCTGCCAGTACAACCGTACCATAGCGCGTATATTGGTTAATCTGTTTCCGACCCTGTTCCCCACCTTCTTTTTTGAGATGCTCAAGATGTGGCACAGCAGATGTAAGAAGCTGGATAATAATGGAAGCCGTAATATAAGGCATAATGTTCAGGGCAAAAATCGCCATCCGGCCGACAGCACCGCCTGCGAACAGGTTGAACATGCCGATAATACCGCCCTGATTTTGTTCAAAAAGCGCATTCACTGCCTGTGGATCAACACCAGGCAAAGGAATATACGTTCCAAGGCGATAAATCAGCAGCGCACCAAGTGTAAACCAGATACGTTGTTTCAGTTCCGTCGCCCCCTTAAAGGATGACAGGCTGAGATTTGCTGCTAATTGCTCTGCTGCTGAAGCCATTTTACGCCCTGCTTAAGCCTTACTCACTCTGGTTATCTTCGTTATCTGTATCACCAGAAGCAGTCTCCTCGGCGAGAGCCTCTTCTTCAGTGTCAGTTTCTTCTACATCAGCTTCAGCTTTTTTTGCGGCCTTCTTTTTGGCCTTTTTTTCAGCTTTCGCATCGTCATCATCTTTGCTTGGCGCGGGAGCAAGAACGGTAATTTTGCCGCCCAGTTTTTCAATTGCTTCTCTTGCAGAGGCCGAAACACCAAAGACTTCAAAATCCAGCTTAGTTTTCAATTCGCCATTGCCAATAATACGCACACCATCAAGTTCGCGGCGGATAACACCAGCGCTTTTCAGGCTGGCAGTGTTAACAGGGTCAGATGCATTCAGTTTTCCAGCATCCAAAGCCTGTTGAAGACGGCCAAGATTTACCGCATTCAGTTTTTTAGGGTTTGGCACATTAAAGCCGCGTTTTGGTAAACGCATGTGAAGTGGCATTTGCCCACCTTCAAAGCCCTTAATAGATACGCCAGAACGTGACTTTTGACCTTTTACGCCTCGTCCGCCGGTTTTACCTTTACCAGATGACGTGCCGCGACCAACACGCACACGCGTTTTACGTGCGCCTTGATTATCTCTTAATTCATTGAGTCTCATAGTCAGTCTCCAAGCCCTTAGGCGTCTTCCACGATACGAACAAGATGCGAGACTTTGGCAATCATGCCCCGCACAGCTGGCGTATCTTCTAAAGTTTTACGGCGATGCAATTTATTCAGACCCAGACCAACGAGTGTCGCGCGTTGATCTTGAGGACGCCCAATTGGGCTTCCGATTTGCTCTACAGTCACTGTGTTTTTCTTCGCCATCATTCACTCCTTGCCGATTATGCGTCGGCAGCATCAACCCCGCGACGGGAAATTATATCTGAAACCTTCTTGCCGCGACGCGCTGCAATCTGGCGCGGACTCGCTTGCTTGCTAAGGGCATCAATCGTAGCGTGAACCATATTATAAGGGTTTGATGTCCCGATTGATTTCGCAACAACATCCTGCATACCCAATACCTCAAAAACTGCACGCATCGGACCACCGGCAATAATACCTGTACCGGGAGGTGCAGCGCGAAGAAGTACTTTACCTGCTCCATGATGACCACGAATGTCATGATGCAATGTACGACCTTCTCGAAGAGGCACACGGATCATTTTGCGTTTGGCAGCTTCAGTTGCTTTACGAATAGCTTCTGGAACTTCACGCGCTTTACCAAGCCCGTAACCAACCCGACCTTTTTGGTCACCAACTACAACGAGTGCCGCGAAACCAAACCGGCGACCACCTTTGACCACCTTGGCAACACGGTTAATATGCACAAGCTTATCTATAAACTCGTTGTCGCGATCGTCATCGCGGTTATCGTTACGATTATCACCTCTGGCCACGAGTCCGTCTCCTTAAAATTTTAAGCCGGCTTCACGCGCGGCCTCGGCAAGAGCTTTAACTCTGCCATGAAATAGATATCCGCCACGGTCAAAGATAACCGTTTCAACGCCGGCTGTTTTAGCTCTTTCGGCAACCAATTTGCCTACAAGACCCGCAGCCTCTTTATCAGAACCCTTCTGCCCGGAAAAATCCTTATCTTTACTGGAGGCAGCGGCTACCGTTACACCATTCTCATCGTCGATGACCTGTGCATAGATATGCTGAGACGATCTGAAAACCGATAATCTGGGCTTACCATTTGCCAGCTTTCTCAGACGCATTCTAACGCGCTTTTTCCGTCTATCATCTTTTGAAATCTTCTTCACCATAGCGAAATCCTATTTCTTCTTACCTTCTTTACGGAAGATATACTCACCGACATATCTCACGCCCTTACCCTTATAAGGCTCCGGCGGACGATAAGAGCGTATCTCAGCAGCGACCTGCCCAACTTTTTGTTTATCAATCCCAGATACTGTGATTTCCGTCTGGGATGGGCATTCGACTTTAATGCCTTCAGGCACTGAAAAATCAACATCATGGCTGAAACCAAGGCTCAGCTTTAGTTTTTGACCTTGAACCTGAGCGCGATAACCGACACCTTGCAATTCAAGTTTTTTCTCAAAACCTTCGGAGACACCCGTCACCAAATTAGCAACGGTTGAACGGCTCAAGCCCCAAAAACTTCTTGCTGCTTGTGACTTTTCCTTCGGGCTAACAAGAATACCTTCATCTGTCTTCTCAATCGCAATCAAGTCAGACAACACGGCACTCATTTCTCCCTTAGGTCCCTTAACAGCCAATGCTTGACCGTTGAGGCTAACCTCAACGCCACCGGGTACAGGAACAGGTTTTTTACCAATGCGAGACATTTCTTTTCCTCATAGCATTCTCAAATTAGGCCCCATCAGAAGATGCGGCAGAGAACCTCCCCACCTACATTGTTTTCACGCGCTGCAGAGTCAGACATAACCCCTTTTGGCGTTGATAAAATTGAAATACCAAGTCCGTTTTGAACAACAGGCATGGTCTTTACAGATGAATAAACACGGCGACCAGGTTTTGAAACACGCTGAATATCTTGGATGACAGGACGCCCTTCATGATATTTCAATTCGATTTCAAGCTCAGCCATCGTGCCGGTAAACTGTTTTTCGGAATATCCGCGGATATAACCTTCATCCTTCAGCACATCAAGCACCCAACGGCGCAGTTTGGAGGATGGGGAAACAACACTCGACTTGCCACGCATTTGAGCATTGCGGATACGTGTGAGCATGTCACCAAGAGGATCGTTTAAGTTCATAATACTCCCCCTACCAGCTCGACTTAACCATTCCCGGTATTTGACCTTTAGAGGCCAAATCTCTCAGTGAGATCCGGGACATGTTCAATTTTCTGTAATATCCGCGAGGGCGACCAGTCACACCACAACGGTTGCGTACACGCGACTTGGCAGAATTGCGCGGGAGTTCTGCAAGCTTAAGACGCGCTTTAAAACGCTCCTCATTTGTCAGCGACTCATCCTTGGCCGTAGCCAGCAATTCCGCACGCTTAGCAGCATATTTATCTGCCAGGCGAATACGTTTTTTATTACGTTCTACAGAGCTTTTTTTAGCCATAACTACCTCTCTCCGCTCTTGTCAGTTCTTGTCCGAGAAGGGAAAATTAAATGCACGAAGAAGTTCACGAGCTTCAACGTCCGAAGTCGCGGTTGTGCAAACAATGATATCCATTCCCCAGATCGTATCGACCTTGTCATAGTCGATTTCCGGAAACACAATATGTTCTTTAAGACCCATGGCGTAATTGCCATTGCCGTCAAAACTTTTAGGATTAAGACCTCTAAAGTCACGCACACGCGGCAAGGCGATGGTGACCAATCGATCAATAAATTCATACATATTTGCCTTACGAAGTGTAACCTTGACACCAAGCGGCATATCTTCACGAACCTTGAATGTCGCGATGGAGTTACGTGCACGCGTGACGACAGGCTTTTGACCTGCAATCAGCTCCATATCAGCATAGGCAGCCTTCACTTTTTTTGTGTCTGTGGTGGCCTCACCGATACCCATATTCAAAACAACCTTATCAAGTTTTGGCACTTGCATCGGATTGGCATAGCTGAACTGCTCTGTCAGCTGGGCACGAATGCTGTCGTCATAATGCGTCTTAAGACGTGGAATGTAATCTGCTTCAGCCATCGATGACATCTCCTGACTTTTTGGCAAATCTTTGTTTTTTGCCGTCTTTATCAAATTGATACCCTACTCGGCTTGGCGTTCCATCTTTAGGATCAGCAATGGCGAGGTTGGAAATATGAATTTTGGACTCGCGTGCAATGATACCACCCTCAGTCTGGGCAGTCTGACGCTGGTGACGCTTCACAATATTCACGCCTTGCACCAGCGCACGGTTTTCAGAAGGAAACACGCCAAGAACTTCGCCTGACTTGCCCTTATCGCGACCAGTCAGCACAACAACCTTATCGCCTTTTTTAATTTTCAATTTTGTCGGCATTACAGAACCTCCGGCGCAAGAGAAACGATTTTCATGTGATTTGTTGCTCTTAATTCACGTGTGACCGGCCCAAAAATTCTGGTACCCACAGGCTCGCCTGAATTATTCACCAACACAGCTGCATTTCTGTCAAAGCGAATGACACTTCCATCATTACGACGAATTTCTTTGGCTGTGCGAACGATTACCGCACGCATAACGTCACCTTTTTTCACGCGACCGCGCGGAATTGCTTCCTTTACGCTGACCACGATTGTGTCACCAATGCCGGCGCTCATGCGTTTTGAGCCTCCGAGAACCTTAATGCACTGCACCCGGCGAGCACCCGAATTGTCGGCAACGTCCAGATTGGTTTGCATCTGTATCATTGTATTATTCCTTACCTAGCCTCAACTATTCCGTAATGACTTCCCAGCTTTTTAGCTTTGAAATCGGACGACACTCTCGGATGCGAACCGTATCTCCGGTCTTGAACTGATTTTCAGCATCATGAACGTGGTACTTCTTAGATTTTCGAACGGTCTTTTTCATCACAGGGTCAGTCAGACGACGCTCAACCCGAACAACAACAGTTTTGTCGGTTTTATCGCTAACAACAGTTCCTTGTAGAATACGTTTTGGCATTTCTATTTAGTCCTCAATTAAACGACCCTACTCGGCCTGTTTTCCCTTAAATTCATTTTTAGCGGTCTGCACACGGGCAATTTCCTTACGCACCTGACCGATACGCGCCATATTTTCAAGCTGACCTGACGCTTTTTGAAAACGCAGATTGAACTGTTCTTTTTTCAGTTCCACCAAGCGGTCATTTAGCTGGTCGGCTGTCAAATCTCTGATTTCAGCAATCTTCATAAACCCAACTCCTAGTCTTGGTCACCAACGCGTGAAACAACACGTGTCTGAACCGGAAGTTTAGCGGCAGCGAGCTTAAGAGCCTCATGCGCAACATTTGCAGGCACACCGTCAACTTCAAACATAATCCGACCGGGTTTGACACGGCAGGCCCAATATTCTGGCGAACCCTTACCTTTACCCATCCGTACTTCAGTCGGTTTTTTAGAAACCGGTACATCAGGAAAGATACGAATCCACACACGTCCGGCACGTTTCATATGACGCGTAATCACACGACGTGCAGCCTCAATCTGGCGTGATGTGACGCGCTCTGGTGTCGTTGCTTTAAGACCAAAGGCCCCAAAATTAAGCGCAGTCCCACCCTTAGCATTACCTTTAATGCGGCCTTTATGGGCTTTACGGAATTTTGTACGTTTAGGTTGCAGCATTGTCCCTAACCTCTTGCCATTTCTCTAGACGAGCCAGCATTGTCATCATTACCTTGCTCACCGCGCTTATCACGTGCCATCGGATCGTGCTCTACGATTTCACCTTTGAAAATCCAGACCTTAATACCGCAAACGCCGTAAGCCGTATGCGCTGAACCGACACCATAATCAATATCTGCGCGGAGAGTATGAAGTGGCACACGCCCCTCCCGATACCACTCAACACGCGCAATCTCAGCGCCGCCAAGACGTCCACCGCAATTAATCCGAATACCCTCAGCACCTAACCTGATAGCTGACTGAACAGCCCGCTTCATGGCACGTCGGAAACCAACACGACGCTCTAACTGCTGGGCTATGCCATCAGCAACAAGCTGAGCATCAATTTCAGGCTTTCTAACTTCAACAATATTCAAAAGCACTTCACTATCGGTAATTTTAGAAATCCGCCGACGGAGCTTCTCAATATCAGCACCTTTTTTCCCAATAATCACACCAGGACGTGCCGAATGGATAGTGACACGGCATTTTTTATGCGGACGCTCAATAATGATTTTGGATACAGCCGCCTGCTTAAGTTCATTTAGAAGCATTTCACGGATATTTAAATCTTCGTGTAAAAGCGTTGCATATTCTCCTTTTCTGGCATACCAGCGGGAGTCCCATGTTCGGTTAACACCCAGGCGCATACCAATCGGATTAATTTTCTGTCCCATTAGGCTTCTCCTCCGGCCTGAGTTTCTTCCATCTCACGAACGATAATTGTTAGCTGGCTGAAAGGCTTGATAATGCGTGCTGCACGACCTTTCGCGCGAGGGCGGAACCGCTTCATGACGAGGTTCTTACCGACATAAGCTTCAGCGACGACGAGACTATCAACATCTAGATCGTGGTTGTTCTCTGCGTTCGCAATCGCACTTTCGAGAACTTTTTTTACTTCCCCGGAAACGCGTCTGCGCGAGAATGTTAAATCAGCGACAGCTTTCTCAGCTTTTTTGCCTCTAATTAATTGCGCGACAAGATTGAGCTTTTGCGGGCTGGTACGGATCATCCGGCCCACCGCTTTGGCTTCATTATCAGCAAGTTGTCTTGGTTTAGATGCCTTACCCATCTTACTTCCTCTTAGCCTTCTTATCGGCAGCATGGCCGTAATACGTTCGCGTTGGTGCAAATTCACCGAATTTATGACCAACCATTTCTTCTGTCACGAGAACAGGAATGTGTTTCTGACCGTTATGGACACCAAAATTCAACCCAACAAACTGCGGGAGAATGGTAGACCGACGGCTCCAAGTCTTGATGACGTCGTTTCTACCGGACTCACGAACGGCTTCCGCTTTTTTAAGCAGATAACCATCGACAAACGGGCCTTTCCAAACTGAACGTGTCATAATTTATTCCTAACGCTTTTTCTTCATATGGCGGCTGCGCAAAATATATTTGTCCGAAGATTTGTTCGAACGTGTGCGCTTACCTTTTGTTGATTTACCCCACGGAGTCACAGGATGACGTCCGCCCGATGTTTTACCTTCACCACCACCATGCGGGTGATCTACCGGGTTCATGGCAACACCACGCACGCTCGGTCTTTTACCCATCCAGCGGTTACGACCTGCTTTGGCAAGCTTGATATTGCTCTGATCAGGATTTGAAACAGCCCCGATGGTTGCCATGCAATCACCATGAATAAGGCGCTGCTCACCTGAACCTAGACGAATAATCGCATAGGTTTGATCACGCCCAACAATCTGGGCGAATGCACCGGCAGAACGAGCAATCTGACCACCCTTACCTGGCTTCATCTCAATATTATGAATAATGGAACCGATTGGAACGGAACGCAATGGCATCGCACAACCCGGCTTCACATCAACTTTTTCACCAGCAATCACCTTATCGCCAACACCCAGACGCTGAGGCGCAATGATGTAAGCCAGTTCACCATCTTCATATTTGATAAGCGCAATAAAAGCGGTTCTGTTAGGATCATATTCCAGACGCTCAACCGTCGCAGCCATATCCCATTTACGGCGTTTAAAGTCGATAATTCTGTAACTGCGTTTGTGACCACCACCGCGACGACGCGCTGTAATTCGACCGGCGTTGTTACGCCCGCCGGATTTGGTCAAGCCTTCAGTTAACGTCTTAACCGGTTTGCCTTTATGCAGCGCAGAACGGTCAACAAGTATCAAACCGCGCTGACCGGGAGTCGTTGGATTGTATGTTTTTAATGCCATAGCTTTATAACCTTTTCATGATGTCCGGATTAGAGACCGGTCGTCACATCAATCGAATGCCCCTCTTCAAGCGTTACAATCGCGCGCTTACTATCGCTCTGCTTACCCAAAATCCCGCGAAAACGTTTAACCTTACCTTTGCGGTTAAGCGTGTTAACGGCCTTAACTTTGACATCAAACAGCGCTTCAACAGCTTCCTTGATGGAAGGTTTGTCTGCATCCGACGCCACATTGAAAACAACTTGATTATGCTCAGAAGCCATTGTTGCTTTCTCGGTAATGACAGGATCGCGCAGAATATCATAATGACGGGGCGTTGCCTTTACTTTGCTCATTTGAAACGCTCCTCAAGGCTGTCAATTGCGGCCTTTGTTAAAACCAAATGATCACGGCGCAGAATGTCATAAACATTAATACCCTGAACCGGCAGCACATCGATTTTCTCGATGTTGCGTGCAGCACGTGCGAAGTTTTCATTCACATCACTACCATCAATAATTAAGGCTGAAGTAATACCCAGCTTAGTGAGCTGGTTACGCAAGACGGATGTCTTACCGTCTTTAGACTCTGCCTTATCGAGAACAATCAGTTGCTCAGCTTTAACCTTACTGGACAAAGCTGTTTTCAGCGCAAGTGTACGAACTTTTTTCGGCAATTTAGTCGCATGGCTTCTGACAACAGGGCCATGTGCGCGCCCACCACCAATAAAAATATTAGATTTGCGGTTACCGTGACGTGCACCACCGCCACCCTTTTGGCGACCGAATTTTTTAGTAGTACCGACAATTTCACTACGGTTTTTGGTTTTGTGTGTACCGGCCTGACGGCTTGCAAGCTGGTAATTAACCATGCGGTGCAAAAGATCAGCACGCAAATCAAGACCATAAACACTGTCGTTAAGATCAACTGTGCCGGATTTGGTGGCTTCAAGTGTGGTTACATCTGTTTTCATCACTCGCCCCCCTTATCTTCTTCTGCCGGAGCTTCTTCAGAAACAGTCTCCTCTGCCGGAGCTTCTTCAGCGGCAACATCTTCTGTTGCTGCTTCTTCGACAACAGCCTCCTCAAATGGCGTTTCTTCTGCTTGTGTTTCTTCTGCTGGCGCTTCATCAACTGGTGTTTCCTGAGAAGGTGAATTCAGTTCGACAATCGCAGCCGGCATTGGCACACCCTCTGGAAGCGGACGCTTGGCAGCATCACGCAAAAGCACCCAACCGCCCTTAGAACCGGGTACGGCGCCTTTAACCATGATAAGGCCACGCATAACGTCCGTTTTAACAACCGTCAGGTTTTGCGTGGTTACACTCGCATCACCCATGTGACCGGCCATTTTTTTACCTTTGAACACCTTACCAGGATCCTGGCATTGGCCCGTTGAGCCGTGACTACGGTGCGAGATTGATACACCGTGAGACGCGCGCAAACCACCAAAATTATGGCGTTTCATGGCCCCGGCAAAACCCTTACCAATGCTTACACCGGTTGCATCAATTTTCTGGCCTTCCAGAAAATGATTGGCAGCCAGTTCAGCACCAATATCAATCAGATTATCTGCGGTAACTCGAAACTCTGCGAGTTTGCGCTTAGGCTCAACTTTAGCTTTAGCAAAATGCCCACGCAAAGCATTGGTCGTCCGTTTCACTTTTCTGAAACCGGAACCAAGCTGTACGGCATTATAACCGTCTTTATCTTCCGTGCGTTGGGCAACAACCTGACAATTATCAAGCTTCAATACTGTGACTGGCACATGTTGACCGTCCTCAGTAAATAGACGGGTCATTCCAACTTTCTGCACGATCACTCCGGACCGCATGGCTACTCTCCTTCGCTCACTCTAGAGCTTAATTTGAACATCAACACCAGCTGGAAGATCCAGCTTCATTAATGCGTCGACTGTTTGGGGTGTTGGATCAACAATATCCAACATGCGCTTATGGGTACGGATTTCGAATTGCTCACGACTTTTCTTGTCAATGTGCGGCCCACGCAAAACAGTATATTTTTCAATATGTGTCGGCAAAGGAATGGGACCGCGTACATCGGCACCTGTCCTTTTGGCTGTATTCAAAATCTCAAGCGCGGAATTATCCAAAACGCGATGATCAAAAGCTTTCAGCCGAATACGGATATTTTGGTTTTGTACCATTTCCCAATCCTAACCTTACCTAGAAGTCCTACTCGATGATTGATGAGACGACGCCTGCGCCGACTGTTCTGCCGCCTTCACGGATCGCAAAGCGCAGTTTCTCTTCCATCGCAATTGGCACAATCAGTTCAACTTCCATCTCAACATTATCGCCGGGCATAACCATCTCAGTACCGCTCGGCAACTGACAAACACCCGTCACATCCGTCGTACGGAAGTAAAACTGCGGACGATAATTCGTGAAGAATGGCGTATGACGACCACCCTCCTCTTTCGTCAAAATATAAGCCTCAGCCTTGAACTTCGTGTGTGGCTTGATCGTGCCGGGATGACAAAGAACCTGACCACGCTCAACTTCCTCACGCTTCGTACCACGAAGAAGAACACCAACATTATCGCCAGCCTCACCTTGATCAAGAAGCTTGCGGAACATCTCAACACCAGTACAAGTCGTCGTCTGGGTCTCTTTGATACCAACAATCTCAATCTCTTCGCCAACATTGATAATACCCCGCTCAACACGACCCGTAACAACCGTACCACGACCAGAAATCGAGAAAACATCCTCAATCGGCATCAAAAATGGCTGATCCTTAGGGCGGTCTGGCTGAGGAATATAAGCGTCAACCTCACTCATAAGTGACAAAATCGCTTCCTTGCCAATCGTATCATCACGACCCTCAAGCGCCGCAAGCGCAGAACCCTTAACAATCGGAATATCGTCGCCAGGGAACTCATAAGAAGATAAAAGCTCACGAACCTCCATCTCAACAAGCTCAAGAAGCTCATCATCGTCAACCTGGTCAACCTTGTTCAAAAAAACAACAAGTGCAGGAACACCAACCTGACGCGCAAGAAGAATATGCTCACGCGTCTGAGGCATAGGACCATCGGCAGCGTTAACAACCAAAATCGCGCCATCCATCTGAGCCGCTCCAGTAATCATGTTCTTCACATAGTCAGCGTGACCAGGGCAATCAACATGCGCATAGTGACGACCTTCAGTCTCATACTCAACGTGAGCCGTGGAAATCGTGATGCCGCGCTCCTTCTCCTCTGGGGCCTTATCAATATCAGCATAATCAGAAAACTCAGCTCCGCCATGCTCAGACAAAACCTTCGTAATCGCTGCCGTCAACGTCGTCTTACCATGGTCAACGTGACCAATCGTGCCAATGTTAACGTGGGGCTTCGTGCGCTCAAACTTCTCTTTCGACATGTCTATCTCTCTCCAGCTTGATGATGTTCTAAATACTCAATTAATTGTTAGGCCAGTTGTGACAGAACTTCATCTGACACGGCTTGTGGCACGGGTTCATAGTGATCAAAAAGCATACTGTACTGGGCACGGCCCTGTGTCATAGAACGCAAATTGTTCACATAACCAAACATATTTGCCAAAGGCACCATTGATTCAATTACCGAAGCATTGCCTCTGGCTTCTGTACCGCGAACCTGCCCACGACGACTGTTTAGGTCACCAATAACATCGCCCATATGCTCGTCTGGGGTAACAACCTCAACAGCCATGATAGGCTCCAGCAATTTCGCACCGGCTTCTCTAGAAGCTTCACGGAAAGCAGCACGTGCAGCGATTTCGAATGCCATGACACTGGAGTCAACATCGTGATATGCCCCATCATGAAGGATGACTTTGAAGTCAATCATCGGGAAACCTGCAAGCACGCCATTTTCACGGACGCTTTCAATGCCCTTTTCAACGCCAGGGATATATTCCTTAGGAATGGCACCACCGACAATTTTGTTTTCAAACTCAAACCCGCCACCCGGCTCAAGTGGCTCGATAGTCATTTTCACACGAGCGAACTGACCGGAACCACCCGTTTGTTTTTTGTGCGTGTAATCAACATCGGTTACCTTTGTGAAGGTCTCGCGATAAGCCACTTGCGGTGCACCAACATTGGCCTCCACCTTGAACTCACGCTTCATGCGATCAACAATGATATCAAGATGTAACTCGCCCATACCGGCGATAACGGTCTGACCGCTTTCTTCGTCGGATTTAACACGGAAAGACGGGTCTTCCTGCGCCAGGCGACTCAAAGCAAGACCCATTTTTTCTTGGTCTCCCTTGGTTTTCGGCTCAACAGCAACCTCGATCACTGGATCTGGGAATTCCATTCTTTCCAAAATAACAGGGCTTTCTTGCACGCATAATGTGTCACCTGTTGTTGTGTCTTTCAGACCAACAAGGGCAACAATGTCACCGGCAACAGCATCTTTAATTTCTTCACGGGAATTAGCATGCATTTGAAGCATACGACCGATACGCTCACGCTTATCTTTCACAGTATTGACAAGCGTCTGACCACTTTCAAGCTTACCGGAATAAATACGGGCGAAAGTCAAAGAGCCAACAAACGGATCATTGGCAATTTTAAAAGCCAGCATAGACAGTGGCGCATCGTCAGAGCTTTCACGTGTAATTTCTTCTTCTGTTTTGGCATCAATACCGGTAATCGCAGGGACATCTAGCGGTGATGGCATAAAGTTCACCACAGCGTCGAGTAAAGGCTGAACACCTTTGTTTTTAAACGCTGTCCCATTCAGAACAGGTACAAAGTTTTGATCAATCGTGCCTTTACGAATGCAGCGAATGAGGGTTTCTTCGTCAGGCTCCTCACCTTCAAGATAGGCTTCCATGACATCATCATCAACCTCAACAGCCATTTCGATGAGCATGGAGCGATATTCGTCGGCTTGCGCTTTAAGGTCGTCACGGATATCGACATATTCATATTCCGCGCCAAGATCCTCAGCTTTCCAGAGAACTTCCTTCATTTTGATGAGATCTATAAGACCTTCATACTCGGCCTCAGCACCAATCGGTAACTGAGCTACCAACGGCGTTGACCCCAAACGGTCTTTAATCATTTCAACACATCTAAAGAAGTCTGCGCCCGTGCGATCCATTTTATTAACAAAACACATACGCGGGACAGAATATTTATCCGCCTGACGCCAAACTGTTTCAGATTGCGGCTCAACGCCAGCAACAGAGTCAAAAACAGCGACAGCACCATCCAAAACCCGCAAAGAACGCTCAACCTCAATAGTGAAGTCAACGTGACCGGGTGTGTCGATGATGTTAATACGCTTATCATTCCAAAAACAGGTCGTGGCAGCGGATGTAATAGTGATACCGCGCTCTTGTTCTTGCTCCATCCAGTCCATAGTGGCCGCACCATCATGGACTTCGCCAATTTTATAGCTAACGCCGGTATAGTAAAGAATCCGTTCTGTCGTTGTCGTCTTGCCGGCATCAATGTGAGCCATGATGCCGATATTGCGATAATCTTCTAGGGGCGTTTTACGAGACATTCTTGGGATCCTTTAGATTTCAATTACCAGCGATAATGTGAGAAGGCACGGTTGGCCTCCGCCATACGGTGCGTATCTTCGCGTTTTTTAACAGCATTACCGCGATTATTAACGGCATCCAGAAACTCACCAGCCAGACGATCAACCATGGTGTTTTCACCGCGGGCACGCGCAGCAGCAATCAACCAGCGAATAGCAAGCGCAGCCTTACGATCGGCGCGGACTTCAACCGGCACTTGATATGTTGCACCCCCCACACGACGCGAGCGAACCTCAACAGCAGGCATCACATTTTCAAGGGCCTCATGGAAGACCTCGACAGGGTTACGACTAATTTTGCTTTCAACCTGATCAAGCGCGGCATAGAGAATTTTTTCTGCGATTGATTTTTTACCGTGCAACATGAGGCTGTTCATGAACTTGGTCAGAACAACATCCCCATATTTGGCATCAGGGTTAATTTCTCGTTTTTCTGCGCGATGGCGACGTGACATAGTAAAAAACTCCTATTTCGGACGCTTCGCGCCATATTTAGAACGGCGCTGCTTACGGTCTTTAACGCCCTGCGTATCCAGAACACCGCGTACAATATGATAACGAACACCTGGCAGGTCTTTAACACGACCTCCGCGAATCATGACAACGGAGTGCTCCTGAAGATTATGACCCTCGCCGGGTATGTAACTCGTCACCTCAAACCCGTTCGTCAAACGAACACGCGCCACTTTACGCAGCGCGGAGTTTGGTTTTTTTGGTGTCGTTGTATAAACGCGTGTGCAAACACCGCGTTTTTGCGGACAGGCTTCCATGGCTGGAACCTTATTCCGTTTTACAATCTTTTTCCGCGGCTTGCGGATCAACTGGTTTATCGTTGGCATATGTCTCGCCCAATTTCCAAACACAAAAAAGGCTTCTCTGCGCGTCCAAATTCAGACACAAGAAAAACCAAAAAGTCTGCAGACACCGCCTAAATCGAAAAGGTCTGAAGACTCACTTCACAGAGGATTTCGGATTAGCCGAAATCATGCACCCAATAATTACTTCAATAAAACAACAGCGTTTAGGTATTTGATATGCCACCAAAGTCGCGACATATATTATGAACCTACGGCCCTGCTACTAAAGTGTGTGTTTTTTAGCTAATGCAACTCACACTGTCAACCGGATTTCAAGAGAAATTCAAGGTTTTTACACCTTAAATTTCTCTCAAAACTAAACCTCAGTTTCTAGTGTAGTTTCAACGTCAACCTCATCTTCTAAGAGTGCTTTATCACGCTCAGAAGCTTCGGATTTCAGACGTTGCATCACCCCGCCAGTACCGGCAGGTATCAGACGTCCGACAATGACATTTTCTTTCAGACCAACGAGGCTATCTTCTTTACCGTTAATGGCAGCTTCAGTCAGCACGCGTGTGGTTTCCTGGAAGGAAGCCGCTGAGATAAATGACCGCGTCTGCAATGACGCTTTGGTGATCCCCAAAAGGACAGGCGAACCTTTAGCCGGCTCTTTGCCCTCCGCGACAAGCTTTTCATTGACTTCGTCAAATTCGACCCTGTCTGTCTGTTCACCCGGTAAAAAGTCGCTATCTCCTTGATTTTCAATTTCAATTTTCTGAAGCATTTGACGTACAATGACCTCAATATGCTTATCATTAATCGTCACGCCTTGCAGTCGGTAGACATCTTGAATTTCATTAACAAGGTATGCTGCAAGATCTTCAACACCGAAAATCGCCAAAATATCGTGCGGAGCCGGTAGACCATCAATCAGATAATCGCCTTTTTCAATACGATCCCCATCCTGAACGGAAAGGTGTTTGGCTTTAGGAACAAGATATTCAACTTTTTCAAGCGACTCGTCATCCGGGTGAATTGTAATCCGGCGTTTATTTTTATAATCACGCCCAAATTCAATTGTCCCGCCAATTTCAGCAATAATCGCATGCTCTTTTGGACGACGAGCCTCAAAAAGTTCGGCAACACGCGGCAGACCACCAGTAATATCACTGGATGTCGCGCCTTCAGTAGGAATACGCGCCAATGTATCACCGGCATGGACTTTGGCGCCTGCTTCAACTGACAAAATCGAGCCTACTGAAAGTAAGTATCTGGCTTCCTTACCGCTCGCCAGCGTTTTAATCGCACCTTTATCGTCTTTCAGAACAATGGCAGGCTTCAAATCAGCCGCTTTGGAACCAGATTGAGGGTCAATCACAACACGTTGGGAAATACCCGTCGCTTCGTCAGTCACCTCATTAATCGAGACACCTTCAACGACATCCTCAAAATGCACCTCCCCTTCGACTTCCGTCAGAATTGGCAGAGCATAAGGCTCCCATTCACCAATACGCTCGCCGCGCTTGATTTCATCGCCGTTTTTAACCCGCAAACGTGTACCGTATGTGAGTTTATGGCTTGCACGTTCAAGACCGTTTTCATCAACAATCTTAACTGTGACGTTACGATCCATAACAACAAGCCTGCCTGCACTATCTGAAACGACATTGACATTCTCAAGAGAAATCAAACCATCGGCATTGGCTTCCACGAAAGATTGGTCAACCACCTGCGCCGTACCACCAATGTGGAACGTCCGCATCGTCAGCTGCGTACCAGGCTCACCAATAGACTGTGCGGCAATAACACCAACAGCTTCACCCATATTCACAGGCGTTCCGCGTGCAAGGTCACGACCGTAACAATGAGCGCAAACACCGTGACGTGTTTCACAGGTCAGAACAGATCTAATTTTGATACCAACAAGATTTGCCGAGTCAATCGCATCGGCATGCTCTTCGAGGATCATCTCGCCTTTTTTGACGATAACTTCCCCGGTAACCGGATCAACAACATCATCCGTCGGAACACGACCAAGAACACGTTCAGACAAAGATGTGATCACTTCACCTGCATCAATTACAGCAGAAACAGTCAAACCTTCGGATGTACCGCAATCATCTTCCGTAATGATGCAATCTTGTGCAACATCAACAAGACGACGGGTCAGATAACCGGAGTTAGCAGTTTTCAGAGCTGTATCAGCAAGGCCTTTACGGGCCCCGTGAGTGGAGTTGAAGTATTCCAGAACCGAAAGACCTTCTTTAAAATTTGAAATAATCGGCGTTTCGATAATTTCACCAGAAGGTTTCGCCATCAGACCACGCATACCAGCCAATTGCTTCATCTGAGCAGGTGAACCACGCGCACCAGAATGAGCCATCATGTAGATGGAATTAATAAAGCCGTTCGGATCAGCATCCTCAGGATTCAGGGATGAAATTTTACCCATCATCACTTCAGCCACACGATCGGTACACTTCGCCCAGGCATCAACAACTTTGTTATATTTCTCGCCTTGCGTAATCAGGCCATCAATATATTGCTGTTCATATTCCTTAGCGAGTTGCTGAGTTTCATCTATCAGTGGCAGCTTCTCTTCAGGAATGACCATATCGTCTTTACCAAAGGAAATACCCGCCTTACAGGCCTGACGGAAACCGAGGAACATGATGTGGTCACAGAACAGAACTGTCTCTTTTTGACCGCAATGGCGATAGACAGAGTTAATCGCTTTAGAAATTTCTTTCTTCGTAAGCAATTTGTTCACCGTTGAATAAGGGACAGCAGGATGTTTTGGCAGTTCCTGCGCGACCATCATCCGACCTGGGGTGGTTTCGACGATTTCGGTAATCGGGTTACCTTCATCATCAAAACTGCCAACCCGTGCTTTAATCTTAGTGTGAATGGTCACAACACCGTTATCGAGTGCATGCTCGACTTCCGACATTGTGGCAAAAACCATACCTTCACCTGGGGCGCCTTCACGCATCAGAGTGATATAATAAAGGCCAAGGACAATATCCTGAGACGGAACAATAATCGGGGACCCGTTAGCCGGATGAAGAATATTATTCGTGGACATCATCAAAACACGCGCTTCAAGCTGTGCCTCAAGCGACAGCGGCACATGAACAGCCATTTGGTCGCCGTCAAAGTCCGCATTAAAAGCAGCACAAACAAGCGGGTGTAATTGAATGGCTTTACCTTCAATCAAAACCGGCTCAAATGCCTGGATACCAAGACGGTGAAGCGTCGGCGCACGGTTCAACAAAACCGGATGCTCACGAATAACTTCATCCAGAATATCCCAAACTTCAGGACGTGCTTTCTCAACCATCTTCTTAGACTGCTTAACAGTAGAAGACAGGCCTTTGGCCTCAAGCCGTGCATAAATAAATGGTTTAAACAGTTCCAGCGCCATTTTCTTCGGCAGGCCGCATTGATGCAATTTTAGCTCCGGGCCGACCACAATCACCGAACGACCAGAATAATCAACACGTTTACCGAGCAAGTTCTGACGGAAACGCCCTTGCTTACCTTTCAACATATCAGAGAGTGATTTCAACGGACGCTTGTTCGCTCCCGTAATCACCCGACCACGACGTCCATTATCAAATAACGCATCGACAGACTCCTGAAGCATACGCTTTTCGTTACGGATAATGATATCCGGCGCACGCAACTCAATCAGTCTTTTCAAACGATTGTTACGGTTGATGACGCGGCGATACAAATCGTTCAGGTCAGAGGTTGCAAAACGACCACCATCCAGCGGTACAAGCGGACGCAGTTCCGGCGGAATAACCGGAATGACAGTCATAATCATCCATTCAGGACGGTTATTTGACTTCAAAAAGGCTTCAACAACCTTAAGGCGCTTAGCAAGTTTCTTTGGCTTCAACTCAGTCGTGGCTTCTGCGATTTCAACTTTCAAAAAGTCACGAAGTTCTTCGAGATCCAGCTCGGCGAGCATAATACGGATGGCTTCAGCACCGATACCGGCGACAAAACTATCATCGCCATACTCATCCATGGCTTCATAATATTCATCTTCGGTCAGCAACTGGCCTTTACTCAAACCCGTCAGCATAGGATCGAGAACAATAAAGTTCTCAAAATAAAGCACACGCTCCAGGTCTTTCAATGTCATATCCAACAACAGACCGATACGACTTGGCAATGATTTCAAAAACCAGATATGCGCAACAGGAGCAGCCAGTTCAATATGGCCCATACGCTCACGGCGTACCTTGGTCAACGTCACCTCGACACCGCATTTTTCGCAGATAATATCTTTATATTTCATGCGCTTATATTTGCCGCACAGACATTCATAATCCTTGATAGGCCCAAAAATTCTGGCACAGAAAAGACCGTCACGCTCTGGCTTGAAAGTACGATAATTGATTGTTTCAGGCTTTTTAATTTCGCCATATGACCAGGACAAAATCTTTTCAGGACTCGCGATGGAAATCCTAATCTGGTCAAACATTTGAACGCCCCCTTGAGGGCCGAAGATATTCATGACCTCTTGATTCATAGGTCGTTTCTCCTTCTCTGGTCAGCAGGCCATCTGCCGACTGTGGTACGAATTAACTACTCGCTCTGTTTACTTTCCGTCAGTTCGACATTGAGGCCGAGTGAACGAATTTCTTTAACCAAGACATTGAAGCTCTCAGGAATACCTGCCTCGAAAGCATCATCGCCTTTAACAATGGCTTCATAGACCTTGGTTCTACCCGCCACATCATCTGACTTAACGGTCAACATTTCCTGTAACGTATAGGCAGCACCATAAGCTTCCAACGCCCAAACTTCCATCTCACCAAATCGCTGACCACCAAATTGCGCTTTACCGCCAAGTGGTTGTTGCGTGACAAGACTGTATGGCCCGATAGAACGTGCGTGGATTTTATCATCAACCAAGTGGTGAAGTTTCAGCATATAAATATAGCCAACCGTCACTTTACGATCAAAGACCTCACCGGTCCGCCCGTCCCTAAGAACGACCTGACCGGACGCATCCATCCCCGCATTGGACAACACGTCAACAATGTCCTCTTCAACTGCGCCGTCAAATACCGGCGTAGCCATTGGCACACCTTTTCTAAGCGTGTAGCTCATTTCAACGGCTTCGCCTTCGGATAACTCCTCGACACCATTATCGCCTTCATAAATACCGGCAAGCGTCTGCTTAACCTGAGAAGCATCGCCGCTTTGCTCGTAGGCGGTAATCGCATCTGAAACCTGCTTACCAAGACCTGAACACGCCCAACCCAAATGGGTTTCAAGAATTTGACCGACATTCATCCGGCTTGGCACACCTAGCGGGTTGAGAACAATATCAACAGGTGTACCGTCCTCAAGATAAGGCATGTCTTCAACAGGCATAATCCGGCTGATAACACCTTTGTTACCATGACGACCGGCCATTTTATCGCCAGGTTGCAGCTTACGCTTAACAGCAACATAGACCTTGACCATTTTCATCACGCCCGGCGGCAACTCATCACCACGCTGAAGCTTTTCAACCTTGTCCTCAAAGCGAGCTTCCAGAGCTGCTCTGCTGTCTTCAAACTGCTTTTTCAAGGCTTCGACTTCGGACATAGCTTTGTCATTTTTGAGAGCAATCTGCCACCACTGACTGCGCGGCACATCCTCAAGCAAGGCTTCCGTGATTTTTGTTTCCGACGAAATATCCTTTGGACCGCTGGCGGCAATTTTGCCGTTTAACAACTCTTGCAGTCTGTCATAAACATTACGCTCAAGGATGAATAATTCATCATCACGGTCTTTTGCGAGGGCTTCGATTTCCTCACGCTCAATGGCCAATGCACGTTCGTCTTTTTCAATGCCGTGACGGTTGAAAACACGCACCTCCACAACCGTACCCGATGCACCGGGCGGAAGTTTCAGGGATGTGTCTCTCACATCAGAGGCTTTCTCTCCAAAAATGGCACGCAGAAGTTTTTCTTCCGGTGTCATAGGGCTTTCACCCTTCGGTGTAATCTTACCGACCAGAATGTCGCCTGGGTTCACCTCCGCGCCAATATAAACAATACCGGCTTCATCGAGGTTACGCAGAGCATCCTCACCGACATTGGGTATATCACGCGTAATTTCTTCAGGCCCCAGCTTAGTATCACGGGACATGATTTCGAACTCTTCAATATGAACCGAGGTAAACACATCATCGCGCACAATGCGTTCCGAAATCAGAATTGAGTCTTCGAAGTTGTAACCATTCCATGGCATAAACGCGACAAGCACGTTACGACCAAGTGCCAATTCACCTAATTCGGTGGAAGGGCCGTCGGCAACGACATCACCAGCCTGAACACGGTCACCTACCCTAACCAGCGGACGCTGATTAATACAAGTGGACTGATTAGAACGCTGGAACTTCCGAAGATTGTAAATATCAACGCCAGATTTTGAGGCATCGACCTCTTCCGTAACACGCACAACAATACGCGTCGCGTCAACCTGATCAACAATACCGGAGCGACGGGCGGTCACAGCCGCACCGCTGTCTCTCGCAACAACTTCTTCCATACCTGTACCAACAAGCGGCGCATCTGCTTGCAGCAGCGGCACAGCCTGACGCATCATATTGGAACCCATAAGCGCTCTGTTTGCGTCATCATTTTCAAGGAAAGGAATTAACGCCGCCGCAACAGAAACAATCTGCTTAGGTGATACATCAAGATAATTCACCATTTCAGGCGGCACCATCTCAAAGTCGCCATTCACACGACAGTTAATTAGCTCATTTTCAATGACACCTTTTTCATTAAATGAAATTGTCGCCTGCGCCACACGGTATCGGGCTTCTTCCATCGCAGAAAGATAATCCACCTGATCCGTCACTTTACCGTCAACCACTTTACGGTAAGGGCTCTCAATGAAGCCATATTTATTGATACGAGCAAATGTCGCCAGCGAGTTAATGAGACCGATATTCGGCCCCTCTGGCGTTTCAATCGGGCAAATTCTGCCGTAATGTGTTGGGTGTACGTCACGCACTTCAAAACCTGCTCGTTCACGCGTTAAACCACCCGGGCCAAGGGCTGAAAGACGACGCTTATGCGTAATCTCAGAAAGAGGATTGGTTTGGTCCATGAACTGAGAAAGCTGGGATGACCCAAAGAACTCACGAACCGCAGCAGCAGCAGGTTTTGCATTAATCAAATCCTGCGGCATCACCGTATCATTATCGACAGAACTCATGCGCTCACGAATAGCACGCTCCATGCGCAAAAGACCGACACGATATTGGTTTTCCATCAGCTCACCGACGGACCGCACACGACGGTTTCCAAGATTATCGATATCGTCAATCTCGCCCTTGCCATCACGCAAATCAACAAGTGTCCGCATTACGGCGACGATATCTTCTTTCCTTAGAATTTTGACATCGTCATCACAATCCAATTCAAGACGAATATTCATTTTCACACGGCCAACAGATGAAAGGTCATATCTTTCTTCATCAAAGAAAAGACCATCAAACAGGGTTTGAGCTGTCTCAGCTGTCGGCGGCTCACCCGGGCGCATGACACGATAAATTTCTTCAAGCGCTGTCAGCTTGTCTGAAGACTTATCCGCCTGCAACGTGTTACGGATAAACGGACCTTTATTAATCGGATCCGTATTCAGTGTGGAAATTTCCGTGTGACCATTTTCAAGCAATGAAGCAAGCAAGTCTTCGGTAATCTCGTCACCGGCTTCGGCATAGATCTCACCAGTTTCCATGTTGAAGACCTCTTCAGCAAGGAAACGACCAATCACTTCCTCATCACTGACGAGAAGATTTTCAAGCCCATCTTCTTCGAGGTTTTTAGCAAGGCGCGGGGTAATTTTCTTGCCAGCTTCAATTGCCACTTTTCCAGTTTTGGCGTCAATTAAATCAAAAGCAGGTTTTGTACCGCGACGGGCATCCTTATCAAAAGGTGTAACCCATTTATCATCCTTGCGCGAGAAGTTGATGCTTTCATAGAACAGAGACAAGATTTCTTCATCATCAAAGTCAAGCGCATGCAACAGCATTGTTGCCGGCAGTTTCCGACGGCGATCAATACGTACAAAAAGAATATCTTTAGCGTCAAATTCAAAATCGAGCCAGGAGCCACGATAAGGGATAACGCGCGCCGCAAACAGAAGCTTGCCTGAGGCATGGGTTTTCCCGCGATCATGATCAAAAAATACGCCAGGGCTCCGGTGCATTTGAGAAACAATAACCCGCTCGGTGCCATTCACAACAAATGTGCCGTTAGAAGTCATAAGCGGCAAATCGCCCATGTAAACTTCTTGTTGTTTAATGCCTTTAATTGAACGTGCCTCGGTTTCCTCATCTACATCATAAACAATGAGATTGAGCGTAACCTTGAGTGGAGCGGCAAAGGTCATGCCACGTTGTTGACATTCCTCAACATCATATTTCGGTTGTTCAAATTCATAAGATACGAATTCCAGTCGAGATGTTTTCGCGAAATCATCGATTGGAAAAACCGATTTAAATACGGCCTGCAGGCCCATATCTTCCCGACCGCCATCAGGTTCTTCCGCCTGCAAAAACTGATCATAGGAATATTTTTGAACCTCAATGAGGTTAGGCATATCCAGAACTTTAGGGATACGTCCAAAAGAGCGTCTTATACGTTTGCGTCCGGCATAAGCTTGCGACATGTGGTTTCCTCGCTCGCAGCAATAAATTTTACGGAGTAATAAGTAATATACGCATCCCCACACTCCGTGGATGAGGATGTCAGGGGCGGGGCTAACCCCGCCCCATCAACTTATTTAAGCTCTACAGTAGCACCTGCGGCTTCGAGTTTTTCTTTCAACTCGTTGGCTTCTGCAGCTGGAACGTCTTCTTTGACATCTTTCGGTGCGCTTTCCACGATTTCCTTAGCTTCTTTCAAACCAAGGCCGGTAATCGCCCGAACCTCTTTGATGACGTTGATTTTCTGGTCGCCAGCAGCAGCCAGAACAATGGTGAAGCTGTCTTTTTCTTCAGCAGCACCACCAGCATCGCCTGCAGGAGCCGCAGCAGCAACAGCTACTGGGGCCGCAGCAGAAACGCCCCACTTCTCTTCAAGAAGTGTTGACAGTTCTGCAGCTTCAAGCACTGTCAGGCTTGAGAGTTCTTCAGCAATCTTTTCAAGATCAGCCATATTTTCTACTCCTTCAAATATCCGGATTGGCTTTAATTAAGCCTCACCCTTCGCAGCATAAGCACCAATAACCCGCGCCAGTTGACCAGCAGGGGCTTGCGTTACACCGGCTATTTTTGTAGCTGGTGCATTCAATAATCCGACAAGTTTGCCCCTAAGAGCATCCAATGATGGCAATGATGCCAGATTTTTAACCTCAACCTCATTCAGGATTTTGTCGCCCATAACCCCACCCAATAATTTTAGGTCTTGGTTATCTTTAGCAAAATCAGCGGCAATCTTTGGCGCGGCGACTGGATCTTCAGAATAGACGATCGCAGTTGGGCCGTTAAAAAGGTCAACCAGAGGTTCAGCATTAGTATCTGCGAGAGCGAGTTTAACCAAACGGTTCTTGGTAACTTTTACGCTACCGCCAACCTCGGCCGCACGATGACGCAGATCTTCCATTTGCGGCACCGTCAACCCGGCATAGTGGGTGACAACCACAACGCCAGCATCTGCAAAGACGCCACCGAAGTGCTCAACGAGCTTTTCTTTTGTCGCTCTATCCACTTTCTCTCTCCGTGCGCACAACCCCTGTGCGCTTGGGGGCGGACGTCGTGGCCTATAAAGCCTAAACGACACACCGGTTCAGTTTTGCCCAGTTAGCTAAGCCAAAGCTCAGATAAATCGACAGTTCATCTGTCCCGGGTCCAGCCCAAACCGGTAAAACCGGTAAAACCTTCACCCGTCTCATCCGGGAAATTAAGCCGCTAATAGCGACACCCGAAATCTCGGACAGTCATTCGACGGTAAAACCGCCTATCTGGCGCAAACGCCAAATATTTAGCCGTCGGCAGCAGCCGCGACGTCAATCTTCACACCAGGCCCCATAGAGGAACTCAGCGCGATACGTTTAATAAATGTTCCTTTCGCACCGCTAGGGCGCGCTTTTTGTACAGCAGTCAAGAATGCCTGAACATTTCCGGTAATTTGCTCTTCACTGAAACTGGCCTTACCAACACCAGCATGAACAATACCCGCTTTTTCTACACGGAATTCAACCGCACCACCCTTAGCCGCCTTAACAGCTTCGGCAACATCTGTCGTCACAGTGCCAACTTTCGGATTCGGCATCAAATTACGCGGGCCAAGCACTTTACCCAAGCGACCAACAAGCGGCATCATATCCGGCGTGGCAATGCACCGATCAAAATCGATTGTGCCAGCCTGAACCGTTTCCATAAGATCCTCAGCACCGACTAAATCTGCACCGGCTTCCTTGGCCTCATCAGCTTTGGCGTCTTTTGCAAAAACAGCAACACGAACAGAACGTCCACTACCATTCGGCAATTCAACGACGCCGCGAACCATTTGGTCAGCGTGACGCGGGTCAACGCCAAGATTCAAAGCAACCTCAATGGTTTCGTCAAATTTCGCGGTTGCGCGTTCTTTAACAAGCTTTACGGCTTCCTCAAGGGAATATAGTTTTTTGGGGTCAATGCCTTCTCTGGCGGATTTAATGCGTTTTGCAGTAGCCATTACGCCCCCCTCACTTCTAGACCCATGGCGCGGGCAGAACCAGCAATTTGCTTGGCAGCTTGTTCCACATCATTGGTATTGAGGTCTTTTAATTTCTCATTGGCGATTTCACGACACTGATCCATCGTGACAGACCCGGCAACTTCACGACCTGGCAGACTGCCACCTTTGGATAATTTAGCTGCCTTTCTGAGATAAAAAGAAGCTGGCGGCGTCTTAATCTCGAATGTGAAAGACTTGTCTTCGAAGATCGTCACAATTGTTGGAATAGGAATATCTTTTTCCATTTCCTGCGTCTTGGCATTAAACGCCTTGCAAAATTCCATGATATTCAACCCACGCTGTCCCAGCGCTGGACCGATGGGCGGGGATGGGCTTGCGCCTCCCGCCGGCACCTGCATTTTCAGGTAGCCTTCAATCTTTTTAGCCATCTCTCGTTCCTTTCATCCAGAAGCATCCAACTTCCGGCATTGCGATTATGGTCCGCGGTCCAACACGTCAAATGACGCTCCCGCGTTATTCATGTTCAGAGTTTTTCAACCTGCCCATATTCAAGCTCGACCGGCGTAGCCCGACCGAAAATTGACACGGAAACTTTCAACCGTGCCTTTTCTTCATCAATCTCTTCGACAAGACCGTTGAAGGAAGCGAAAGGCCCGTCACAAACACGGATCTGCTCGCCAATTTCGTAAATCACTGAAGGTTTCGGACGCTCTACCCCCTCTTGCACCTGATTAACGATGCGATCAACTTCGCGTTGAGGGATAGGTGTCGGACGGTTTTCAGCACCCAGAAAACCCGTAACCTTCGGTGTATTTTTTACCAAATGATATGCATCATCTGTCAAATCCACTTTAACCAGCACATAACCGGGGAAAAACTTGCGTTCTGCATTTACCTTGCGTCCACGTCTTAGCTCGACCACCTCTTCGGTAGGGACCAGAATTTCTTCAAAGAGATCCTCCAAACCCGAAATGCGCGCTTGCTCCTGAATGCTGTCAGCCACCTTCTGTTCGAAGTTAGAATAGGCGTGCACGATGTACCATTTATGAGCCATCAATTATTAATTCCCAATATCCAGAAGTAGCTGAACTAAAAAGCCGAATATCTGGTCAGCAATGAAAAAGAAAACAGAAGCAATCACGGCCATTATGAAAACCATCACAGTCGTAATCATGGTTTCCCGACGTGTCGGCCATGTAACCTTGCGGACTTCGGAACGAACTTCCTGCAGAAATCCAAATGGGTTTGCCATGATGAGCCTCTTCTTCCTATGTGTCAGGATAACGCAACTATTCCTGACCTTCAAAACTTTATAAATCCTGCCTAATTAACAGAGACCTATTGAGCCTTACGCTTTTTAGGGTGTCTCCTTACCGGTGGCAGGAGTGGAGGGACTCGAACCCCCAACCCCCGGTTTTGGAGACCGGTGCTCTACCAATTGAGCTACACTCCTAAAGCGATAATTCTATTCACCTTTATAGAAGTCCTACTCGATGATTGATGAGACGACGCCTGCGCCGACTGTTCTGCCGCCTTCACGGATCGCAAAGCGCAGTTTCTCTTCCATCGCAATTGGCACAATCAGTTCAACTTCCATCTCAACATTATCGCCGGGCATAACCATCTCAGTACCGCTCGGCAACTGACAAACACCCGTCACATCCGTCGTACGGAAG